>CANBYM010000049.1 GCA_947373605.1 Comamonadaceae bacterium
CAGAGCATGTGAAGGAAAAGCTTATTCAGCCGATGGCTGCTTAAATTAGGCGACAACTACCTTGACGCGCGCCGGTAGTGACCTGGCCCGATGGCCACGAAACCAAAGGCCTGACCCGCCACACGGATGACCTCAAAGCCATGTTTGTATTCGCGCCCGACATCACTATCAAGACGCACCCGGTCCGTTTCGGTTCCGGCACATGGACGGCGGTGACCGGCGTCATGACTGGCACCTTTACCAACCCCATGCCATCAGGCGATGGAACGATGGTTGCCCCGACCGGCAAACGCTTTGCCATCGGCATGGCAACCATCGGCCACTGGGCAGGCAAGACGATGGACCATGAATGGCTGTTCTGGGACAACCAGGACTTCATGAAACAACTCGGCCTGGCCAAGTAGCCGCCCCACGATCATGCCCCGCCTCGCACGCAAGCGCGCTTTGCCACTGTCAAAGGTATACGGTCACCTGGAACCCGGACCGGTATTGCTGCTGACCACGTCACACAAAGGCCATGCCAATGTGATGCCAATGTCATGGCACACGATGCTGGAGTTTGAGCCGCCACTGGTGGGGTGTGTAATAAGCGGGAATGATTTCAGCTTTACGGCACTCAACGCGAGTCGCGAATGCGTGTTGAACATTCCCACGGTCGAACTGGCATCGCAGGTGGTGGGTTGTGGCAATTCGTCGGGGGCGCAAGAGGACAAATTCCTGAAGTACGGCCTAACACCCCAACCGGGCAGCATGGTCGCAGCGCCGCTGATTGCACAGTGTTACGCCAGTTTTGAATGCCGTGTTTTCGACACCCGACTGAAGAACCGGTACAACTTTTTCGTGCTGGAAGTCGTGAGGGCGTGGGTCAAACCTGCTTGCAAAGCACCGCGCACGTTGCACCACCGGGGGTATGGCTTGTTTATAGTGGGCGGCGAGTCCATCCAATTGCCCTCGAAGATGCGATGAGGCTGCAGTACGTTTCTATGTAGAAGGGAAAATCTCGATGTCCAAACTGACCTCCGAAGCTCGCAAGGCAATGCCTGCGAGGCAGTTCGCATTTCCCACGCAACGCAAAGAGCCGCTGGAAAATGCCAGCCATGTGCGCAACGCGGTCGCACGATTCAACCAAGTCGAGGGTGTGAGCGATGCCGAACGGGACGATGCCTGGCAACGCATAGAAGCCGCTGCCAGCCTGTATGGCGTGGTCTTGCAGGAGGCGAGCTGGCGCGAGTTGCGCGCCCGTCGCACCGGATGACCAAATGAGCCGCGCAAGCCCCTCGCTTTAGCCATGGGGTGAGCGGCTGGTATTTTTTTGTTGAAGTATTTAAGTTCCTTTTGCATCCTGGTATTGCGTACAGTTCATACCGCTCCAATAGCAACGTCGTTTTCTCGTGCAAGTACCACGTTGTGTGGTGCCCGAAGTACCGTCGCTCGGTTCTAGTGGATGGCGCCGATGAGGCGCTCAAACGAATCGTGGAGCGCATATGTCTAGCCAGAGATGCAGACCTGATCGAACTCGAAGTGATGCCAGATCATGTGCATTTGCTTGTCGATGTGGACCCGCAATATGGAATTCACCGTCTCATCAAGGAGATCAAGGGACTGAGCTGTGGGGAATTGCGCCAGAACTTTCCGTTCCTCACGCGCCGCCGTCCAACTCTTTGGACCAATAGCTACTTTGTCTCCACTGTAGGCGGCGCACCGTTGGCTATCGTTAAGCAGTACATCGAAAACCAGAAGAACGTCTGATCGAAAGACTGATCCCATGGCCCGCGCCCCTAAGCCCACCTTCATAACAGAGCTGCCAATGATTGCTTCGCGCGCCTACGATGCAGTGATGCTGGATCGCTTCGAGGCGGCTCGCAGGCTGAATAACGCAGTGCTGGGAGATGGTCTAAAGGCACTGGCACTCATGCTGGAATCCAAGGCTTGGACCGCTGCGAAAGCCATGCCCAAAGGTGAAGCAAAGAGCGCTGTGCGCAACGCCCGCAACGAGGCCTTCAAAGCTTGCAATCAGCACTTTGGCTTCACGAAATACGCACTGCAAGCAATGGCCACAGCACACAAGAACGCTGCCGGATTTGAGAATCGCCTTGACGCCCACGATACCCAGAAG
Source organism: Comamonadaceae bacterium (assembly GCA_947373605.1). Classification (GTDB taxonomy): domain Bacteria; phylum Pseudomonadota; class Gammaproteobacteria; order Burkholderiales; family Burkholderiaceae_C; genus Allorhodoferax. The sequence continues at coordinate 2,117 of CANBYM010000049.1, forward strand.
ATCGCCAGCCGTGTGTTCGCATCGCTGCAGGAATATGCCTTTGGCAAACGTGGCAGGCCACGCTTCAAAGGCAAAGACCGGCCCCTTCAAAGCATGGAAGGCAAGAGTAACGCTGCAGGCCCACTCTGGCACGCGGATACGGCTACTGCGTCATGGGGCAAGGGATTCTGTGTGCCGGTTGTGATGCCAACCAAGTCCAAAGACCCGTACATTCATGCGTGCCTGCAAGCCAAGACCAAATATTGCCGCATCGTGTGGCGCATGGAAGGCTCTCGTCGGCGCTGGTTTGTGCAACTCGTGCAGGGCGGCGCGGCACCTGTAAAGTATGAATTTCTCTCCAGCGGGCAAGTCGTTGGCCTAGACATTGGCCCCAGCACCGCGGCGATCGTCTCCGACGACGCGGTGGGCCTTGAGAAGTTCGCGCCGAACGTCGAGCAGCCTTGGAAGTACATGCGGGTCTTACAGCGAGCGCAGGATCGCACCCGCCGAGCAATGAACCCGGACAACTTCAATGCCGATGGCACAGCCAAGAAAAGTGCCAAACGCTGGGCCAAGTCTGGTCGCTACGTGCGCCGTCAGCATCAACTGTCTGAGCTTGAACGCTGTTTGGCGGCTGCGCGCAAGCGCGATCATGGCGAGCTGGCCAACAAGATATTGGGTCTTGGCAATCTGGTCCAGATCGAGAAGGTGTCCTACAAAGGATTCCAGAAGAATTTTGGACGAAGTGCCAAAGTACGTGCTTCGGGCATGTTTGTCTCGCTGCAAACCCGCAAGGCTGAGAGTGCCGGCGGGAAGGTAGTGGAGTTGAACACCTGGAAGCTGAAGATGCGCCAGTACGACCACATCACTGAGGTCTGTGCAAAGAAGCCGCTAAAACAGCGCTGGCACACACTAGGGGAGTCAAACACCTTGGTGCAGCGAGACTGCTACAGCGCATTTCTGGCAAAGAACGTTATCGAAAGCCAACACAAGCGATCGCATCTCCGAGAGGACTGGGCGACTGCGGAACTGCTGTTGCGGCGTGCGGGCTTGTGTGTAGAACAATCTGGAAGCGGGGAGCGCTTGCGTTTCCCCACGGTGGAATTCAAACCTCTGCCGTCAGACCGGATTGCACGTCGAAAGAGGTTTGTGCGTGGTCAAGCGCGGGATGTTGTAGCTTCGTCTGAAAAGACGATGCGAGAGCCTGCGAGCCCCACGCAATCTGCCTCCAGAACCCCCTGACTTTAGCCATGTGGATAGTTCAGTCAGTAAGCCATGGTCATGTGGTCGACCACGTTGTACACGCCGGGGTTACCCCAGGCGGCGTAGGTGGCCGTGTCACGCTCATCCCAGTTGTGAATAATGCCGGACAGGGTTACGACACTGCCCTTTACCGCCACTGCAATGTTGTTAGCGTCCGCAATTGACGTGCGCTTGAGCGCCGCCTCAATGTCCGACTTGATCAAAGCAGACTCCACGGTGATCTCCAGAGGCGTAATGGTGATCTGATTGCTCACGCCGGTCACACCCATCAAGTGGCGTACGCTGTTGGATGCAGCCAGTCGTTGGTATTGCCAGCCCACCGAGCCCGACAGGGTAACCAGGCCACCTTCGACAATCACCGCAATGGCATCTGCTGGCAGTGTGGAGGTCCAGTCCAACGCGTTCCTGACCGCTTGTGCAATGTCGGCGTCGGTGCGCTGACGCGGACTGCTGACATGCACTTTCAACCCAATGGCGATGGCTTTGACACCGGACACACGCAAGGCCGCTTGCTCGGCGCTCCATTTCTCCCCGTAGCTGTCAACCTGTCCGGCCAGCGTGACGACACCGTCTTTCACCTCGACGCCGATGCGCGTTGCGTGGACCGCGGGTTCCCATTGAAGTTCTGCGCTGACGTCATGCTGCAATTGGCTGTCGGTCTTCATGGTGCGTATTCCTGCTGGTGGATGGAGCGGCCATGTTGTCGACCCGCTGGAGCCAGGTCTGTACGTTTGCCAATACCGGGCTGCGTGCGATAAGGCTGCTATTGCGCGGCGATGTCCCGGCTATTACAACCCTCACCGCGCGCGCGCCGCCGGACACTGGGTACACCATGAACCAACCTCACCCCACACCCATACCCCCGGGGCCGCCCGGCTGGGACATTGCATTCACCCGATTGACACGGGCCGTGAGCGGGCGCCTCGCAGTCTGCGCGGCCAATATGGAGCGTCGATTCAAAACGCATGGGCTCAGCAGCGATATGCAGGTGCGACAAACACCACGCGGCCTGTCTACCTTTATGGCCTTAATGGGTGCGCGTGGCCTTATCTGCATCGTCGACATTACGCTGGTCGATGGCCTGGCCGTCGGCAAGGGTCCCTGCACATCGCTGGAAATCCGCCTGCTCGACGCCTGCGGTGATGTTGTCGCAACCGGTCTGGGCAATAGTGTGCAAGGCATTGCCTTTGACGCGCATTCGGCCTTGCAACTATGGACACCCGACAAGCTGGCTCAAGCCACGACGACTGTTTATATGGCTGCGCTCGGGCACTTTGATTTGTACCGCCTCACTGCGCGCCACGCCTGAACCTGCATGATGTGCCTTCTGTTTAATAGGTGATCGTCAGTTTGTCGACCACCTTGCCAACACCGGCACTTCCCCAGGCCGAGCGGGTTGCCAGATCGCGATCGGACCAGCTGTGTACGGTGCCTGTCAAAGTCACATCGGCACCCTTGACTTCTACGCCAATGGTCTTGCCATCGGCAGCGGCACGGCGCTTCAGTGCGGCTTCGATGTCCGACTTCACCACCGCCGCCAGCAGCGAAGGTTTGATGGCGATCTGGTTGCTGACCCCGGTGACACCCACCAGAAATTGCACGCTGTCAGCGGCGTCCTGACGCTGGTATTGCCACTCTACGTTGCCCGACAAGGTGAGCCAGCCGCTTTCCACCTGAACGTGAACGGCATCCGCCGGCAGGGAACTGGTCCAGCCCAGAATATTCTTGGCAGACTCAGCGATATCGGCATCGGTGCGCATGCCGAACTGTGACAACTTGACTTTCATTTCTACGGCCAAAGCTTTAACGCCATTTACCCGTTGGGCCGCTGCCTCGGCATTGAGCTTTTCGGTGTAGCTGCTGACCTCACCGGCTAGCGTAACGATGCCGTTCTTCACTTCAACGCCGATTTGCGCAGCATGCACTGAGGGCTCCCATTTGAGTTCAGCCATTACGTCCTGCTGCATTTGCCAATCCGTTTTCATAAGTTTTTTCCGCTTGTTGGAGGGACTTTGATGCTGTACGCAATCCGTCATCGGGTATGTGCGCCAACGTATGGCGCAACGGATGCCACTTCAATACGCTGGCACTTTTACATTGGAGATTCGCATGAAGCAAAAGCCCGCAAAGCCGGAACTACCAGAGCGCCCCGTCGCTGCGCCAATCCCAGCGCATGGCCCCGTGCCGAAACAATCGAAATTGCAAACGCCACCTGCTGAACCTACCGAGGTATTGGGGCGGCACAAGAACACAGGGCAAAAGGACCATAAAGGCGCACGATAAGCATGCGCCGTCATGCCGAACGGCACCATAGCGACCGCATCGGCTGGCTGCGTGCGGCAGTACTGGGCGCGAACGACGGCATTGTGTCCACGGCCAGTCTGGTGCTCGGAGTTGCCGCAGCAGGCGCGAGTCACCACGTAATTCTGATGACCAGTGTCTCCGGCCTGATTGCCGGTGCCATGTCGATGGCCGCCGGTGAGTTCGTATCTGTCCATTCCCAGGAAGATACCGAAAACGCGGACCTGGCGCGGGAGCGGACCGAACTCGGTCAAGACCCCGCAGGCGAACTGCGTGAACTCGCGGCCATTTATATTGCCCGGGGGTTGGACCGCCCATTGGCCGACGAGGTCGCCAGCAAACTCACGACCCATGACGCACTGGGCACACACGCACGCGACGAGTTGGGACTTTCAGCCACCACTGCCGCGCGCCCGACGCAGGCCGCCTTGGCTTCTGCGGCTAGCTTTTCCGTGGGCGCGGTTTTGCCTATCGTGGTGGTTGCCGCAGCAGCATCATCGCAGCTCATCCTCTGGGTGTCGCTGTCATCGATCGCTTTTCTGGCCGCGCTGGGAGCGCTATCGGCCCTGGCGGGTGCGGCGCCCGTGTGGATCGGCGTATGGCGTGTCACCATCTGGGGTGCATTGGCAATGGCCGTTACCGCAGGCGCCGGTGCACTGTTCGGTGCGGTGGCCTGAACAAGCAGATTTGCCGTTCAGTTGGTACGCTTAAGAACAGACTTGCACAAAAGCGAGTCGTACTGTGCGTCATGCGTTCCGGATTGCTGCTCTTACCCCTGATTTTGGTGTGCAGCGCGTGCACCATGCTGCCCAGTGCGCAGAATGATTCCAGCAACTTCGCAGATTTTGATGAAGCCTGTCAAGCCGTCGAAGTGCTGGTACCGATGCAAAGCAACTGGCAACACATCAACGGCGGCAAGCTCTACCCGACCAGCCATCCCAATGCCGTTTTAATGACCCAGGCGGATGTGGTCCGCAAATTTTTCGTACCCAATACCCTGCTGTCGCGCCAGGAAATTGATCCCGGCGTGTTGAACTGCGTTGCAGCACTGGGCGCCTGCCGCGGGATTGAGCTGACGTTCTCGAAAATCAACCGGACGCGCACCGGCAACTTTTTCACCGACCTCACCAACTTCAGCCGTCACACCGAAACCACGGGCTGGCGCTTCAATGCCATCATCCTGTTGGTCAATGACGTGGTGGTCTACCGCGCCTGGGGTGGACAACCTTGGGTAAACGAACTGGAAGTCACACACAACCCGCTCGGGCCTTTGCAGGACATTAGCGGAGCGGGATTGGTCAAGCCGTAGGTGACGGGTCCCGATAGACCAACACCTTGAGCGCACGCTCAGGAAAGGCATCAGCAAACACCTCCGGGTTATCCAGCCGCTCTACGTATTCCAACCCCGGCGCCAGTTCACGCATCTGGTCTTGCAGGAAGTCGCAATCCAGTTCAGGCGCGTTCAGGCACAGGAGCACCGAGCCACCCAACTCCAGCAGGTCAGGCAGGCGGCGCATCAGGCGCGCGTAGTCCTTGGTGGCGACAAAGCTACCTTTCTGGTAACTTGGCGGGTCCACGATGATCAGATCGTACGGGCCGCCGCGCGAAATTTTTCCCCAGGTCGAAAAAATATCGTGCATCAAAAAGCTCGCGCCGGTGGTGATGCCGTTGAGCCGGTGGTTCTGTTGGCCAATGGCCATGGCGCCATGGCTCATGTCCACATTCACCACCTGACGGGCGCAGGCTTGCAAGGCCACGACAGAGAAGGCACAGGTATAAGAAAACAGGTTCAACACTTTGGCCTTGGAGATACCCGCGACATGTGCGCGCACCCAGCGCCTGCCCTGCGCCATATCGAGAAACAGTCCGTGGTTCTGGCCCTGCTGCACATGCACACGATACCGCGCGCCGTCCTCGGTCACCTCATGCGGCTCAGGCACGCTTCCAGCCATCAGCCGCGTTTGCGCAGGGCCTGCGGTGCGGCACTGGTACACCCAGTTCAGCGGCGTGCCGGGTGAAAGTTGCGCCCAGCGCGCAGCCAAGGCATCACCCAACACAGCAAGCGCGCCCTCCTCCAAGGTTTGGAAGCTGGTAAGCACAAACACCGGTGCGAACCAGTCCAGCGCCAGATGCTCGCAACCCGGATACCGTCCGCCGCGCCCATGAAAAATACGCGCAGCATCGACGGGTGGCTGCATGGCAGCAATGTGATCAATTAAGGCTTGCATAGAGGCGCATAGCTTACGCGGTGTTGCTCCGCCTGCGCCTGTATCGCCGCGCGGGCATCGCCATCAAGCCGCGCCAGATTTTTAAGCTGCATGGCCATGCGCGGATTGGTTTTGAGCAGGGCCTCGTGGCGCATCAGGAAGTCCCAATACAAGGTGGTGTAGGGACAAGCCTTTTCGCCGGTGGACTGCGCAGGGTCGTAACGGCAGCCAGTGCAATGGTTGCTCATGCGCTGTATATATTTGCCGCTGGCCACATACGGTTTGCTGGCCATCAGGCCGCCGTCGCCGAACTGGCTCATGCCCAGCGTGTTGGGCAACTCCACCCACTCTACGGCATCGACATACACGCTCAAATACCATTCGTGCACAGAGTGCGGCTTCACGCCCAGCAGCAGGCAATACAAGCCGGTGACCATCAGGCGCTGTATGTGGTGGGCATAACCGTGCTCCAGCGTTTGCGTAATGGCGTCTCTCAAGCAGGCCATGTCGGTCTCACCCGTCCAGAACCACGCGGGCAACTCCGCCTGCGCATCCAGCGCGTTGTGCGCCAGGTACTGCGGCATCTGTGTCCAGTAAATGCCGCGCACATATTCGCGCCAGCCCAGTACTTGCCGGATAAAGCCTTCCACGGATTCAATCGGCGCGCGCCCCGAACGGTAGGCATCTTCCGCCGCCTGCACGACTTCGCGGGCGCTGAGTAACTTCAGGTTGAGTGCGCAACTCAGTTGCGAGTGGTACAGCCAGGCTTGGCCGGACCACATTGCATCTTCGTACTTGCCAAACAGCGGCAGGCGCTCCGTGATGAAGCCCTGCAACGCGAGCAGCGCACTTTCGCGGTCCACCGGCCAGCCAAAGGACTGCAAGCTGCCGGGGTGCTCCGCAAAGCGGATGTTTACCAGCGCGATGACTTCATGCGTGATGGCGTCGGGCGCAAAACGCTGGGGCGGCGGCACCTGCTGAGGACCGGCCTTGCCAAAAGGCTCACGGTTGTCTGCATCAAAGTTCCACTGCCCGCCCTCGGGCTCTGCGCCCTGCATAAGAACTTTGTGCTTCTTGCGCAATTCGCGGTACCAGTATTCCAGGCGCAACTGTTTGCGTCCTTTGGCGTGCGCGGCAAACTCGCGCACCGTGCTGAAAAAATGGGTGTCGTCGCGCAAATCCAGCGGCAGTTGGTGCCGTACCGCAACCGTGCGCAGGACTTGAAACACACGCCAGTCACCGGGCGCCGTCATGACCAAGCCGCGCGGCTGCAAAACGCCAATGGCGCGCACCAACTCTCCACCTAAGCTTCCGGTGTTGCTGTCCGCATCGAGCGGGGTGTAATGCACTGTGATGCCCTGTGCGCGCAGCGCTTGCGCAAAGTGACGCATGGCACTCAGGAATACGGCGATGCGCTGCTTGGCAGACCACACATGCTGCGACTCCTGTGCGACCTCGGCCATCCACACCACGTCCTGCCCGCTATCAAAGTCCTGCAAGGCCGTGGTCTGCGGGTCAAGCTGATCACCCAGCACGATGACCAGATTGCGCACCTTAGTCATTCTTTGTACCAATACGCAGTACCCGTGCGGCCTTGTTGGCGCGGCAGGCGTCAGAACAATACAGCACCGATTCCCAATTTTTGGCCCAGGCTTTTCGCCAGGTCATAGTGCGTCCGCATACTGCACAGGGCTTGGAGGGCAGCGACTGCTTGTTGCCTTTGAAATCACTTTTCATTCGAACAAATTTCCTTGGGGTGATGTTTGCGGGGTCTGCGCCGCACGTGCACTGTGCTTATGCTGCCCGGTTTGCGGCAGACCGCTCTTGCGTGAGCCGTGGCGCGCCTGTACGTCACGGGCTTCTTCGCAGGCTTCAAGGCTTTTGCGCAGACCGTACATACGGTCTTTGGCAGCTTGCAACGCTGCCTTCTCGTCCACGATGGGCGCAGAGTAGTCCACACCAATCGTGCAAGCCGCCATGCGCTGAACGCTCTCATCCATCTTCCATGGCTGGGCCAGATAGGGCAGCGGCACGCGCGCCAGTTCCGGCACCCAGCGGCGTATGAACACACCCTGCGGATCCTGATCCTGCGCCTGCTTGGTGGGGGAATACATGCGCAACGTGTTGATGCCGGTGGTGCCGCTTTGCATCTGCATCTGGCTCCAGTGAATACCCGGCTCGAAATCCAGAAACTGCCGCGCCAAAAAAAGACCCGTAGGCCGCCAGTGCAACCACAGCTGGTAGCTCGCAAAACTGACCAACATGGCCCGCATGCGGAAGTTCAACCAGCCGGTAGCGATCAGCGAGCGCATGCACGCGTCCACCATCGGGAATCCAGTACGTCCCTCACACCACGCTGCAAAGCGTACTTCATCAAACGCATCTTCACGCAGCCCGTCGCAGACCCGTGCAAAGTTGTGCAGTTCAATCTGCGGTTCGTCTTCCAGCTTTTGCATAAAGTGGCAGTGCCAGCGCAGCCGCCCTGTAAAGCCCCGCAAGGCATAAGCAAAAGCGCGGTCGTTGGTGTCCGCAATGGCGCGCTCGGTGGCGTGATGCACCATACGCAGGGACACGGTGCCAAACGCCAGATGCGGGCTCAGGCGGCTGCACCCCGCTTCGGCACTCAACGGGCTGGACAAAGCCTTGCGGTAGTCATAGGCACGCTGCTGTAAAAAACTGTTCAATGTTTGGCGTGCTGCTTGCTCGCCAGCGGCTTGCAGATTTTTGCCGTGCGGCATGTGCCCCAAGGATTTCAGGGTGGGCAACTCCGGCTGATCCAACGAAGTAGTGGCCGCAAAGCCGCCGTTGAGTATCTGCAACGGGGCATCCATGCGCGCCTGCCAACGTGCGGCCCATCCGGAGCGCGTACGCATTCTGCGCACTACGCCGGTCTGGATGAACTCCTGCCACACCACTTGCTGCGATTGGCACCACTGTGCTACTTTCGTGTCACGGGCGTAGGACCACAGCGGTCCGGTTTCTTCATGGCTGAAAAGCAGGGTAAACGGCAGCTCGCCGTGCAGTTGTTCCAGCACCTGCACCGCAGGCCCCACCCGCACCAAGAGCGCAAGACCGCGCAGTGCCAGCGCCGTGCGCAGCTCCGCCAGACACTGCAGCGCAAAGTCCACATGCGATGCGTCACACTCCGGGCTTTGCAGCCACTGTGGCTCCAGAACAAACAGGGCCACCACCTCCGAACAGGACTGTGCGGCACACAACGCTGCATGGTCGTGCACCCGTAAATCCCTCTTGAACCAGACGATTGCGCGTTGCATGGCGGGCATTGTTGCTGCTTTGGCAAAACGGCGTGACGCCAAGGGTAATGCGCAAGTCCTAAAATAAAGCCATGGCTGAAAACAAGGTGCGCTCACCCCGGTTGAGCAGTGGTTCAACAGCCTCCCGGCCCATCATTTGGGTCATCGGCTTTTTTGCTTTTCTGAACGTCTATTCGCTGCAATCCGTGTTGCCCATGGTGATGCAGGACTATCACGCTTCCCCTGTACAAGCCGGGCTGGCCGTAGGTGCCACGGTGCTCGCAATCGGGCTGGTCTCGCCCTTTATGGGCATGCTCTCCGACTCATTCGGGCGCAAAAACATCCTCTGCGCGTCCCTGCTGTTCATCACCTTGCCAACCGCGCTGATTCCACTGGCCGGCAGTTTTGAGTGGCTGATCGCTTTACGCTTTATACAGGGGCTGGCCGTGCCGGGCATTGTGGTGGTGCTGATTGCCTACATCTCCGAGGAGTTTCAAGCCACGGGCGTGGCCCGCATGATGAGCACCTATGTCGGCGGCACGGTGATGGGCGGGTTTTCCGGTCGCTTTATTACCGGCCACGCGGGCGATTTGCTGGGTTGGCGCGGTGCATTCTTTTTACTGGCCGGCATGAACCTGCTTGGCGCGCTGGCGGTCCTGTGGGGGCTTCCTGCCTCACGCAATTTTATGGCGCACCGGGACATTGGCGGTGCCTTCCGCACGCTGCGGGTGCACCTGTCCAACAAGCGGCTGATGGCGGCTTGTGCCGTCGGCTTTTGCGTGCTGTTCTCGCTGGTCGGGGCCTTTACCTATGTGAATTTGTATCTGGCAGGTTCGCCGTTTCATCTGTCATCTGCGGGGCTCGCCAATGTGTTTGCGGTCTATCTGGTGGGGGTAGTGGTCACGCCGCTGGCAGCGCGCTATATCGACCGTCTGGGGTACATGCGCTCATTACAATCGGGTCTGACCATTTCCATCTGCGGAATCTTGATGACCTTGCTGCCTTCACTGGTGTTTGTGATCGCAGGCCTGGCGATTTGCTCCACCGGCGTGTTTTTGTGCCAGTCGGCAACGATCAGCGGCATTGCCAAAAACGTGACGGAAGGCCGCTCGCTGGCGACCGGCCTGTATTACCTGAGCTACTACGCCGGCGGTGCTGTGGGAACCTGGCTGGCCGGCATTGCCTTTGAGAGCCATGGTTGGAGTGGCTCAGTGGTAGTCATCGCGCTGGCCCAGACGCTGGCTGCGAGCATCGTCACCGTGGTCTGGGGCCGGGCTAGTGCCTGAAGGTCCGTGCGTAAAGTTACTGATTGTCATCAGTTCTTCACGCCAGCGTTACATAGCTGATCCATAGTACTCGGTAGTGGCACTCGCACCGCCCCGACTAGCCAAGGAGATTGCCGTGAACCCCTCATCGATCTTGCCGGTCACAGACCTAGTGGTAGACGTTTTTGAATCTTCCCCGCCATCCGACAAGGCGCGCATCCTGAACCAGCTCATCGGACGTGCCTATGAAACGGCGCCCACGCCGGTGCGCCAAACGCTTCTGGAAAAACTGCTGCGCCCTCTGGGTCCCTTGGGACTGGTGTCGGTCGCTGGCGGATTGTTTGCCACGCTGCGCTTTCGTGATGGATGGGCCAATCTGGCGGTCCAGCCGGAGGATGTGCAAAGGATCAGTCCGGCCGATGTCATTGCGTTGGCCGGCTATGTGCAGCAAGTCAGCTGGAGCGCCTTGCTGGAGGCGGCCAAGGTGGCCGCGGGTTCGCCGGCCATGGCAGGCTCAGGCGTGGCCGCCGTTCTGACTACGCTGCTGATTCACCACTCTATTGACCGCCGACGGGAAAGCCGAGAATAGACGCAAGTTTCCGTTTTCGCCTAGCATTAGGAAATAACAACGGAGACAAGCGATGGCCCAACTCAACGTCAACAACACCGTTAGAACGGTGGACGCAGAAGACGATACCCCGCTTTTGTGGGTGATCCGCGAACAACTCGGCCTGACCGGCACCAAATACGGCTGCGGTATGGCGCTTTGCGGTGCCTGCACCGTGCACATTGACGGTGTAGCCACGCGCAGTTGCGTGCGGCCCGTGTCGTCGGTGGATGCCAACGCCAAGGTGGTCACTATTGAAGGCCTGTCAAAAGATGGTTCGCATCCGGTGCAAAAGGCTTGGGCGGCGCTGGATGTGCCCCAGTGCGGTTTTTGCCAGAGCGGCATGATCATGGCAGCGGTAGCCCTGCTGCGCGACACTCCGCACCCCACCGATACCGATATTGACGCGGCCATGACCAACATCTGCCGATGCGGCAGCTACAACCGCGTGCGCGCCGCAATCCACGCCGTAGCCTCCGGGCGGCTGGCCGATGCGGGCCTGCGCATCACGCACACTGACGGGAGCGTCGCATGAGCACCAATCGTCGTGATTTTTTAAAGCAGTCGGCAGCCCTTGGAGGCTCGCTAGTGGTTTCTATGGCCTTGCCGTTTTCCGCACAAGGCGCCGATGCGGCGCAAGCGCCGGAAGTCAATGCCTGGGTAGTCGTTCGCCCCGACGACACCGTGGTGGTGCGCATCGCCCGCTCTGAGATGGGACAGGGCACGCTGACCGGCCTAGCCCAGCTGGTTGCTGAAGAACTCGATTGCGACTGGTCCAAGGTAACCACCGAATACCCTACACCCGGCCAGAGCGTGAAGCGCAACCGCGTGTGGGGCAGCTTTGGCACCGGCGGCAGTCAGGGCATCCGGCAAAGCCATGAATATGTGCGCAAGGGCGGTGCAGCAGCACGCCTGATGCTGGTGCAAGCCGCAGCCACCCGTTGGGGCGTGCCGGTGGCGGAGTGCAGCACCCAAAAAGGCGTGATCAGCCACAAGGCCAGTGGTCGCACACTGCGTTACGGCGCAGTGGCAGACGAGGCAGGCAAGCTGCCGGTGCCTACCGCCGTCACGCTTAAAGCCGCCAGCGACTGGACCACCGCCGGCAAACGACTGGCGCGCCTGGACACGGTCGATAAAACCATGGGCAAACAGATTTACGGCATGGACATGGTGCTGCCCGGAATGTTGAATGCCGCAATCAAAGACTGTCCGGTCTTCGGTGGAACGCTCGTGAGCTTTGACGACAAGGCTGTGCTCTCCCGACCCGGTGTCAAGAAAGTCGTCCGCGTAGGCGACAGCGCGGTGGCGGTCATTGCCGATACCTGGTGGCGCGCCAAAACCGCGCTCGAAGCCCTGCCCGTGCAATGGAACGAAGGCCCCAACGCCACGGCTTCAAGCGAGAAGTTTGCCCAAGTCCTCAAGGCTGGTTTGACGCAGGAGCAAGCCGCAGTGGGCAATGAAGCCGGCAATGCCAAAGAGGCATTAGGCAAGGCCGCGCGAACCTTGGAAGCGGTGTACTCATACCCGCACCAGAACCACGCCACGATGGAGACCATGAACGCCACGGTGCGCTGGACCGACAGCCGCTGTGAGGCATGGGTACCCACGCAAAATGGCGAAGCAGCTTTCACCGCGCAAGTAGAAGCCTCGGGTCTTAAGCCTGAGCAGTGCGAGCTGTACAAGCTGCACCTGGGCGGTGGCTTCGGGCGACGCGGCGCCAGCGATTTTGTGACCCAAGCGGTGCTGGTTGCGCGCACCATGCCGGGTGTGCCCGTCAAGCTGATCTGGTCGCGCGAAGAGGACATGGCGCATGGCCGCTACCACCCGGTGACCCAGTGCAAACTCACTGCGGGCCTGAACGACAAAGGTGAACTCACAGCGCTGCACATGCGCATATCGGGCCAATCCATTCTGGCGACGGTTGCACCGCAAAACATTAAGAATGGCAAAGACCCGATTACTTTTCAGGGGCTCAACCCGCCCGGACCAGAGGCATCGTTCGGCTATGCCATTCCGAATTTGCTGATCGACCACGCCATGCACAACCCGCATGTACCGGCGGGCTTCTGGCGCGGTGTGAACCTGAACCAGAACACGCTGTACGTGGAGTGCTTCATGGATGAAGTCGCCCACGCTACCAAGCAAGACCCGCTGGCACTGCGGCGCAAGCTGCTGGCGCAGACGCCCAAGGCACTTGCCGTGTTGAATGCGGTTGCCGAGCGCGCCGGCTGGAGCAAGCCCGCGCCCAAGGGCGTGTTTCGCGGGCTGGCGCAGACCATGGGCTACGGCAGTTATGTGGCGGCCTGTGCCGAGATTTCTATCAGCACCGAAGGCGAACTCCATGTGCTGCGCATCATGGCCGCGACCGATCCAGGCCATGCCGTCAACCCGCAGCAGATTGAAGCGCAGGTGGAAGGCTCATTTGCCTATGGACTATCTGCCGCGCTCTACGGAGAATGCACCGTCAAAGACGGCCGCATTGAGCAAAGCAATTTTCACAACTACCCGGTGCTCAAGCTGGCCGACATGCCGCGCGTGGAGTCCATCGTCATGCCCTCGGGCGGCTTCTGGGGCGGCGTGGGCGAACCCACCATTGCAGTGGCGGCGCCTGCCGTACTCAATGCGATCTTTGCGGCCACCGGCAAACGCCTGCGAGACATGCCGCTCAAGCAGCACGACCTGAAGGCGGCGTAGGTTTTATTCGGCCGTGATTTTGCGTTCGCGCACAACACGGCCCCAGGAATCGTATTCCTTGCGCATATAAGCGGCGAATTCGTCGCGGCTGCAGGGTTGCGCGATCAACCCGTGGGTGTTGAGCTGGTCGATCACGTCCTGCGACTTCAACACCTTCACCAACTCCACATTCCAGCGGTCCAGAATATCCTTGGGAACCTTGGAAGACGCAACAAACGCGTACCAATTGGTCGCGCTGAAACCGGGGTAGCCCGACTCGGCAATGGTCGGCACTTTTGGCAGGGCCGCCAGACGCTCCGGGCCGGTACTTGCCAATGGAATGAGCTTGCCGCTTTCGATGTAGGGCAAAGCGGTAGACAGCGTGGAGTAATACGAGGCAACGCGGCCACCGACCAGATCCAGCATCGCAGGCGCACCGCCCTTGTAGGGAACGTGCACGGTATCAATATGCGCTATGGAGTTAAGCATTTCTCCGGCAAGGTGCGAGGCTGAGCCCGGTCCGGTGGATGCAAAATCGAGCTTGCCCGGATTCTTCTTGGCGTAGGCAATGAACTCTGCAAAAGTCTTGATACCAACCTGGTCATTGACGACCAGAACATTTGGGAAGTTCACGCCCATGGTGATGGGGGAGAGATCCTTGAACGGATCGTAGGGCAGCTTCATCATATGCGGCGCAATCGTCAACGGGCCCACTGATCCGAACAGAATCACACTGCCGTCCGCCGCGCCCTGGGCTGTGTATTGGTGGGCAAGATTTCCGCCGGCACCGGGCCGGTTTTCAACAATGACGGATGCTCCGATGTTTTCACTCAACTTCTTGGCAATGATGCGCGCGCCCGTATCGGCCGCACCACCCGCCGCAAATCCGACCACCATCGTAACGGTTTTCTTGGGCGGAAAAGTCTGCGCCTGCGCGCTAAGGCTGGACCACGCCAGTGCCAGGCAGGCGATTGTCTTCAGTGTGCTGCGTTTGTAGCTTGTGTTCATGTCGTATCTCCTCTTTTAATCGTTACCTAAACCAATCGGGCTGGGTTGGCGCTTTTCTACAGCGTGCCGCACCAGTGCCGCCGTGCGGAAAATGCCATGGGCGAACTTGTTGTAGGGCAGCGTGGTAAACAAGGCCATCACAGCGCCCAGATGCACGGCCAGCCAGACCGGCATGCCAGCATAGCCGCGCGCCAGCCAAAGCGCCAGCCCGCTTGCGCTGATCAAAAACAGCAGCGCAATAAATCCCAGGTCCATAGGCTTTTGTGCTTCATCGCCTTGCAGCCGGTGTCGTTGCAAATTGAGCTTGAACAATCCCGCAGTGCCTACCAACAGGCTCACGCCGCCAAGAACGCCCAACACTTTAGGCAGGCTGGGAAAATCGTAAGGCGCCGACATGCCCCATAGATAGTGATAAAGGGTTGCAACACTGGTCGCCGCAAAGCACAACATGAATCCATAAAAAGTCAGATGGTGTGCGCGACGGCGTGCCAGCGAGAACGCATCGTCTTCGTTGTTGCAGCCATCGCCATGACCACCGCCCAGGTACTTGAGTCGCAACACATCGTGCGCAGCTTCTGCCGCAGCATTGGCCTGCACGGGATAGCCGCCGGTCGCCGGCGTGATGTCGCGCCAAAACCGTCGCACGCCCATGGCCATGGCAAAAACAGCCGCCAGAAATACCGGCGCAAACAGGCTGACCATCTGGTTGTGCGGGAACACGCTGTAAAAATTATCGCTAGCGATACCCCACTTTTGTTGTGCCAACCACAGGAAAAGCGCAAGACCGGCAGCCAGTGTCAGACTCAACATCAGCCCATTGCGCTTGTAGAGCTTGCCCAAGGGTGCAGGCCAGGCGAAATCTGAATACGTCTGCACACGGAGTTGGGCCATCACACGCGGGATGTTGACCCCGAAATCGTGCGGCGGCGCGTACTGACAGGCATGCAGACACGCTCCACAGTTGTGACATAGGTTGGCCATGAAATGCAGGTCGGCAGGCGTGAAGGTGAGGCGCCGTGTCATGGCCGGAAAGACGGCACAAAAGCCCTCGCAATACCGGCAGGCATTGCAAATTTGCAACTGACGCGCCGCTTCGCTTTCGACCGATGTAGGCACCCATTGGCCCGCTGCCAGGGCTTGTGCGTCTGCCGCAAGCTTTTCAAGCGTATTCATGCGCGGCTCCCGATTTCTTGATTCAGCGCGGCCTGTGCTGCTCGCGTTCCTGCAATGCGGCCGAACGCCGTGCCGATGGACATGCCCACGCCGGCGGTGTAGCCCTTGCCCAGAACGTTGCCCGCCATCATTTCACCGGCGACAAACAAATTTCGACTGGGCTTGGTGCCGAAATGCACTGCAGCGGTTTCGTCGGTCTTCAAACCCAGATAAGTAAAGGTCACGCCGGGCCTCACGGCATAGGCATAAAAAGGCCCGGTGTCGATGGGCCGGGCCCAATGTGTTTTGGCAGGGTTGACGCCCTGCGTGTAACAGTCGTCCAACGCAGTGTGGTCAAAGTTGCCCAAGCGGCACGATTGGTTGTAGCGGTTCAGCGTTTGCATAAATACGTCTACATCCATCGACAACTTGCGGGCCAGTTCCGGCAGGCTATCGGCCTGCACCCCTTCAAAGACCGGCGGCATAAAACGGCCAATCGCTTTGCTGTCAATGATGGAGTAGGCAATCTGCCCGGGCTGCTGTGCCACCAGACGCCCCCAGATGGCGTATCGCTTGGGCCAGAAGTCTTCGCCCTCGTCGTAGAAACGCTCAGCATTGCGGTTGACAACCACCCCCAGAGAAACACAGTCAATGCGGGTGCAAATGCCGCCGTCGTACAAGGGTGCCCGGGCATCAATCGCCACCATATGGGCCTGTGTGGCGTCGCCAATGGAGTCGGCCCCCATGCCCAGGAGCTGCTTGAGCAGCACGCCCTGATTGAAACGCGTGCCACGGATCAAAAAGTTATCGACTGGCCATTCGCCCAGCGCATTTTGTCCCCAGGCCTCGCGCAGCCAATCGCGGTTCGACTCAAAGCCACCAGCCGCGAGTACGCAGGCTTTGGCGGTAATGCGCGTGTTGCCCACATGGGCAGCTACAAATCGGCCGTCATCAACGTCAATGCGATCCACTGGCGCGTCGTAACGGATGTCCACACCCAAATTTTCGGCACTGCGGAAGTAGGCATTGACCAGCGCCTTGCCCCCACCCATAAAGAATGCATTGGTCCGCGCAACATGCAGTGCGCCGGAAAGCGGCGGCTGAAAGCGCACGCCGTGTGAGCGCATCCAGTCACGGCAAGTTGCCGACTCCCGGATCGTCAGGCGCGCGAGCTTCTCGTTGGTCAGGCCGCCGGTGACTTTGAGCAGGTCCTGCCAGAATTCTTCTTCAGGATAGGCGTCGATCAGGACGTCCTGGGGTGCGTCATGCATGCAACGCAGGTTGCGGGTGTGCCCAGAATTTCCGCCGCGCCATTCTCTGGGTGCGGCTTCAAGCAGCATGACGCGCGCACCGGCTTCCACCGCCGTGAGGGCGGCACACAAAGCAGCGTTGCCGCCGCCTATGACCAGTACATCAATATCCGTGGCTTTATTTTTAATCACGCATAGAGTTTTCACCAGATCGCGCGATTAAACAAATGAAATATTCGACGCCATTATTGCAACTTTGACAACAATGAAACGGCTTACTTTTTCAAGGGCTTGCTCGATCGTGTTTTCAAGATTTCCCAAAATGCCTGCGCAGCAGGCGACAAAGTTTGGCCCCGCCGTTTGCACATCACAATTTTTCGCTTGACCACCGGGGCGATCAAGGGAATGCGCACTACACCGGGCCGGTCATTGTCGGAACAAATCGTGAATGGCAGTATGGCGCAGCCCACGCCTGCGGCAACCAGATTGATCGCCGTAGCGTGGTGCTGAACCTCGTATGTACCTTGCAAGTTGATGCCATTTTTCGCCAGCTGATAGTCCATGAAGATCCGGGTGGCGGTGAAGCTGCTCACAATAATCAGATCATGCAGACGCATATCCGACCAGTTCACGGACTTGCGCGCACTCAAAGGGTGTGACTTGCGGCAGTAAAACATCAATGGGTCTTCTAACAGGACCGTCTCTTCAATCTCCGGATGCGCCGACCCCTGAACAGACACGCCGAATTCAGCCTGGTGATTCAGCAGCGCCGCGCGGACCTCGTGGGCGCTCGCATCGATCAGTTTGATGCGGTTATCCGGGTACCTGGCCGCGTAGCGGCTGATCAACTCCGGCAGGATAAATGTCGCCATGGTCGGGATGCAGGCCAATGTGAAATTTCCTTTGCCACCGGCCGATACTTCTTTGAGCTCGCTGAAGGCGTGCGTCATGTCGCGGACCAGGGCTTTTGCCTTGGGTAAAAAGTTTCTTCCCACTGTCGTCAATTCCATTTGGCGGGTGGTGCGATCAATGAGCTTCATCCCCAGATAGGCTTCCAGCTTTTGAATCCGGCGGGTCAGCGCAGCCTGCGTAATACTGAGCTTGTCCGCGGCCTTGTTAAACGCGCCGAGTTCCGCCACATACACAAAAGCCTGTACACCATCAAAATCAATTTTCATGTGGAACGACTGTTGAAGCTGTAAATACTTTGCCAAGTCTTAGGCGTAAAACACGGCGTCGACCAACACCTTCACCGACACCGCAAACAAGCTGACCTGCACCAACCGGAAGAACCATACATCGGCAATACGCCGCGTCAGGTAGGCGCCCAGCACCGTGCCGACAAGCGCGTACGGAATCAGCACGGCTGCGCTCCAGAGGTTCTCTGCGGTGTAGGGCTGCAGGTGCTGGTAAGGCCATATCTTGGCCGCGTTGATCACGGCAAACACAATCGTTGCGGTACCAGCGAACTCTGCTTTGGGTAACTTTTGCGGCAGCATGTACACCTGAAACGGCGGTGCCCCGGCATGCGAGATAAAGCTGGTGAATCCGGCCAGCGAGCCCCAGAACCAACCCTTCACCGGGTTTGCGGGCACGGGGGAAGCGCCCTTGTCCTTGCGCAACCACAGGTTCAGGCAAAAGCCGATGCCCACTGCACCGATCATGAACGCAATGGCCCGGTCCGGCACATGTGACGCGGTAAGCCAGCCCACGCCCACGCCGAACACCCCGGCAGGCAGCAGAATTTTGAGATTCGCCGCACTGAAGCGATGGCGGTACAGCCACACCCCCACCACGTCCGACACCACGTAAATCGGCAGCAGCAACACGGCTGCCTTCACCGGCGGAAGCACCAACGTCAACAAGGGTACGGCCACCATACCGATGGCCGGAATACCCCCTTTGGACAAGCCTACCAGCAGCGCTGCAATGGCCAGAAGCCAGTCCAGCTCCATCTAGCTCTTGAGGGCCGAATGGGCAGCCGCCAGGGCCGTCATGTTGACCACACGGCGCACCGTGGCAGAGGGCGTCAGCACGTGCGCAGGTGCCGCAGCGCCGAGCAATATCGGCCCCACCGTCACGCCCTGCGCGCCTACCACCTTGAGCACATTGAACAGGATGTTGGCGCTGTCCAAGTTCGGGCAGATCAGCACATTGGCTTCGCCCTTGA
>CANBYM010000050.1 GCA_947373605.1 Comamonadaceae bacterium
GTGTCCAGCGTCACCACCGGGCGACCCGCGTCATCGTGGCCCCGGTCCAGCCAGCGTTTTACGGTGGCAGCGGGTACGGCCGGCGCCCGACCCGCTGCAGGACGGATTGTGGGATGGTTCATGCGGATGATTTCGCTCTTGACCTTCACCAGCATTTTTTTGAACGGCTGTGTGTCCGACCAGCTTTCCTTGGGGGCAATGTCCGCAAACCGCGAATCAGTTTGCAACTGGGCGACAAAGCCGCGCACATCGTCTGCCGGCCCGGCCAGGAACATATTGATGCCTTCCTCCGCCAACAGGATCGTGCCTTTGAGTTGCAGTGTTACCGCGCACGCAAGCAAAACCTCGCGCAACGCCGCAGCGTCGGGCAGAGGAACAAATTTGTAGGTGGATATATTGAGGACGGAATTCACAGTTCTGATTTTAAATGGGTGCAGCCAACAGGACGTGAAGTAATAATGCGCCTATGAAAACCCACATCCAGTCCAGCCTACAAGAGGCGCAGGCCGCGCTTAACACCTTGTTGTCCAACCCCGCTGCATTGGCAAGCATTGAGCAAGCTGCCGCGCTGTTAATTTCTACGTTTGAAGCCAAAGGGAGGGTGTACTCCTGCGGCAACGGTGGCTCCATGTGCGACGCAATGCACTTTGCCGAAGAGCTCACAGGCCGCTACCGGCTCGACCGGGCTGCCCTGCCAGCCCTTGCCATCAGCGATGCCAGCCATATGAGCTGTGTCGGCAATGACTATGGCTATGAGCATATCTTTTCCCGCTATGTCGAGGCGCATGGCCGGCCGGGTGATTGCCTGCTGGCACTCACGACCAGCGGCACCAGCAAAAACGTGGTTCGTGCGGCCAGAGTCGCACGGGAGCAGGGCGTCAAAGTTATCATCCTGAGTGGCAAACAGGCACCTGAACTGATGGCTTTGAGCGATGTGTACGTGTGTACACCCGGCGGGCAATTTGCCGACCGAGTTCAGGAACTGCATATCAAGGTACTGCATATCCTGATAGAACTGATTGAGAGGCATTTTTTCCCGGCCAACTACGCGACAGACTGAGGCGCAAACCTACAATGAGGGCATGTTTGTACATCTGCGCCTCCACACTGAATTTTCTGTAGTCGACTCCACCTGCCGCATTGACGAGGTGGTCAAAACGGCCTCGAAAGATTCGCAGCCCGCGCTGGCGATTACCGACCTGAATAACCTGTTCGGTGCTATCAAGTTTTACAAAGAAGCACGTGGCAAAGGCGTTAAGCCCATCATCGGCGCAGAGGTCGTGTTGGAGGGTTTAGGGGCGGATGCGCTGACACTGTCGCGCATGATTGTTTTGGTGCAAAACAAGCAAGGCTATCTGAATATTTCCGAGCTGATCGCGCGCGCTTACACACAAAACGTGGTCACCGCCGGCGGCAAACAGCAGGCCGTTGTGAAGTTGGCCTGGCTCAAAGAGTTGAATGAAGGTTTGATCGCGCTTTCCGGTGCCCAAGCCGGCGCTGTGGGACAGGCGCTAGTGCAAGGTGATACGGCGCGCGCTTATGACACGGCGATGCAAATGGCCGGTATTTTTCCGCACCGCTTTTATCTTGAGTTGCAGCGCGCAGGGCGCCCGGAAGACGACGCGCATGTAATAGCAGCGGTGCAACTCGCTGCGCGCATGAGACTGCCGGTGGTTGCCACGCATCCAATTCAGTTCAACGCGCCGGATGACTTTGAGGCGCATGAGGCCCGGGTGTGTATTGCCGACGGTGAAATTCTGGGGAACGCCAAGCGTGTGCGGCGCTTTACGCGTGAGCAATATTTCAAGTCGGCTGCACAAATGGAAACCCTGTTTGCGGACGTGCCCTCGGCCATCGCCAATACGCTGGAAATTGCCAAGCGCTGTAGCCTAACGCTGGTGTTGGGGAAGCCCCAGTTGCCCGACTTTCCCACGCCTGAAGTCAACGGCATGCGGATGTCACCCGAAGAGTATTTCCGCTACGCATCGCACGAGGGACTGAAGGAGCGTATGGCGCATCTCTATCCGGATGCCGCAGTGCGCGAAGCGCAGATGCCGCGTTACGTAGAGCGCCTAGAATTTGAAATCGGCACCATTTTGAAAATGGGGTTTCCAGGTTACTTCTTGATTGTGGGCGACTTCATCAACTGGGCCAAGAACAATGGCTGTCCGGTGGGTCCGGGGCGTGGTTCCGGTGCCGGTTCGCTGGTGGCGTATGCGCTCAAGATTACCGACTTGGATCCGCTGCAATACAACCTACTGTTTGAGCGCTTTTTGAATCCGGAGCGGGTGTCCATGCCCGACTTTGACATTGACTTTTGCCAAAGCAATCGTGACCGCGTGATTGATTACGTCAAACTCAAATATGGCAAAGATGCTGTGAGCCAGATTGCAACCTTCGGCACCATGGCGGCGCGTGGGGTGGTGCGCGACGTAGGGCGTGTGCTGGATATGAGCTACACCTTTTGTGATGGCATCAGCAAACTCATTCCCAACAAGCCTGGCACCAATGTGACGCTGCAGCTCCCGCCAACGGATGGGAAGAAAAGCGACAAATATGTGTACGCCAGCGAGGCTGAGCCGATTCTTGCCGAGCGCGAGGCCAAGGAAGAAGACGTTAAAACGTTGCTGGAACTGGCACGCAAATTGGAGGGCATGACCCGCAACATCGGTATGCACGCAGGTGGTGTGCTGATTGCGCCGGGCAAACTGACCGACTTTTGTCCGCTATACCAACAGCCGGGCAGTGAGTCGGCGGTGAGCCAGTACGACAAAGACGATGTGGAAGCCATCGGGCTGGTGAAGTTCGACTTTTTGGGCCTGGCCACATTGACCATTTTGGAGATTGCGCGCGAATTCATAGCCAAGCGCCACGCAGGCCAGGAGGGCTTTGCCTACGAAAACCTGCCGCTGGACGATGCCAAGGTCTACCGCTTGTTCACCGAGGGCAAGACTGAAGCGGTGTTCCAGTTTGAAAGTCGCGGCATGCAGGGCATGCTGCGCGATGCCAAGCCGACGCGGCTGGAAGACCTGATTGCGCTGAACGCCTTGTACCGACCGGGCCCCATGGACCTGATTCCCAGCTTTGTGGCCCGCAAGCACGGGCGCGAAGTGATTGAATACCCGCATCCGCTGGTGGCCAATATGCTGTCGGAGACCTACGGCATCATGGTGTACCAGGAGCAGGTGATGCAAACCGCGCAGATTCTGGGCGGTTACTCACTCGGTGGCGCAGACATGCTGCGCCGTGCGATGGGCAAGAAGAAGGCTGAAGAAATGGCCGAGCACCGTGCCATCTTCCGCGCCGGGGCTGCCAAGAATGACATCAGCGAACAAAAGGCCGATGAAGTCTTTGACTTGATGGAAAAGTTTGCGGGCTACGGCTTTAACAAATCGCATGCTGCAGCGTACTCATTGCTGGCGTACCACACGGCCTGGATCAAGGTGCATTACACGGCGGAGTTTTTCTGCGCCAACATGACGGTGGAAATGGATGACACCGACAAGCTCAAAGTGTTGTTCGAAGACGCAGAGAAGATGGGCCTGTCGTTTGAACCGCCGAATGTGAACCGGGGCGTTCACCGCTTCGAGCCGATCTCCGACAAGCAGATCCGCTATGGCCTGGGCGCCATCAAAGGCACCGGTCAGCAAGCCATTGAGGCTATCGTTGCAGCGCGCGAAGGCCGTGGCCCAACTCAAGAGGCCGGGCCATTTACCAGCCTGTTCGATTTTTGCCGCCGGGTGGAGCGCTCGCGCATGAACAAGCGTTGCGTGGAGGCGCTGATCAAAGCAGGTGCCTTTGACACCTTGCAGCTCAACCGTGCCGCACTGGTGGCATCCATTGACCGGGCGTTTGAATTTGCGGCGGCGTCCGCGGCGAACGTCAACCAGGTAGGTTTGTTCGACATGGGAGGTGAGGATGACCACGGCTCCAGCACGCAGGAGCCGGACTTGGTGGACGTGCTGCCATGGGGCGTGAAGGAGCGGTTGACACAGGAAAAAACGGCGGTGGGTTTCTACCTGTCGGGGCACTTGTTTGACGAGGTGGCCTCGGAAGTGCGGCGCTTTGCAAAGCGGCCGATTGAAGAAATTTTGGACACACGGGAACCGCAGTTGTTGGCGGGTATCGTGAGCGACTTGCGGGTGATCAACGGGCAACGTGGCAAGCTGGCCCTGTTCAAGCTCGACGATAAGTCGGCCACTATTGAGGCGCGTGTCGACGAAGCGCTGCTCAATGCCAACAAGAACCTGCTCAAGGACGATGAATTCATTGTGGTGATGGGCAAGGCGCAGCCCGACCGGTTTTCGGGCGGTATGCAGTTCACCATTCAGCAGGTCTGGGGGTTGGAACATGCGCGGTGCCGATTTGGCAAATACCTGCGGGTTGCGGTGGCCCTAGACGGCGAGGCGCGTGCGCCGGATGTGGCGCGCATGGTCAAGGAATTTCCGGCGCAGCGCGAAATGTCGGAGCAAGGCGAGTTGGTGCGTGGTCTGGGTGTGCGGCTTCAGTTGCAACGCAGCTTGAACGATTCACTGGACGGTTGCAACGGCGCAGAAGCGGTGTTGGCACTGGGCGAAGATGCGCGGTTTTTCCCCAGCGATGCGGCTTTGGCCAGTTGGCGTGCCCAAGCCCATCAGGGCAAGGCAGTGGTCGCCTACGAATAGGTGGTTCGCTTAGCGCCCGATCAGCTCTTGCGGCGATAACACGATGATGAGTGACGACGGCACTTTGCCGTTTTCATCACGTGGCAAGACGGCGGTCTTGTCAATGGCATTCAGGGCCGCGTTATCCCAAGAGGCCGTTCCACTGGGTTTGACCACACGACGGCTGATGATGGTCCCATCGGGCGAAGTGCGCACCTCAATCTCGACGGAAGGATTGCCCACAATGGTTTCGATGTAGGTGATGTTGGGTTTGATACGGGCGCGAATTCTGCCGATGTAGCCGGCAGACGGGCCGGAGGATTGCGCCGCTGTTCCGCTGGAGTTGGCGTCACCGCTGCCCCCGCTTCCCGCCAGGCCGGCCAGGCGTTTGAGGTTTTGCTCACGCAACTCCTGTAACTTCTTCGCTTCGGCGTTGGTATTGGCGTCTTTGGCTTTTTGTGCATCCGCCAAGGCCTTGTCGCGCTCCTTCTCGTTGGCTTTGTCTTTGGCCAGCTTCTCGAGTTTTGCTTGCTTATCTTTCTCTAATTTATCTTTTTCCAGTTTTGCTTTTTCTTGCTTGTCTTTTTCAAGCTTTGCCAAACGCTGCTTCTCGAGCGCCTGCTTTTCCAGCTCCTGCTGCTTTTCTTTTTCTTTGCGCGCTTTTTCTTTGGCTATCGCAATGGCCGGGTCCGGCGTGTCTACGGGCTTGGCAGCAGGGGGCTGCGGTTCAGGCTTGGGCTCTGGCTTGGTTTCTACCTTGGCCACTTCGGGCGGTGACTCTAGAGGGGCGGGCGGTGCCGCCTGTTGGGGTATTGCCGACCAGAGTTCAGCTTGCGCTGTGACTTGCGGGGCTTCACTCTTCCAGGATATACCGGCAGTCAGCACCGTCAGCAAAGCCGCATGGGCCAGCACGGCCAGCATCAGCGCGCGAATCAGGCCCGGCGCGCGCGGCGGGGCAAATTCCATGCGTTCACTGGCCGGCGACATGCTTAGTTCACCAATTGGACTGACAGGCCGACGCGTACGATTCCGGCGCGTTGCAGCGTGTCCATCACCTTGACCACGCTCTCGTACTTGGTATTTTTGTCGGCACTGATCACTACTGCCGAGTTGGCGGCGCTCACGCTGTCCTTGGCGCCCTGCGCACGTTTGACTGCGGCTGCCAGGTCTTTGATGGGAAGGCTGCTGGTCTGGTCGTTGACCTTCAATTCCAGTGATTCGTTTTTGCCCAACACGACTTGAATGATCTGGTCCGGCTGGCGGGCTGCTTTGCCCACGCTGGGCAGGTCAATCATGCTAGGGGTAATCAAGGGTGCAGTCACCATGAAGATGATCAACAGCACGAGCATCACATCGATAAAGGGCACCATATTGATTTCATTGATGGTGCGCCGGCCCCGGCCACGGCTGGTAACGCTTGGCATATTGTGGTCTCCGTGCGGATCAGCGACCGGTGGGCGACGCGGCTTGCGCACCCACGTTGCGCTGCAGGATGTTGGAGAACTCTTCGATAAACGTTTCCTGCTGGCTGGCAATGCGGTCAATGTCGCGTGCAAAACGGTTGTAAGCCACCACCGCAGGAATGGCGGCAAACAGTCCGATGGCGGTGGCGACCAGTGCTTCGGCAATACCGGGGGCTACCGTGGCCAGCGTAACCTGCTGCAGCGAGGCCAGTCCGTTGAACGCATGCATGATGCCCCAAATGGTGCCGAACAAACCGACAAACGGTGACACTGAACCTACAGAAGCCAGGAACGAGAGATTGGTCTCAATCACGTCCATCTCGCGCTGAAAGCTCGCACGCATGGCGCGGCGGGCACCATCCATCAGCGTGCCGCTATCGGTGATACGGCGCTCCCGTAATTTTTGGAATTCGCGCATGCCGCTGGCAAAAATACGTTCCATGGGCCCACCATTGGCGGCATTCTTGGTGGCTACTGAGAACAGGTCGTTCAGGCTGGAGCCGGACCAGAATTCGCGCTCAAAATTTTCGTTGTGATTTTTTACTTTTTTGAGCGCAAACAGCTTGCGAAAAATGGCCGCCCAGCTCGAAATGGACACAATCATCAGCAGCAGCATCACAGCCTGCACAACCGCGCTTGCGTTGAGCACCAGGTGAATAATGGACAGGTCTTGGTTCATGGATGCAAATGACTCCGATAAATAACTTAAGCGAGCAGGGCGCCTAGACGCTCTGCCGCGGTATGTAGCTGCGCCATGGAACTGGAAGTCGAAAAGCGCACAAAGCGGCTGGCATTGGCCGTGCCGAAATCCCGCCCCGGTGTTACCGCCACATGGGCCCGGTTCATCACTTCGAAGGCAAAATCCCAACTATCTTTAACGCCAAGCTTTGCGCATGCTTGCGTGCAATCTGCCCAAGCATAAAACGCGCCGTCCGGCATGACAGGTACAGAGAGCCCGATGGTATGGAGTGCGGGGATAAAGTAGTCGCGCCGTGCCTTGAAGGCACTGCGGCGCTCTTCGTAAAGCGCAATACTCGCTGTTTCAAAGCAGGCGAGTGCGGCATGTTGCGCAATGGCGCTCGGACAAATGAACAGGTTTTGAGCAAGCCGCTCCACCACGGGCACCAGCGTTTGCGGCACGACCATCCAGCCCAGTCGCCAACCGGTCATATTGAAATATTTGCTGAAGCTGTTTATGCTGATGATGTACTCGTCCAGCGCCAGCGCCGTCTGGGCGTATCGCTCTTCATAGCTCAGCGGAAGGTAGATCTCATCGACGACGGTAATGCCGCCGCGCGACTGCACCACGTTATGAATGCGGTGCAATTCGTCCGGGTCAATCGAAGTGCCGGTGGGGTTGGAGGGCGATGCCAGCAAGACGCCACGCGTACGCGCATTCCAATGGCCCTCCACCTGCGCAGCGCTGAGCTGAAACCGCTCCGCCGCTGTGGTGGGCACCAGCACGGCCTTGCCCTCGGCGGCAGTGACAAAGTGCCGGTTGCAAGGGTAGCTGGGGTCCGGCATGAGAATTTCGTCATCGGGTTCTACCAGTGCCACACAAGCCAAGTGCAACGCAGCCGACGCGCCCGCGGTAATCACAATGCGTTGCGCGTCCACTGTGACGTTGAAGCGGGCTTTGTACCAGTGGCTAATGCGTTCGCGCAGTTCCGGCAAGCCGGTGGCGGGGGTGTATTGCGTGAGCCCGGCACGAATGGCTTTTTCGGCGGCTTCCTGTACCAGTGGGGGAGCAGTGAAATCGGGCTCGCCCACATTCAGGAACACCATCGGATCATCCGCTACCGTCAGAATACGGCTCAGTGCGGACGCTGCTTTGGCCACCTCGAGCACGTAAAACGGCTCAATGTTCTGCGCACGGGACGAAATCTTCACCGGACTAAGCCTTTTTGGCGCGGTCGGATTCGACCTCGAGGGCGCGCAGGCTTGGCGCCAGCCCGTTTAACACGCCATTGACGTATTTGTGGCCGTCGGTACCGCCAAACTCTTTGGCCAACTCCACGCATTCGTTGAGCACGACACGCCAAGGCACGTCGGGGCAATGCTGCATTTCATAGACGCCGATCCACATTACCGCATGCTCAATCGGTGAAATCTCGGCCATCGGGCGGTCCAGCAAGGGCGCGATGAGTGCGTCCAACTCGGCAGCATGGGCTACGCAGCCATGCAGCAGCGCATCAAAGTGCACTGAGTCCGCTTTGCCAAAGCCAGCCAGGTCGCGGGTGAATACATCGACATCTTCCACCGGGTTGCCGCCCACCAGACTTTGGTACAGGCCTTGCAGCGCAAATTCGCGCGCACGACTGCGGTTGTTCTTACTGGCGGCCTTGCGGGCACCTGTGCTGGTCAGGCCGGTACGCGGTTGACGCGGCGGGCGTGCAGGTTTGCTGGCGTGATTGAATTCGCTCATTCCATGGACTCCAGCAGGTTTGCCATTTCTACCGCGACGCGGGCTGCATCTCGGCCCTTTTCGTCCTGGCGCGCAATCGCTTGCTCCACGTTTTCGGTCGTCAACACGGCATTCGCAATCGGGATCTGGTAGTCCAACGCAACGCGGGTTACACCCGCGCCGGACTCGTTGGCTACCAGCTCAAAGTGATAGGTTTCACCGCGGATGATGCAGCCCAGTGCCACCAGCGCGTCGTAGCGGGATTTTTCCGCCATCGCCTGCAACGCAACCGTAATCTCAAGTGCGCCGGGCACAGTAACGTGGTCGATGTCCTTCTCCAACACCCCCAGCGCCAGCAATTCAGAGCGGCAGGCATTCGCCAGAGCGTCGGTGATGTCGGCGTTGAAGCGCGCCTGTACAATGCCAATTTTCAGCTTCTTGCCGTTCATGCGGTTGTCGCTGTCAGCGACGGTTCCTTTGTCTGCACCAAACATAATTTATTCCCTTTTGATTGCTTTGTTATTTGCTGATGTAGCCAGTGATTTCTAAGCCGTAACCGGTCATGCTGGGCATCCGGCGCGGGCTGCCCATCAGTCGCATCTTGTGTACGCCGCATTCGCGCAATATTTGCGCCCCGATACCATAAGTGCGCAAATCCATACGTCCGCGCTCAGGTGCTTGTGCAGCGCGGGCGGTGCCCTCGAATTGGGCCAAAAGTTGTTCACCGCTTTCCCCGCAATTCAATAAAACAACGACCCCATTACCCTCCGCAGCAATGTGTGCCAGCGCGGCATCAAGGCTCCAAGAATGCATGATGCGCCCGGTTTCCAGCGCGTCCAAAACGCTGAGAGGCTCATGCACACGGGCGGAAACAACTTCTTCAGGGGACCAGGTACCTTTCACCAGCGCCAGATGGATTCCGTTGCCGGTGCTGTCTTTGAATGCATGTGCGACGAATTCACCCGTTGCGGTTTGCAGTGTACGCGTGCCCACTTTTTGAATCAGCGACTCCACACGGCTGCGGTAGGCGATCAAGTCAGCGATGGTGCCGATTTTCAAGCCATGTTCTGCTGCGAAAATTTGCAGGTCCGGCAAGCGTGCCATCGTGCCATCGTCTTTCATGATTTCGCAGATCACCGATGCCGGGCTGCAGCCAGCCATCGCAGCCAGGTCACAACCGGCTTCGGTATGACCGGCACGCATCAGAACGCCACCGTCGACTGCTTGCAGCGGGAAGATGTGACCGGGTTGCACCAGATCTTGCGGCACGGCATTTTTTGCGACCGCTGCCTGTACTGTGCGGGCACGGTCTGCCGCAGAGATGCCGGTCGTTACGCCCTCGGCCGCTTCGATGGACGCGGTGAACGCAGTGCCTTTTTTGTCGCCGTTACGCGCAGTCATCGGAGGCAATTGGAGTAACTCGCAGCGCTGGCGTGTAAGCGTAAGGCAGATCAAGCCACGGCCGAAGCGGGCCATGAAGTTAATAGCTTCGGCACTGACGTGGTCGGCTGCCAGCACCAGGTCGCCCTCGTTCTCACGGTCTTCTTCGTCCACCAGAATAACGATGCGACCGGCGCGCATGTCCGCCACGATGGCTTCCACGCTGGAAATAGGAACTGGTAATGTGGTGCTCAAAGGTGCGTTCATGATGGGGAAAGTGAGTACTTAAATAATTTTGTTGTCAGTTCGAGGTGGCCGGGGCCGTGATCATGCGCTCGACATATCGGGCAATCAGGTCGATCTCAAGGTTGACCTTGGAGCCGGCGCGCAAAGCGTGTAACGCAGTGTTTTCTACGGTGTGCGGAATCAGGTTAATGCTGACCTCGCAGCCCGGTTGCGGCTGGCTCACATCGGCAATCCGGTTGACGGTAAGGC
Source organism: Comamonadaceae bacterium (assembly GCA_947373605.1). Lineage (GTDB taxonomy): Bacteria > Pseudomonadota > Gammaproteobacteria > Burkholderiales > Burkholderiaceae_C > Allorhodoferax. The sequence goes on from CANBYM010000050.1 coordinate 10,386, forward strand.
TCACACCGTTGATCGTGATAGAGCCTTTGTAGGCCAAAAACTTTGCCAGAGACGAAGGAGTCAAAACCCGCAACTCCCAACTTTCGCCGACTTGCGCAAAGTGGGTCACATGGCCGATGCCGTCCACATGGCCGGATACCAAGTGGCCGCCCAGCCGGTCATTGGCGCGCAGGGCTTTCTCAAGATTGATGCTGCCTTCGGCGTCCAACCCCGCAGTCTTATTGAGGGATTCAGCGGAAATATCGATGGTGAAGTGGTTTGCGGCCGCATCCAGTGTGGTCACGGTCATGCAAGCTCCATTAAGCGCGATGCTGTCGCCCAGTCCCACATCCGACAAATAATCCGCAGGGCAGGAGATGGTCAGGCGCTTGCCGTGCGTAGAAGAGCTGCCTAAGGCATGGATAGCGGCGATGCGCCCCACGCCGGTAATGATTCCGGTAAACATTCGCGTATTTTCGCAGGGAATCGCTCTGCAGGATGCCGCGGGCGTGTAAAACGCCTAAACCCTGCAATTAAAAAAAGTCACGATCTGTAACCCGCGCCACGATGCGCAGGTCCGGCCCCATGCATTCAATGCTTTGAAACTGCAGTGGCAGCGCCGAAGTCAAGCTGGTCAACGGACCGAAATCCGCCATGCCAGCCCCTTGCCCCATGAGCTTGGGGGCCAGGTACACCAGAAATTCATCGACCAAACCTTCGCGAACCAGCGAGCCGTTGAGTTTGTGGCCGGCTTCTATGTGCAATTCATTGATTTCACGTCGACCTAAGTCCTGCAACAGGGCTGCCAGATCGATCTTCCCCGTAGGTGTGCCGTCCGGTTGATGCCCCGGCATATGGATGACGGTGGCGCCTCTTTGTGTCAGTGCTACTGTTTTGTCAGCATCGGTAACAGCTCCGTAAATGAATAGTTTGCGGGCCGGTTCAAATAGCGGCGCATCAGGCGGGGTCTCCAGTTTGCTATCCACAATGATTAGGTGAGGCTGGCGCGGGGTATCCACCAGCCGCACATCAAGCCTGGGGCTGTCTTGCAAAACTGTTCCGATGCCTGTGAGCACAGCGCAGGCGCGCGCGCGCCAGGCATGGCCGTCGGTGCGCGCCTCGGGCGAAGTGATCCACTGGCTTTGTCCATTGGGGAGGGCGGTCCTTCCGTCCAGGGAGGCCGCGACCTTTAGCCGCACCCATGGCTTTTTTCGGATCATCCGGCTGAAAAAGCCGATGTTGAGTTCACGTGCGGCAATAGCCAACGGTTCAGCAGGATCTAGCACCACAACGTGCACTCCTGCGGATTGCAGCTTGGCAAAGCCTCGTCCCGCAACCAGAGGGTTGGGGTCGGTGTTTGTAGCGAAGACGCGCTTGACGCCCGCCGCAATTAGCGCGTCACAGCATGGGCCCGTGCGCCCATGGTGGGAGCAGGGCTCCAGCGTGACGTAGGCAGTGCTACCTGCCACACAGTGGCCGCGATTTTGGGCGTCGCGAAGCGCCATGATTTCCGCGTGAGCGCCGCCGGCAGCTTGCGTATAACCTTGGCCCAATACAGTTCCGGCATCATTGGCCAAAATGCAACCGACACGGGGATTGGGGGATGTAATGAACATGGCGCTGGACTGCACCAAATCCAATGCCTGTTGTAGCAACCAGGAGGGACTGCTGCCGGTGGGGGAGGCGGTTTGGACGTTCATGTCTCCACTTGTCATTTTTTTAAAAGTTATTGCCTGCACGGGCTAAAGTGTGCAATTTAACGTCCAGCACCATACATTACCGAACAGATAGAAAATTAAAAGGACTTTAAATCAGTAGACTGAATGATGCTCCTCCATTTATAGAATCGTGCCATCGGAATGTAGGCGACTGATAACAGCAGCTATCCTGAGCAAAATATCAAATTGAAGAATCAATCAATGACCCACGTTTTAAAAGATGAATTAGCCCGGCTCCCAAGTTTTTTTGCTGAGAGTGCAAAGGAGATGATGCTTCGCATGTTGGCCGCAATGCAGCGTCAGTTGGAAGGCGACCTCAAGACCGCTAACGTCTCGTACCTCGCATTGCTTTTGAAAATAAGCCAAACCGAGTTGGCGACCGAATTCGAGAAAGTTTTGAAATTGGTCATGGGGCAGGCAACGTTTACTGCCGACAAGGTTCCTGCGGGCCTGTCGCTGGAGCTGGAAATGGTGGGTGACGCGCCAGCCGAGGTTTCCATGCGTGAGAGTGACGATGCGTTTGGCAAGCTCAAGGCCAAAGCCCGTTCAGTTGGTCTTTTATCCTTGGACGCATTTGGCGCCAAAACCCTGCTTGAATGTGTTCAAACGGCGATGGAAAAAGCGCGAATCAGTCACGCCGATGCACAGGCCCTTACGCCATTTGTGCGGCATGCGCTGAACCTCGAATTGCTTGCGATCTACGAAAAGTTCAATAAATCGTAGTGCGCCACCTTTAGCCATTACCGTTAATCACATCGGACTACCGTTTGTCCGCCTTGTGTGCAGGTGGTTGATCGCCCGATGTTAAATTTCCAGCTAGGGAATTGTTAGGCCTTGCGCGCTCTCATCGACGGGTTCGGCGAGGTTGTTGAATATAAATTGCGGGGTTTTTATGCGAAAAAGTGGATTTCCTGACGGATGCGTTGTCGCCGGCGTGCGTCGTTTGCAACGGGGATTCACATTGATCGAGCTGATGATTGTGGTTGCGATCATCGGCATATTGGCTGCCGTTGCACTACCGTCTTATCAAGACTATATACAGCGCGGTCGCATCTCTGAGGCGCTTGGAATGTTGGCCCCTATGCAGTCAAAGATGGATCAGTTTTACCTGGATAACCACACCTATGCCGGAGCTGACACTGCTGTGCTTACTGCGCTTCCGGCCAGTACGCAGTATTTCCAGTTCGGCTTTTCTAACGCTCCGACCAATATTTCCTACACCATCACCGCAACCGGGCAGGGTTCTATGCAGAATTTTTCCTACAGCCTGGGGGTGTCAGGCGGTGTAATCCAAAAAAGTTCAGGGCTGCCTTCGGGTTGGAATACCAGCAACGCAAACACGTGTTGGGTAGTGAAGAAGGATGGCGCATGCTAAGAAGCCGCGTCTCGGTTAGTGGCTTCACCATGCTGGAGCTGGGAGTGGTTTTGACCATTGTGGCTGTACTTGCCGCTATCGCCGTGCCTAGTTTTAGCGGCTTCATGGCAAACAGCAGCCTGAAAACTGCCGCTGAAGTTTTTTATTCGGCGGTGCAGAAAGCCAGGGCAGAGGCCATCCGGCGTAACACCACCGTAGATTTGGTGTTGACCAACGACACACCGGTGGGAGTCGTTTCGGCCGATCGAACAAAGACAACAATACCCCAAATTACTGAAAATACAAACGGCACCAATTGGGTGATTCGCGTTCCTAATACTGTTGATCAAACCGGCGAATTGGTAGATTCCAAGCTTGCAACGGAAGGTGGTGGTGCCAACATTACGGTCAATGCGGGCGGTGCTACCAAGATTCAGTTCAATGGCTTGGGTGAGACCATCAATGGTGCGACTGTGTTGGTTCAATTCAAACATGCCACCCAGAACACTGCGTGCGCCTTGTCCAGCACGGTGCGGTGTCTCAATGTGCGTATCAGTGCCGGCGGCCAGGCGCGCTTGTGTGAGCCGGGGCAGCCATCTACCGATAGCAGGGCCTGTTAGAACCATGTCGCCACTCACTTTTAGCACCCAACGTGGCGCAACACTCATCGAGGCTCTGGTCGCGGCGTTGTTATTCGTGTTTGGTGTACTTGGCCTGATAGGCGTGATGGGCCAGGTGATAAATAACCAGTCCGATGTGCAAATTCGAAGCCAAGCGGCCAAGCTCGCTTCTGAAATGATGAATACGATTTGGCTCAATGTAGACCGGACTACGGCCGCGTCTACTACCGCTTCCTTGCAAAGCTTTGCTCACCTTCCCACGACAGGCGGATCTTCAAATTGCACATTTTCAGGTGCTGCTTCCGACAGCAGTCTTGTATCTACTTGGGTTACGAACATCACATCTGGCGGTGGTTTGTTGCAGTTGCCCGGCGCAGACGCGACCATGCAGCAAATTGCGGTAGATCCGGCCACTAACAACCAGGTGACCATTACCTTGTGCTGGAAAGCCAGCCGGGACCTTGACACACACAAATATATCTTGCGTTCCTATGTCAATTAGCCCGCTTCTTCAGAAACGCCGCATGGGTGGTTTCTCGCTCATTGAGTTGATGATCGCGATCCTCATTGGATTGATCACGTCGCTGGCTGTGGTGCAGGTGTACTCCATCTGGATCAGGCAAAGCCGTACCGTTTCTTCCACTACCGATTCACAATCAACTGCGGCCTTGGCGGCCTATGCTTTGGAGGAGGACATCAAGCAGGCGGGGCAAGGTTTCGGTACCGCCAATTCCACTACGACGGGCGGAGCCGGCTGTCCCATCACGGGCGCCGCGACCGCGGGCGGCACGACTACCGCAGTGGGTCTGGACCCAGCGGGCGCCGGCAACCTGCGACTGTCGGCGGTGCAAATCATCAACGGTGCCAATGGTGCGCCCGATCAAATCGTTTCACTTTACGGCAACTCGATGAACCGAATTGCGCCGGAAATGGCGATTGGTTCCACCTTCAATTCGACCAGGGTTCGCAACCGCGCAGGGTTCAATGTAGGGGATGTGGTCATTCTTGCCAGCAGTGATTTCAGCGACTGCCGCATCGTGGAAGTGACGTCCACCGATACCATTTTGTTAGCCAGTGACAAGGTCTTTGCACATGACACCACGAATTACCAGGGGAACCTGCCGGACGGGACCCCAGGTACAAGAACCCCTGTGTTTAATCAAGCGGCGGGCACAACAGGAATCACGCCGTTTTGGGTGTTTGACCTTGGCCCCGAGCCACAGGCCAATCAGTGGAGGGTTTCTACGACGGCCCCCAACAGTTTGCAAAATCCGGCATTGCAAAGATTCAGCATCTTTCCCATTGATGGTGTTTATCCCAACCCGCAAGCGCGGGAGGTTGCCGAAGGCGTAGTCAATTTGCAATTGCAGTACGGCTATGACTCCGATGGCAACGGACTGATCAGTGCGAATGAATGGTTCGATGCGGATGCGACGAATGCACCGGATCTGGGTGGTGCAGCGGTCGACTGGACCAAGGTGCTGGCGATTCGCTACGCAATTTTGGCCCGCAGTCGAAATTATGAAGCATCAACAGTGACGACTACCAATCCTTCATGGGCAGGAGGCAATTTCACCATGACCGATGTCGGGGGGACTGCCGATACCAATCCAAGCAGCGTCTCCAATTGGCGCCGTTACCGGTACGCGGTGGTCGAAGGCGTGGTAGCCATCAGAAACGCACTTTGGGGGAGAAACCAATGAAGCGTCAAAGGGGTATGTCTTTGGTGGTCGTCATGATCACGTTAACCATTATGTTGCTGGGCGTCGTTGGTATTTTTCGCTCCAGTAATGACACATTAAGTATCGTTGGAAACTTGGGTTTCAAGCAAAGCGCAACCTCAGGTGCTGACCTTGGCGTGGAGGGTGCCAGGGCTTGGCTCATGATCACGAGCCAAAAAACCCCTGCACTGTTAACGGCAGTCTATCCCCCCGCGGCATATTTTGAGGTAGGGGATGGCAGCTTTGATCCCACCACTTACGTTTGGGATGCCCCTGGCAATTCGGTACAAGCGGCGCCGGACCTTGTTACAGGAAATACGGTTAGTTATGTCATCCATCGCATGTGCAAATCGACTGGCACGGTGGAGGCTTCTGGTCAGCTGTGCGTATTAGCGAATCCTCCAAATGCGGGAGGGTCTTACCAGGTGAGTGGTCTGACGGCAGGCGTAGGTATCACCAAGGCCCCGTTTTATCGGATTACTACCAGGGTGCAGGGACCACGCAAAACGCTCAGTTATGTTCAGGTTATGGTTTATTGAGGCTCACTATGAAAAACTTCTTGCATCGTATTTGTGCCCAATTTATTTTCTGTGTGCTGTTGCTGGTACCCCTAGGGACTGCGTGGGCACAACTGGCGGATATTGCAACGGTTCCCCTGGTTGGAGCCAGCACCGGGGGGGCGCCGCCCAACATCATGCTGCTGGTTGATACATCCAATTCGATGTCGTGGACGCACATGCCGGACCAACTGGAGGCGGTGGGTGCTAAGCAGTCCATTGGATACAAAGCCAATGAATGCAATGCGCTTTACTACAACCGCAACCGGACGTATACCGTGCCCTTTGATGCGGCTAATGCAGCACTGCCTACACCCGCCTTTAACTCGGCACCTAAAAACTACTACATCGATGCATACACCAATAATGGTGTCATTACCTATGTCGACTTGAGTAAAAATTTCCAGGCCCACGACGACAATACAGTACAAAACGTGGGTACCTCCGTAGCTGACACTCCACAGGCGGCTTACTACTTTTATTTCACACCCAGCAGTGGCGTCACACCCACCTATGCCTACAACTCCAGTCCGTGCAATATTGCGGACGATTCAACAAAATACGTTACATCTAAGACTTCCCCTGTAACTACGACTGTGGCTGTTTCTGGGGTTGGCACCTGGACGCGGGTGCTGGTAAGTTCGAACTCGGGCCCCGCCGGAAATGTGGACGAGCGGGCCAATTTTGCGATTTGGTATACCTATTACAGAACCCGTATCAATTTGGCAAAGAGCTCAATCGGACTTGCTTTTGAATCTCTGAGCAATACCTACCGGGTCGGCTTTTTGACTGTGAATCCGACGCTGGACTCCAGCAACAATCCAACCTCCACCGTGCAAAGCGGGCATTACACCCCGATATCAGACTTCAACTCTGCGCAGCGCACGCTTTGGTACAACAATTTTTACGGGCAGAAGCCCGCAGGAAGCTCGCCATCGCGCGAAGGTTTGGCGCGGGTCGGGCGCCACTATGCGGGCAAAACTGACGGTATCAATTCGGGCATGAATGTTGATCCGGTTCAGTACGCCTGCCAGAAAAACTTCACAATCATGACGACCGACGGTTACTGGAACGTCGCTGCCGAAAAAGCCGGTCTATCGGGTGGCCCTACTAATGTGGATGGAACTGCCTCAGTCGGAGAGCAGGATGGTGGATCGCTTCACCCTATGACATTGGACAGTAACCCCAATGGTTTGGTGCCTGCGGGCGTGTTTGACGGAACTTTGTCCCAAATTGGTTACACCAAGACCGGCTCCACCACCACCACGCTCAGCTATCCATCCTGCAATGTGACCGTACCCGCCTACAAAAATACGACCGTGAGCAGAACGGTAACACCGCAGGTCAAGACGGTGGTGGTGACCCCAGGCAACAATTCAACGCAGTGGCAGTCTCAACAGGTTTCCTACAAAAAGACCAGTTATTTGATGACCAAACAAACGCTGCAGTATGTCATTGCGACGCAGAACCAGATTACGACGCAACTCGCCTACTACGACGCGACCAAAGAGCAAACCCTTTTAACGGACACCTGCACCGGTAAGAGCAACTGTGGCCCAACCGCTTTGACTGTCACCACTGCTGTGCCCTCGGGAACTTGTAAGGCTCAACCTGCTGATTCGACAACCAATTACATCAGCATTGTTTGCCAGGGTGCCACTTCGGCCATTCAGACCTCTGCATGTACCGTAGGGTCAAATGGCTGTGCGGTTAACACGATTGTGGCGCCGACATTTGTGGCGGGTAACGCCTGCAGTGCGGGTAATTCCGGTTCGCCCAACTATTACATCACTAGCTGTACTACCAACGCTCCCGGCACGGCCTCGCCCAGTACGACAGCCAGCGCATCAACGGTGGTGGCCAATATAGCCGCCTGTACCACCAGCTATTCCGCTGCCGGCAACTTGGTGTGTTCCAACGCATCGGGTTATCCGACCGCCTTCGTCGCCAATACGGGCTGTCCTGGTGCTGCTGGCGTGAATGCAGGCAACACGATCACCACGGTTTGCCAGAACACTCCGATTTGCGTTTCAAGTAGTTCGTATTCATGCACTACAACCACAACCACAACGCCTAACCCTGTCACCATCGGGGGCCCCGGCGTCGCCTGTACTGGGGGTAGTACGACCGACGCGAACGGTACCGTTACCACCACCACATGCAGCACTCCGTCAGCCTATAGTTTGACGACAGGCCCCCTGGATCCGTTGACTTGCCCGATAGGCACAACAAATCCAGGTTCTAACGCTCCGTTTCAAAAGACTGTGTGCGCTTCAAGCACCAGTGCCGCGGTTGCGGGTGCATGTCAGGCCACAGGTGCCAATGCAAGCAACGGATTTGTGGCCAAGAGTTGCACCACCACCACTACGACGGGCTGGTACCCCAGTTCTCAAACTACCACCAATGAGACGTGGACGTATGACAACGGCACCGTTGTACCTCAAACTCCCGTGGTTGCCCCTGCGGTGTCGCTGGGGAGCTGCCAGGTGTTGCCCGCGCCAGCACTTGCAATAGCTGACCCAGTACCGACTGCACCGGTGTATGTTCCCTATTCTGCGACAGGCGGAAGCACCAACTCGCTGGCGGACGTAGCGCAGTATTACTACGTGACAGACCTGCGCCCCACGATGTCCAATATCGTGCCGCCCAGTGGCTCGGGCCCGCTGGATGACAAGGCCACTTGGCAGCATATGACGACCTATGTGGTAGGGCTGGGCGTGTCAGGAACCTTGCCTTATCAGGCAAATTACGCAACGTCGGGCACCGGTTCGTTTGCCAATATCCGTGCGCTGACCCAAAGTTGGCCCGTCTGGCCTGATCCGACCATCACCTATGTCAACAACGACCTGGCCTGGAATTCCCCTAAATCCATTGATGATTTCTGGCACACCGCGGTCAACGGGCGTGGCAAGTATTTCAGTGCGGGCGATCCAAGTGCTGTGGTGTCCGGTATTCAGACAGCGTTGCAGTCGATCAATGCCAATACCGGCTCGTCTACCGCAGACACGATCAGTGACCAGCTCAATGTCACCAACACGGGCCTGAATTTTGCGTCGAGTTACACCACGGTGGACTGGACGGGTGACGTACAGGCATTTGATTCGAGCAATCTGGCCACGGTGATCTGGTCTGCGCAGCAACAAGTGGATGCGCAGCGCGGTGCCGCTTGTGACAACAGAAATATTTATGTCCGAACCGGCACCGGTACGAGCAAGTTGGGCGCCTTTACTGTGTCAACTAAAAACTGCCTTACCGGGGTTACGTCTACCTCTTTGAGTTCGAGCTTACAAACTTTAATCAGTACGCCCTCGCTAACGCAGTACGCCACGATGAACGCAGCTCAAAAAGGCCAGGATACAGTCGCCGCCCGGGTCAATTTCTTGCGGGGACAGACGCAAAACGAAGGTTATGCGACCAGTACAAGTGGCGCTTTGTATCGCTCCAGAAAGCATGCACTTTCAGACATTGTGAATTCAAAACCGCAGTTTGTGGGCGCCCCTTACGTTGATTACGCGGATGACGGTTATTACGCGTTCAAAACGGCAAACGCGACACGGCAAAATATGATTTATGTAGGGGGCAACGACGGCATGTTGCATGCGATCTACGCACCGCCTGCCACTGCAAGTAGCAGTCAGCTCGCCGTCCAAGGTCAGGAGGCCTGGGCCTACATTCCAACGCAAGTTATTTCTTCAATGAGCTATCTGGCGGACGTGAACTATTCCAGCAACCATCGCTTCTATGTTGACGCGACACCGACGGTTGGTGACGTGAAGTTTGCGGACGGCAGTTGGCACACCGTACTGGTGGGTGGCCTGGGTGCCGGGGGTAAAGGCTACTACGCGCTTGATATCACGGACCCCAGTGCGCCGGTGAGCTTGTGGGAGTTTGACAGCAGTAATTGCGGCCGTACCGGCTGCAGTGTGGGCTACACCTTCGGGCCGCCTATCATTGGAAAAATGGCGGACGGAACCTGGGCCGTGTTTATGAGCTCTGGTTACAACAACAGCACTGGACAAGCAGCATTGTTTGTTGTCAATGCGCAAACCGGAGCGACTATCAAAACTATTAACGCCGGTACCGCGAGCAGTACTTCTCCTCTGAATTTTGCTGCCATAAGCGGTTGGACTGAACTGCCGAGCCTGGATCGGACTATTAGCCGGGTTTATGGTGGTGACTTGCATGGCAACATCTGGCGTTTTGAAGTGAACAGTTCCACCACGGACGCGGTTTATCTGCTTGGCGTAGCCAAAGACGTAAATGGCAACACACAACCCGTTACGATGCCGCCGGAACTTGGAAAAGTAGGCGCAAATAATTATGTTTACGTTGGAACGGGGCGTTTGATAGGTGCGAGCGATTTCGCCAATACACAGCCACAGACGGTTTATGCCATCCACGACACGCTTGCTTTGAGCAACTCCACCGTGGACTTACGTTCGGTACTGACGCCTTACGTGACCACTTCCAGCCTTACCATTGCATGTGCCACCAGCTGCGCCACCGTCAGTGACAGCGGATACCTCATCGATTTGGCGGGTTCCGGCGAGAAGGTCATTACTCC
>CANBYM010000051.1 GCA_947373605.1 Comamonadaceae bacterium
TCAGACTCATCAATTCGCCCAATGGTGGCAACCGTGCGTTGGCGCGGTTTACCGTTCTCGTCGCGGAAGGACTCAACGAGCTGAGCGTAGGTGTGGGCCCCCGAACGAGTGAGCTTGATGAACATGACAGAAGTGTAGCAAATTACAAAATCATTGCCAACACTTTTGTCAAGTGAAATTGCCACTACAAGAATTTTTGAAAAAGCACGCTAAGTGCTTGATTTAATTAACCGCGGATGTCAGAAACAGGCCAAATTTGCAATTTGGTGTCGAACTCGGGTGTTCACAATCGTCACCCGATTCGCCGGCACCCGCAATACATCCACAACAAATGCCCTGGATGCCTGACCCAGCACAATGACTGTGGTGGCCTGCGCGAAGGTCCAGCGCACTAGCCATTGCAGCGGGGCGGGCAATGCGCGGTAGAAGTGATGGAGTTGTGCCGCATGTAAATGTAAAACAACGGGCAGCACCAGTGCGCGGGAAAACAGTACGACCGAACCCTTGCGAAACAGGCTCAGACGTTCCGCCATATTGACATGCACGCCGACCAGCCTTCCGCTGATACGTCCCTTGAGTATTTGCCACAGCGCACCGGTCAAGTAGAACAGCGATGACGCGGCGCTTCCCGGTCCGCGTGTATCCAGTGCCCGCAACTCGGCCAGTCGGGGGTGCACACTGTTATCGTTGGTGAAGTGCTGGCTTTGAATCAAATAGTCAGCCACACGGCGCATGCCCCCGCCTATCGGGTTGCAAGGGCAAGCAAGGTAGATGTATTTGGATTTCATGGTGTTAGCGGGGAAAGGGATCAGGCAGCGGCTTCACGCAAGCGCGACAAAAATGTGTGTTCGGGTTGCGTAAGCGCTCTGCCGCTACGCCTGGCACCATCCTGCAGGCGCACCAACAGTTCGGGGTCATCCTTCAGCACACGCAGCGCCTGTGCGAGCGCCTGCACGCTGTCCGGTGCATACATCAACCCGTTCTCTGCGTGTTTCACCAGATAGGGAAACGGACCAAAATCCGGTGCAATAACCGGTGTCCCAACAAGCAGCGACTCCAGTGCGGACATGCAGCGCCCCTCGGGAAAGCTGGACTGCGTCGGGGTCACGATAGCTGTTGCGCACGTCATCCATCCCAGCAGTTCTTTATGTGGCAAAGGGCCCAACACAGAAATTCTGTGCCTGTAACAGGACGCATCGGCCTGCTGAACAAGGCTATCAATATCGCTTCCGTCGCCGGCGAAAACGAGCTGTGTATCCGAACTATCGGCTGCCGCTTCAAACGCTTGCAGCAGGTCAAATACGCCTTTGTTACGCTCGATCCGGCCGGCATACAGGAAGATGCCATTCTTTGCTTGTTCGCGGCTGTCGTCAGGCGATTTTTTTTGCAGCGCGAGTGCGTCAAATCCGGTATCAAATTCCAAAAGCTTATGGGACTCGCAACCCATCTTTTTCAGCTGGTCGCGTAAGAATGGCCCGTGAACGATGACGGCATGGGCGCATCTGGCGACATAGCGGTTCATCACAAACTTGCGTTTTGACGCTGTGCTCAGGTCGGTATGCACCAAAAAGATAAATCGTGCCCGCAGCAGCTTGGCCAGCAGAAGAGCAGTTAAACCCATCGGCCCCTCGATACCGGCCAGAATCAGGGAGGGGCGCCAAAGCAGGGTTCCAATAGCGAATCGCACAAGCCCTGCCCATTGCATCAGCTTGCCAGCCGCGCGTGATCCGGAGGTCGGGCGCAGGCTGTATTCCATCGCTTGACCCTCTATAAATTTGCGCTGCAAACTTTCCGGTCCGACAGACACAAGTCGAAAGTCTGACTGCTCAAACACATGAAGAGCTGCGAGTAGAAATTGATCCGGTCCCAACGTCGGGGCCTTACCGGCAAGCGGGAATAGGCGCGTAGCTTCTTCGATGGCCCGCCCGCCTTTGGCATACAACACTCGTTTGTAATGGATTTGCTTTGTAGTGGCAGTGCATGCAAGTGCGGAGGGCGTGGCGTGCATATCAGCCCAACTGTGTATGTTTTTGAACGCGATCGATCAACTTTGCCAGCGCATTCAGGTCCACGGTGAAGCCACCGGGCACCGCGTTACCGACGATGAACGCGTAAGTGATTTCCAGCAGATCGCAGCGCTCTTTAAACGCGTTGTTAAAGCGAAACGGGGGTTGCAATACCAGCATGGAACCCCCTGGAGCCGCACCCAAAATGCCATGCGCCAGATGACTTCCCTCAACGCCCACCACCATGTTCGCGTTTGCGACGGCAGCGCGCACAGTCTCCATGGATTCGCTCCCTGGATTAATGACTTTAAAGCCGAGTGTGTGCATGAAGTCAGCCACGGCTTTTTCATTGACCAACTGGCGTGCTTCACCGCTGGATCCACGCATCAAAAATACGCCGCTATGGCGCGGATACAAAGACTGCCCGGTGAAGCGTTTGCGTAGCGCCTTTAAACGTTCCATATGGAATTCATTCAAGCCGTTATCGGACAGTATTTCTATGTCCTCCACATAAGCGACGTCGGGCAGGTCTTTGTGGCGGTAGTTAAATAGCAGCGCGTAGTCGCCTTGTTGCTCCGTGAGTTGGCGTGCGACGCCCAAGGCGTCACCGCGACTGCTTGCCAGCAATCCCAGCATCACATCTTCCAGCAGCCAGTGGCCGAAGTACCTAGCACCCAACCACGACTGCGCCAGGACGCCATTTTCCAGTCGCGGTGCCAAGCCGAACGAAAAAGGTGGGCCGTTTTTGAGGCTTACGCTGTGTTTGAAGCGCTTCGCGTACAAACTGCCATCAATTAGCAGAAGATTCTTCATGCGATGCGCACTGGTAGCCATGTGGTGCCGCCAGGTCGCAAGGGTGTGCCCAAGCTCGTACTGGCGGCTTGTGCCCGCTCCGAATCCGGTGACGCGATGCAAATCGCTATTCTCAAAAATGGGTGCCGGGTGCATAAAGCGGCTTGCCGGTGCAAGCTCAATCGTTGATGTGGCGGTCTCGAATAGCGATCGTTTACCCAGCAGTAATCGTTCTGCCTTGGCCAGATAAGTCGAATAAAGGTACGGCTGCACCGGCACTGTGGTTTGTTGAATATTCATCAAGGAGAGCTTTCTCTATGTCAGTGCCAAGTGTTTATTCAAGCGATCAAGTAGCCGCCCAAGTGCGTTGAGATCCACTTTAAATCCACCCTCCACCGAATGACCGACGATGAATGCGTAGGTGATACCCAGCAAGTCGCAGCGCTCGCGGTACGCGGTATTGAAGCGAAAGGGCGGCTGCAACAGCACCATTGCGCCGCCATCGGCAACGCCCAGGAGCCCGTGGGACAGCTGGCTTCCCTCTACGCCCACGACCAACTTTGTGTTGGCTGTGGCAGCCCGCACCTCGCTGAGACTGGCAAGTCCGGGATTCACGACATTAAAGCCTTTGGAAGTTACCAGGTCGGCAACCTGCAATTCGTTGAAAAGCAAGCGTTGCTCCCCGGTGCTGCCACGCATCAGAAAGACGCCGGCTTGCGGCAATGCGTTTGCAGAGCCTGCAAATTCCCGGCGCATTGCACGCCAGCGTTCAATACGCAAAACATTGATACCGCTGTCTTGCAAAATTTCCAGCGTTTGAACCCATGCTGCATTTGGCAATGAGATCAGTGGCGCGTCAAAAAGATCTAAGTATTGCCATTGCTGTGGCTGCAGTGGTCTGGAGCTTCCAAATGGAAGGCCCCGATTTCTTGCCAGACGTGCTGGTGGAATATCGTCCAGAAGCCAACGCCCGAAAAATTTGGCACTGATCCAGAACTTGCCCAGAACGCCACCGGCTATTTCCGTGGCACGGCCCCAGGCAAGTGCCTGACATTGGCTTAGGGTTACGCTGTGTTTAAACCGAGTTGCATAAAAAATGCCGTTGAGGTGAAGCAGGTCCCTCACGGTGTAAGCAACGGTAGGTTGATGAATGCGCCGAATGGGCTGCGTTTGTTCCAGTTCAAACGCCTGGGTCGTACCAAAGCCTAAGCCGGTTATTCGCGACAAGTCTGCATTTTCATAAACCGGTTGCGGGTGAAAAAAATTCTTGGCAGACCACAGCACTTCGAGTGCGCTTGCGACATCTGACAGCGACTTATTGCCGAATAGCAGTCGGCGCAATTTCGCTGAATGCAGAAACCAAATTTTGTTGGGCAACGTTGGGTTCATAGACGCTCGCTAAAACGCGGGTCAAGCAAGACACTTGCTTTTACCAATGCGATCGGCTGGCGTGGCGTGGCGAATAGTCCGCGCACCAAGCCCGCTGTATTGAAATTCCACGAAACGACTGAAAAAATTCCCTTGCTAAGACTTTTCTTCTTAGCCCACATCAGCAAGACCGGAGTAGCAAACAGCAAAGCGGCAGCGCTCAATAATTGATGCATATCCGCCGCAACCCATGGCGCAGCCAGTAAGGTAATCCACCATAGAAGCACCAGTGCATACAGGCGTAGCTCTCGCGCATTACGCAACACCAGATTGAAGTGGGGCTGTTGCCAGGCATTGCGCAGCAGTTCACCCAGCCCGCAGATATAGCGTGAATTCCAACGCCTTAGCAGCAGGCGGTAGGGCGGGGCATCGTGCCCGTGGTGCCTGACGGACTCGAAGGGCAACCGCCATAGGCGCCAGCCACTCGCGCGCAGTCGCATAGCCAAGTCAAACTCTTCGTAACTGTGCAGATTGCGGTTCGAAAAATAGCCTGTTTGCTCAATGGCCTCGCGGCGGTAGAGCCCTCCCATATCCAGCCGGTCTACTTCACCCGCCTTCATGTGTCCCGATGCACGCTCCATACGGGCGACATATTCCAGGCTGTGTTGATTCATTTCGACCACCATGCCGCCCACGCCGCCTACCTCTTTGTTCTGCCTTAAAAACGCGAGTGCTTCCGGCAGAAACGTACTCAACATTTCCATGTCACCGTCGAGGATGTAGATGAATTCTCCGAGGGTATACAAGTAACCTAATTGCGGCCCCACGCCGCAACAACGCTCGAGTGGGTGCTTGAGTTGAACAATGCGAATCGGATACTTTGATGCGATTTCCACCGTGCGGTCTGTTGAACAGGAGTCGGCCAGTACTACTTCGCCGCCCACCGCCTCGACAGCACGCAAGGCGCTCTCAATACACTCTGTGATGCGTTGCTCTTCGTTCAGGGCTTTGATGATGATGGAGACGGTGCACGCGCCATCTGTATTGGATTTGACCATATCAGCCTGGGACCTCTCTGGCGATAACACGCGCTGGAACACCTACTGCAATCGAGTTGGGCGGAACGTCCTGCAAAACCACTGCGTTGGCGCCGATTTCTACGTCATCTCCCACGGTGACCGCGCCCAAAATCTTGGCGCCTGCGCCGATGTTGACGCGATTGCCGATGCGGGGTGCGTCGAACGGAGCATCCAGGCGCCGGTTGCCAATGGTCACTCCCTGGCGAACGATGCAATCGTCACCGATCTTCGAATTCCCGTGTATGACGATGGCGCCGGAGTGTTCGATCGTAAGCCGCTTGCCAATGCGTGCGGATACGCTAATCGTTGCACCACAGAGCATTTCCGCCAGCTTGGCGAGCACGATGTGAGCGACACCGAGAATCACGCGTACCGCCCTGTTGTTGAACCCGTAGCGCAAATGTCCAAAGCGATATACCTGTAACGCCCAGAATCCCAGCGACAGCAATCCTTCCGGGGCGACACGCAGGTCTTCGATGAAGTTCATGGCGAATGCATCCACAAATGCTTAGCCATGGATGGCCTTTCTGAGGTAGCGCCACCTATCCCACCGGTGAATCAGCGCAGGTGGGAATGCAAGCGCCATCAGGAGCGTGGTAATCCATCGGCGGCTCATTGCTGCCGGCCAAGCCTTTGCAAGCAGTTGAAGGGCTTGCGAACGCCCCCCGGATTGCAGGTGCCTTCGGGCGATGGAAATTCGCTGTTGTGCGACAAAGTTGACCAATGCAGACCGTTGAGGCCCGGGTAAATTTTTGTCGTTGGCCCTTTGCAGCATTCTTTGCAGATAAGGGGCTTCGGTTCGTCCGGATATGCCGGAGGTCAACCCGCCTTGCGGCGCTTCGCGGTAGGTCAGCAATACCTTGCTTGTTCGCGCAATCGGCGTTATCTCGCTCAACCGAAACCACAAGTCGAGGTCCTCACCATGGGATTCACCCGGTGCGAAGCAGGGTTGCATGCCTTGTAAGGTGGTGGTCCTGACTGCAACGCTGCTCGTAATAAACGGTATGCCCTGAAACCACCTGCGATGTAAATCCTCAATGAGCTCAATGCCATTCAGTGAGTCTGAGGATGGCCAAGGCTCAGGGGTCCAGTCTTGTGTATCCGATAGCGTTCGCAAATTGGTGGCCACCATTTGCACTGCGGGGTAAGCCAGAGAGAGGTCGAGAAGTGTGGACAAATACTGCGGATGCCAATAGTCATCGGCATCCAGAAATGCAATCCATTGACCCTGCGCTATCGATATGCCCTTGTTCCTTGCGGCAGAAACACCTGCATTGGCTTGACGAATCAGACGCCAATTTCCGAAGGTGCTCAGACAACGTTCCGCAAGTTCGGCACCACCGTCGCTGGAGCCATCGTCGATGACAATAACTTCGAAGTCCTGGCAAGTCTGGGCTGCTACCGAGGCCAGGGTCAGGGCAATGAATTGGCTCTTGTTATAGAGCGGGATGACGATGGAGAACATCATGCGCGTGCCTGACCGAGTGCCCATAGGGGCGTCGCCGTCCGTACCGGCTTCACCACCGCCGATCTGCGCTGCGCATGGGCTGCGCCAACCAGAACAATGAGTAGCGCCAAGTGCGCAAGGAACTCCTGGGTATTGGTCGTGATGGCGAGTGGCACTTCGCTGACGCAGCGAAATGCTAGCACCAGATAAAGGGCTAGGCTGAGTCCGCGGCTTGCTTGTGCGTATTTGATGGAGAGTACGGTTAGCAGTATGAAATACGCGACGAGCGGGATCGTGCCGACCAAGCCTGAGCGGCCCAGGCTGTCCATCAACTGGTTATGACCATGGGTTGCAAAAGGCATGCCGATGATGAGGCGGTAGTCCTCAGAGAAGAGTTGTGCCCCGTATCCAAATAAGGGATTGGCATGGAACTCACTCAATGTGATGGCCCAAATCTTGTCGCGCCCGGTCAGCGTCATGAGCTGACTTCCCTGCGCGCTGTCCAGATATTCCATGATGCTGCTTGCGGCGTCTGCGTAGAAAAATGCGGCAGTTAGCAATAACGCGCCTGTGATTGCCGCACCTATGAGCGCAATGCCGAGTTGGGGGCGTGTGGGGTCCATGACCCGCTTACGCATTGCATTGCCATTGCGGTAAGCCGCCATGACCGCTGCGCTCAGGACAAAGGATATCCAGGCCGTCTTCGACTGGGCGAGAAACAGCGTAGTAAGGCATAGCAACCAAGCTGCGCGGTTGAGCAACACATTTCTGTAGGGATGATGCCAAACCAGCAACAATGCCACCTGTACCAGCAGTCCCAAAGCGACTGCATGGGGGGCCAAACCGACAAAGCGCGGTAGGCCTGCTATGTATCCTTGTGTGTATCCGGTCTCCAACACCAAGCCGGGTCGGAAGGGCAAGAACAAGTAACCCAGCAGAATGAAAAGCAGGGTTCCGTTACGCGCTGAAAACAATGCCGCTGAACATTCCCTTGCGGAAAACTGGATGGCTGCCCATCCGATGAGCAGCGGATAAAGGTTGTCATGCGTGGCATAAGGGTGCCGCCCTAAAAAGGCCGGCGATGCCACGCTGGTGAGCCACAGCAGGATAAATGCGATAGCCAGGACCGCTGCCGTTGGCGTACGTTTTTCGTGCGAGAGCCATACGCTAAACAGCCGCTCCAGGGAGCTAATGACCAAAAAGACAGACACAAGGCGCGAGGTCCAGACCGTAATGGCGCTCTGAGCCAAGGGTGCGGCTGTGGCGAAGTCGGCGGTGCTCGCAGTCAATTCCCGGTAGGAAAAAATAGTGGTTACCGACATATAGAACAGCACGACATAAAAGTAGTACTGAAGCCAGCCGGTGTGCTTGCCCTTTGTGTAGTGCGTGGCACCCGCCACCGCGAGTGCTGCAAAGATGGCGGCCATGAAAGCCGCGACTCCAAAGGCCGACAGGTAAATGAACTCCATCATGGCGCAGCTACCGGGTAGGGTTGCAAATAGCCGGATAAGCCCGGAGCGAATCGCAGCAGCATCCCGCTCGCGTATTCACCCAGAATGGCGGGCCACAGAAATGTCACGATTAACAGGGAGCCAAGCGTTGCCAGCCCATTCAATGCCAACGCGAAAAAGGGCGGATGATTGGGTCCTGTGAACCAGGTGCAACCCCAAACGACACATGCACACATGGCGCTCAGAAAAAGTCCGCGTACGAGCTGCGGCAGCAGCAGGGTGGGTGATAGTTTGAGAATCAGAAAGGCGGACCCACAAATCACCAGCATGCGACCGAGCAGGATTAGCGATGCAACCGTTGCCACGGCCACCACGCCCATGGAGGTGAACGCGTAAAAGCACGCCGCACCCAAAATAAGTATGGGGATTTGTAAGAACGATTCATGGTGCTTGCGTCCCATATTCCACAGCACGGGTGTACTCAAGCCCCATGCGACCAAGGCAGGCATGCCCAGGAACAAAATGGCCATCACGGAGCCCGTTCCATCCCAGCGCGAACCGTACAAAAGGCGGACCAGATCTGTCGAAATCGCCGCAAGAAAAACAAAGAACGGGATGACCAACACACAGATCGTGCCCATCATTTGCAGGTAGGCGCGTCCGAGTCTCTCGGGGTCGGATTGCATGCGCGCCGCGGCAGCCATAAAGGCCGGCTGCAGCGCATTGAGCAACAGCGAGTTAGGCATGGTGGCGATGTTGTAGCCGACCGAATAAAGCCCGACCGCGTTGGCGTTGAGCGTACGCCCCAGAAATACACGGTCAATGTTGTTCAAGGCCCAGTTGGTGATATTGGTTATAAAAACCGTTCCACCAATGCCCATGGCCTTGGCCATGCCGGGGTAGCGCAGCAAAGGCAGCAATGAGTGGGGCCGCATGGCATAGCTTGCCAGGGTGACCACCACAGCCTGCACTACCACGGCCGCCACCAGTGCCTGCACACCCGCACCCGCATAGGCCATGGGTATGCCCACTGCAATGTAGCCGCAGGCGTAGCTTCCGATTTGTATCAGCCCGATGGCACGAAAGTTCAGGTCGCGTTGCAGTAGGTTGCTTGAAGCCGAAGCCGCTGCGCCCAGAAAGCACGTGAGCGATAGCCAGCGGATTACCGGAGTTACGCGCGGGTCATGAAAATAATCAGCAAGCCGCGGAGCCGAAAGCAGAAGCACTAGCATGGCAATAGTGCCGGTTAGCACTTGCCATGTCGCGGCAAAGCGAATGTCCTCGGTCGTCAAATTCTGCTTGTGCATGAGATTCCAGCCAAAGCCGAAATTGGACAAAAAGCCGGTCAATGAAAGCACTAGCAGGCTGATACCAAACACGCCATAGTTGTCCGGGCCCAGCAAGCGGGCCAGTACTACCTGCGCGCCGAGTTGCAACAGGAACCGGGCAAGGGTGGAGAACGCGCTCCACTTCACCGCGTGTACACCGGCTTTGGCTAAACCGGTCATCGTGAATGCCTCACGAACTCTTTTACGAGAAGCATCGGAAACACGACAGCATCGGTGGCGTAACGCTTGGTCAGACGTTTGGGCTCCTGGCACATGCGGTAAAGCCATTCGCATTTCAAGCGTTGCATCCACTGGGGGCAGCGCCGCTTCTCGCCGGCCAGAAAGTCAATGGTGGCGCCTACGCACATCACCAATTTAACGTTGAGCTGATCGCGGTATTGGTATGACCACAGCTCCTGCTTCGGCGCGCCTACGCCGACCAATATGATATCGGCGTTTGATGCGGCAATGGCATTGGCAAATGCAGTGGAGGCGCTCGCGTTGTGCTCAAAGCCGAAGTCGGGGCTGACCGCGCCAACCACCTCGATGGTGTTTCCCCATCTCGCTGCGATGGCCTGGCTGGCGCGCACTGCGACACCGGGCCCGGCCCCGAACAGGAAGACTCTGGTTTTGCGGGCTTGCTGTGGCAAGGCATCAAAGAGAGCGGGCACCAGGTCGCTGCCCGGTATTGTTTCAGGCAAGGGCTTTCCGAGCAGTCTGGACGCCCATACGACGGGATTGCCGTCTGCAACGACCAGAAATGCGCTGCGGTAGGCCTGCATGAATGCCGGCCTGGACTGCAGCATCACCACATGGTCGGTATTGGGCGTGACGACTATTTGGCTTACACGCTCGGGTTGCAAAAGCTGGTCGGTTAGCACCCTTACGGCGCCTTGCATGGTGAGGCGGTCCAGTGCGATGCCGAACATGCTCACACGTGTGGCATAACGCTGCGCGTTAGGTGTTGTAGTTGGTTGCATTCAGCCGCCTTGGCCGGTGCTACCGGCAAAACGATTGACATAGGCGGGCGGCAGGTCCGCAATCATGGCCTTTGCGAACGATGCCTGCATGGCATAGGCATGACCGGTGTCGTCGTCAATCGAGGACATGCGCACCAGCATTCCGTCAGCGATCAGGTTTTTAAAGCCGTACTGGAATTCTTGAAGGCGCTTATTGATGCTGCCCCGATAAATTTTCTCGCCGATCATCGTCCAATAAGTCACCGGCTCGCGGCGACGGTTGAATTGGGTATCGATGCGCGTAACAGCCATGTGCCGGTTACTGGCTTCCAGCGTGGAAAATTGTTTGTCCAGCAATGTAAAGCCCTGCGCCGGGTAGCAGACTTCCGGTTGATGCAATGCAAGGCTTTCGCGCTGGTCGCGTCCATAAGCGATCGACAGCATGATGACGTAGCCGGCTTCGTTCACATAGGTCCGGTTTAAGGTCTCCGAGTAAATCTTTTTGAGAAGTATTTGTTGTGAGGGGTCAATAATCTGCGCTTGCGAGACTTGCAGTTCGCGCCAGTCGCCAAAGGCCGTTGGAACCACCGTGGACAAGTGGAGTGGGCGCAGCGCATCCGCCAGTAATTGAGTCGGCTTGAAGGCCCATGCCGCAATCGCGCTCAGGAGCATTGCCACCATCAAGAGGCTGTTCACCAGCGCACCGGGCCGCCTCATGACCGTGACCTTGCGGACACGAAGCGCGCGCGCATATGCTCAATCATGTGCAGCAGGCTGTCGATGCCGATGATCAGTGTGAGTGCCGTAAGGAACAACACCATTCCCGCAAACCCGTGCAAGAAGCCCTGACCAGCTGCGTCGCCGAAGTGGTAGGTGATCAGAGTAAGCGTCATCACCCGAATGACGTTGGCGGTGAATGAAATGGGAACAATAAGCACGGCCAGTCCCACATTGCGAACCAGTGAGTCGCGCCGCACGAGATTGAGGTACAACAGCCCGAGTGCCTCCAGCGTAAGCAGCGTGTGGAGCCCGGCGCAGGCGTCGGCTACCAACAGCATGTATTGGCCTATCTGCAAAATGACACCGCTTCGGCTGATGGGGTAGCCCGCCCAAAAGAGAACGTGCTCCGCCACAAAAGATACTGCCATTTTCATAGGCATCGTGACAATGTCCACAATCTGGCTTGGCAGGGGCACCATAAAGAACATAAAGAACAAAGCGAACCATTGCACCCTGAGCGCTGCTGTGCCACGCTCCACCAGAATCAGTCCCATTAGTACCCAGATAGCCGAACCCACTTCCAGTACCAGGATGCCCTGCGAGCGGCCTGCGATGTAAATCAGCAGACCGGCAATGATGAACAGCCAACCCGCCGGGTTGGTCGGGCGTTTTCGGGAAGCGGCTTCCATGGCCGTCCAGTTGCGAACCAGAAGCCAGATTGCGATGCCCAATACAATGGGTCCGTGCATTTGACCTTCTTCACTCCAGATACCGGAGAACAGTCCGAGCAGACTGGGTAGGTACAGGGCTGCGAGTCCGATGATGATGGGCATCATCAGTCCCACCTCCAGCGGTAAGGCATGCGGACTGCCAGCGCGCATGGGCATGTCAAAAATCATTGAGCACAGAACCGACCAGAGTCACGCCGCCTTCCTGCAGGCGGCGTGCGAGAAGCGAGGTTTCAGGAACCGAGCTTTTGTTAACGCGACCCACCATGATGGCCGCGCCCGTGCGTGCTGCAATGATCTCTGCGTCGGCAAAGTGGCTACCGTTGGGCGTGTCTACCAGAATGACGTCGAACTCATCCACGACGGACAAAAGCAGCTGACCGAACGTGGGCCTGCCCAATAGTTCCTGAGGATTGGGCGGCATTGCCCCTGAAGCAAGGACGGCTAAACCGGGTAAGCCTGGAACCAATTGAATCGCATCCAGTCCGGCCCGCTCGGCCAACACGCCGGAGAGCCCGTTGCCGCGCGGAAGTTTAAATAGTGACTGCTGTCCGGAGTCCGGATTTGCACGCAAGTCGGCGTCAATCAGGAGTGTGCGTTCACCTTGTTGCGCAAAGACAATCGCCAGATTGGCGGCGATAAAACTGCGACCGTCCTTGACGCCGGGGCTGACTACGGCGAGCACTTTGCGCATGGGGTCACCGTTAAACCAGCGCAGCATGAGTTGGCTGCGCACGGCGCGCAGGTTTTCCCCGACCCGGCTAAAGGGCGTGTAAGCCGCAACCAATGAGGGACTCAGGCTGCTGTCGTGCGGTGTGAGATAGGCGTAATCAAACTGTTTGCTCAGCGCAAAATTAATGTCTTCCTTGGTGAGCAGGTGCAGCGCGATAGCGGCCTCGCCAAATGGAACGTGGTCCTGGCGTTGGCGCGACAGGATTTGTCTGAGGTCATCCGCACTGATGCGCCCGGATGCCACCAAAATGTCACCAATGGAGCGGCTCGAGCCCGACGTCGTCAATTGAGCGGGTGTGGTTGCGTTCATGCTTGAAATCCAAGTGCCGGTGCTTTGCCTACTGCCTTGCCGGAGCTGATAACGCCCAGCAAGGGAATTTCCAGCGCTTCAACAATGTCTTCTGCCGAGCGCATGCGGCGGTTGGTCAGTTCGAGCATCAAGGCCAGGCCGATACCCAGCAAAGTGCCCAGAAAAATGGAGACCAGAATATTCAAAAATACGCGCGGCTTGCTGGGTGCAGTCGCTGCAAATGCGGGGTTGAGAACCGAGATGTTGGTCTGTGTCGTCTGGCTTTCGATGTTGCTCTGTGCTGCACGCTGACTCACGACTTCAAAGGAACGCTGTGCGGACTCAATATCCCGACGCAGCACGTTGAGTTCGTCGCGTTGTTTGTTAAGCACCAACACCTTGGCCTTTTGGGTGGCCAATGATCCTTGGAGCTGCGCTTCGCGTTGCTTGCCGACCTGGTAACTGGTTTCAATGGAGCTGGTGATCTTGCGGGTCTCCGCATCGAGCTGCGCTTTCAATGTTGCAAGTTCGGCCTCAGAGCGTTGGGTTTGCGGGTGGTTTTTGCCCAGATTACCGTTGCTTTCGGTGAGCTTGGATTCCAGACGTGCGATGTCCGCTTTGAGGTTGTTGATCAACGTGCTTTGCATGACCTCTGCCACGGTATCGGGCTTGGCATTGAGTCGCTTGCTTTGGCTGTCCGTCGTAAGCCCTTGAATCGTGGTTAGTTGGCTGGAGGTCTCACTCAGCTTGGTCAGCTCGTAGTCAAGTCGCTCATCGGTGGCCGTTATTCCGTTTTGCTGTTGGTAGGTGGACATGGCTCTTTGTGCTGCCTCCAGCTTGGCACGGGCGACCTTGGTTTGCTCGTCAAAAAAGCTCGCGTACTGGCGTGCAGGTGCAAGGCGAAGGTCTAGGTTGACGTCGATGTAGGCCTGTGCGAATGCATTGGCCATGGTGGCCGCGAAGTCGGGGTCGGTGCCGGTGTAGTTGATGGTGATGACGTTGCTCTCACGTGAGGGTTTGACGTCCAGGTCGCGCTGGAGCAGGTTCGACAGCCATTCCTTGAGCCGCCCCTTGCCCTTGGTAGCTTCCTGCCATTGATTTTGAATGGTCGGGTTTTGGTCCATCTTCAAGCTGCTGACTACCGACTGCGCTACACGGTCACTGTTGATGATGTCGATTTGAGTTGCCATGTAGCCCGGTGCGATCAGCCCTTGCAAGGCAACGCCGGTAACCGGGTCCGGCGATTTGACGTCCAGCACTACGGCAGCGGTAGAGGTGTACTTCTTAGGCAGGATCAAACTGACAATCGATGCCAAAGCGACTGTGGTGAGCAGCGCAATCAGGACCAGCTTGTAACGGGCCCTCAGGATGAGGAGGAATTGCTGTAGGGACATGGTGGGGCGCTCGCTTTAGAAGATGCTCTCTTTGACGTAAATAACGTCGTTGTTCAACACGGGGTCTGTGAGCTTGGGCTCCAGCGTTTCAATGACTCCCTTTGCGTTTTTGCGGTGCAGGCGCAGGCGCTTGTCGCTGCCGCGATTGGTAGGCCCCCCGCCCTGTGTCAGCGCCTGCATGACCGTCATATCGCGCTCAATACGGTAGGCGCCGGGGCGCTGTGCTTCTCCGTAGATGTAGAACACCGGGGCACGGTGCACGTAGATGGTGTCACCACCTTGCAGGATGAGGTCATCCTCAGCCTTGCTTTGCAAAAAGATGCCGGGGACATCGACCTCTTTGCGAAAGGGCTTTGCGTTGCGGATGCCGGTCACGATGGCAACGTCGTCACCGGTTTGCGTGGCACCCCCCGCGTTAGCCAACATGTCACTCAAGCGGGTGTTAGCGGTTTCCATTGGAAAGCGTCCAGGGCGGGTAACTTGGCCCAACACTGAAATCTGATTACCGCGGATCAGCAGCAAAGCAATATTGACCTGTGGCGCTTTCAGAAAGCCACCACTTTGAAGTGCAGTGGCAATCTTCTTTTCTGCATCAGAGATTGCCAGACCACCTATGCCTATCTGTCCGATCAATGGAAACGTAATCGTTCCACTTTCGGAAACGCGGGTTTCAAGCGTCAAGTCGGGGTTTTGAAATACCTGAATTTTGATGTTGTCGCCAGCGCCCAGTGGGTAATCCGGCTGTGCCTGAGCATGCGCGGCAACGCTTGCGCAACATAGCAAAAGGGAGATGAATGCCGCAACAAGGAAATGCGGTACACGGAGAAGTTGGTATTTCATGGCATAGGTCTTCATTGGAGTAGATGGGGGCCGTTACTTCAACCCGGCAACGCCCTTTTCGAGGGCGTTTTTGTTGCTTGTGTCGACAGATTCAGCAGGCAGTGGCGTAGCAAACTCACCAACGTAGGTGATCTTGGTATTCGTACGCAACTGTTTGATGTTGGCGGTGATTGCTTCGCTGGCCCGTTGATTTGCCAAGAACTGCTGAATACGCGGGGTGGCGGTGGCCTGACTCACGGGCGCGGCCTGGCTGGCAAGCACGCGGATAAAGGTGATGCCTTGCGGTATGTCCCAAACGGTAGATTGCCCGTCTTTGAGTGCATAGACCTTGGGCAATAGATCCAATGGAATCTGTTCAGAACCACGGGTTGCACTACCGGCAGTGAACTGAATTTCCTTTTCTTTGAGCCACGCCGCAACTTCTTCAATGGGTTTGCCCGTGGTGGCGAAGGTGCGCAATTGATCGGCCACTCCAGAGGTGACCGGCGCCACCAATTCCTGTACGCTAAACACCCTTCGCTCCGCAAACAACTGAGGATGCAGATCGAAATACTGTTTTGCCTCTTCCTCGGTGGGCTTTGGCAAAGCGCCGGTGAGTTGCTGGATGTAGGCGCGCGCCAATATGTCGCGTCGTGCATTCTCAATTTGTGCAACCACTTCTGTCGATCGGTGTAACTTCGCTTCGGTAGCCTGCTCAATGGCGAGTTGCTGGTCAATCAGCTTTTCAAGGGCCTCGCGGCTCATCACCTGAATAACTTCCGGGCTCAGCCCGCGGGTGTTGGCGCGACTGAGAACCTGATTGATCTGATGCACCGATATTTCTTCGGAACCTACCCTGGCGGCCACTTGTGTGGGGGGCTGGTTTTGGGCAGTTTCCTTTTTTCCGCAGGCGCTCAACGCAAGCATGGTCAATGCCAGTGTGCAAACAATGATCGCTGGCTGCTTCGAGAAATGTGCAGTATTCATATTGAAGAATTAGTATGTGAACTGGCCGGCGAGGAAAATGACACTGCTCTCGTAATCGAGATTTGCAAGGTTGGAATTGCGGGTCAGGTTTTGCAGTCCGCTGGATATAAGCCACTGCCGTGTCGGCTGCCAGGTCAGTGAGAGCGAGGTATCCCGGGTCCTGTCGCGACGCTGGCTTGGTACTGCATTGCTCGGAGTGCCAACGTACTGGATATCTGCAGTGTCAAATTGCAGCTTCAGACTTGTTTTAGGGCCTATTTGCCAAGTGGGGATGACGGTCAAATGATCAGTCTGCGTGTAGTTGGAGTCACCCGTTGCGTACACCGCAAGCTCGTGACGGTACGATCCCATAACACTCAATTTTCCGGAGGCGGCGTAATAGATGGAAGCTCCTGTGTTCCAACCGCTGAAGTCCCGCGACGGATAGTTAGGATGGTTGCGTTCCAGATGCGTGGCGTATACGTCGGCGGTGCTCAGACCGCTCCACGTCCAATGCAACCTGAAGTCGTGTTCGAACTGCTTGTAGGAATTGTCAAAGTAACCGTCGTTGGGAAAGGTCGCATTGAAGTAGTTGCCATTGTTGAGCTTTCCCAAATAGGTCATGGATGAACCTGACGGGAATACATAGCGCACGCCTAAGTCTGCAGTGGTATAGCCGTAATCACTGCCTGCAATGGCTGCCTCCTGATTGCTCTGCCTTGTAGTGGAGAGTCCTGCAACGAGTCGCCACGGACCATCCACTTCGTAGTTGGCTTCCAGCCCGGTGCTGGCATCAATACGTACATTTTTTCGGGTATCACCCTGTGTTACGTCGGCAAAGCTATTTTGCGTTTCTTTGCGGTCCGATACCAGTGAGCCCGTCAACCGGGGTGTGAACGCCCAAAGCCATTTCAGGTCATAGTCGGCGGCTGTGTAATTCAGATAGTCAAAATTCTGATACTGATAATTTGAAACACTCACATTGGCCTCAAGGCCCTGCAGACTTTGCTGCGATTTAAAGCCTAAGCCCAATGTGGCGATTCCAATCTTCTCGTCGCCGCTTCGTCCAAGCAGTGCGTTCGTGTTAGCCTCAGCCGGCAAGCGGAACAGATTGCTGTCACTCTGGACGGTATAACCGGCCGATACAGTGAATGGCCCGTTACCCTGCGCCGTTGCCGGGGTGACGGCGACAAGGAATAGGAGGCCTAACAGGCAGCCTGTAGAGATGGGGAGATTCTTAGGTAGCATGATTTAGTAGGCCGTCTGATCTTTGAGTACCAAACGGACCGTTTTCAGAATGATTCGGGTGTCCAGTCGCAGGGACCAGTTGCGCAGGTAGTCCAGGTCGTAATCAATGCGGCCCTGCATTTTTTGAAGCGTGTCAGTCTCACCCCGAAAGCCGTTTACCTGCGCCCAACCCGTGATGCCGGGCTTGACTTTGTGTCTGACCATGTAGCCCTTGATAAGTTTTCGATACAACTCGTTGTGGGCAACGGCATGGGGCCGCGGTCCAACGATGCTCATGCGGCCTTGTAGTACGTTGATGAATTGCGGAAGCTCATCGAGCGAGGTTTTGCGCAGGAATGCGCCTAAGGGAGTAATTCGCGGGTCATTTTTGGTGGCCTGCGCAATGCTGCTGCCATCTTCGGTAACCGACATGGAGCGAAATTTGTAGACCACAATTTCTTCACCGTCCAGCCCGTATCGCCTTTGCTTGAAGATTACCGGTCCTGTCGACGTCCACTTCACGGCGCAGGACAAAACCAATAGCAAGGGCAGGATCAACGTCAAAATCAATAAAGAAAATGCCACATCGCTAATGCGTTTGATGATGCCGTCCAAACCCTTGAATGGTGTCTCGCATACAGAGATGACAGGCATGCCTTGTACAGACGCTGTCTTGCCTTGAATAAGGTCAGTAACAAACATGTCGGGTACAAAGTAAATCGAGGATGTGGTGTCTTTGAGCTCATCCAGCACATGCAGAATGCGCGGTTGCGATGCCATCGGCAAGGACAGGTAAATCAGTTGAATCCGGTAGTTCCGAACGACATTTGCGATATCGTCCAACCGACCCAGCAATGCCTGTTGGGGAAGCGCACTTAGGCGACCCAAGCTGCGGCTGTCGACGAAGCCACAGAGCGCGATTTGCAAATATTTGCTATTGTTAATTTTTTCGGCCAGCGCCAGACCTTGTTCGTTCATGCCGACAATAATGGCGCGCTGTTTGGGTCCCTGCATGTCTAACAAGCGGGGAGCTATTTTTCGCAACAAAAGGGTGGCAGTGAATTCGGCCGCGGGCGCTATGAAAAACCAGGTGAGCAGTGCCTTGTGGGAGAACTCACGGTGATAGCCTGTCGCAAAGCCCGTCAAGGCAAGGAGCGCGCTGATCCATGCCCAATTAATTGCAATGTCTGCAGCTGCGCCTAAGACGGACCCGTTCAACTGTGAGCGGCTGGGAAACGTGATCGCAAATACTAGTACAGAGAGCATCAGGTAAGCTGGCAGTGGCTCGCCCTCGTAGTGATAGGCGACTGCCCAAAGCGTGAGCACCAATACGGTGGGCGTCAATATCGATTCGACCAAACTGAGTACGCTGTCTTTGCCCAGCGAAGACGGTGTCAGGCGTTGGTTCATGGCAGCTGCTGAACGCATGGGGTGATCGCCGCGCATGGTGTTGTTAGCCACGTCAGGAAACACGGTGCGAAATCGCACCATGACTTGTGTAAACGGCTTGCAATGCCGGTAACGAGAATTTCACCATGGCAGAGTATGGAAGGCTGAAGTTAGAGGTATGAGAATGAAGACCCGATTTGAATTTCAATGCATTGCATGGTCTGTGCGGCTACGCGCTTAGCAAGACGCAGAGGTCAACTCTAAGGCCAGTACAGCGCACGGACAGCGCGATGTAAATCATCTAGATTCGAGTTAAATATTCAGTGGATTCGTGCAGAACTTTTCCCGTAAGCTTGCATTCAAACTGCAATAGTTGGCCGCTAAACTCAGGCATAGATATACATGGGGAAAATTCACAAATGATTTTTGTAACCGGTGGCGCTGGCTATATAGGCACACATACATGCGTTGATCTGCTTGCTGCCGGTGAA
This sequence comes from Comamonadaceae bacterium, assembly GCA_947373605.1. Taxonomy (GTDB): domain Bacteria; phylum Pseudomonadota; class Gammaproteobacteria; order Burkholderiales; family Burkholderiaceae_C; genus Allorhodoferax. Next base: position 19,186 of record CANBYM010000051.1, read on the forward strand.
GACGTCACCGTGTTCGACAATTTTTGCAATAGCAGCAGGCAAGCGGTTGCACGCGTAGAGACTATCAGCGGAAAGAAAATTAATCTCGTTGAAGGCGATATCCGTGACAAAGCTGCTCTGGTGCAAGCCATGCGCAGCTGTGGCGCATCCGCCGTGATTCACTTCGCCGGACTAAAAGCGGTCGGTGAGTCGGTGGCAAAGCCGCTCATGTATTACGACAACAATGTAGTGGGCACATTACGTTTGCTGGAGGCGATGCTGGAGTGCGCTATCAAGACGCTGGTGTTTAGCTCTTCGGCAACGGTCTATGGCGACCCCGAGCGTTTGCCGATTGCAGAAAGTGAGCCTTTGAGCGCCACAAATCCCTATGGCCGCACCAAGCTGGTCATTGAGGACATGTTGCGCGATTTGTTTGCCGGCGACGCGTCCTGGCGCATTGCGATATTGCGCTATTTCAATCCCATCGGTGCCCATGAGAGCGGCATGATTGGTGAGGATCCCCAAGGCATTCCGAATAATTTATTGCCCTTTATTGCACAGGTTGCAATTGGCCGCCGTGAATTTCTTAATGTGTTTGGTGATGACTATGAAACGCCGGACGGAACCGGCGTGCGTGATTACATTCATGTGATGGATCTGGCTAACGGACACGTTAAGGCATTGCACTACCTGACCCAGGGACCTCAGTGTCTGGCAATCAATTTAGGCACCGGCCGCGGGTACAGCGTGCTGGAAATGGTGCGTTCTTTTGAAAAGGCCAGTGGACGCAGCGTGGCGTTCCGGATCGCACCGCGCCGGCCCGGAGATATCGCGCAATGCTATGCAGAGCCCGAACTTGCGCTGACCCGGCTGGGTTGGAGCGCTTCGCGTGATTTAGACGCCATGTGCGCGGATGCCTGGCATTGGCAAAAGAACAACCCAATGGGATACAAGGAGTAAAAACCGATGGCAAAAGGAATGATATTGGCGGCGGGTCAGGGCACACGTGTGCGGCCCTTGACGAAAGACCTTCCCAAGCCCATGGTGCCCATTCTGGGTAAGCCGGTGATGGAGTATTTGATCGAGCATCTGGCGCGCCACGGCATTACCGAGATCATGGTGAATGTGGCCTACCATCACCAGCGCATTGAACAATACTTTGGTGACGGTAGCCGTTGGGGTGTGGAAATCGGCTACTCCTATGAAGGCGTACGCGACCATGGCGACATACTGCCTAAGCCCCTGGGTTCCGCCGGGGGCATGCGCAAAATTCAGGATTTCAGCGGATTTTTTGACGAGACCACGCTGGTTTTGTGCGGCGATGCCCTGATTGACCTGGACATTACCGCAGCGATTGCTGAGCACAAAGCCAAAGGTGCTATTGCGAGCGTGGTTGCATTGGATGTGCCGTTGCCTGACGTGCAGTCTTATGGGATTGTGGTGGCGGACGGCGAAGGTCGTATTCAGTCCTTTCAGGAGAAACCCAAACCGGAAGATGCAAAGTCGACGCTGGCCAGCGCCGGCATTTACCTGTTTGAGCCCGAGGTACTGAATCTGGTGCCGTCGGACAAGGTGTATGACATAGGCGCGGAATTGTTTCCTCAGCTGGTCAGTGAAAAGCGGGCGTTTTTTGTGCAGAACCGACCCTTCCACTGGATTGATATCGGACGCGTCAGTGATTATTGGTCCGTATTGCAGCGGGTTTTGAAGGGTGAAATT
>CANBYM010000052.1 GCA_947373605.1 Comamonadaceae bacterium
ATAGCGACGTTGTTAAATACACCAGCGTCCGCCAACAGCATTTTCCAAGCGTAGACGCGTAGCAAAAACGATGTCCAGAACGGCAGCATCACCAGCATGAGCAATGCAGGACGCCGGTTTGCCGGACTGCGGGCCATGAAGTACGCAAAAGGATATGCAATCGTCAGGCAAATCGCAGTAGTAATAGCCGCGATCTTTAGGGAACTGAGGTAGGAGTTGAAATACAACGAATCCTGAGTGAGGCTAATGTAGTTGCCATATTTAAATGCCAACGTAATAACGTCGTCTTTCCAAGTCAGAACTTCTTTGAAAAAGACGGTGTCCATTTCCGAGAGACTGATCTTGAACACCACCAGGAAAGGCAGCAGGAACACCACAAGCAAAAACAGCATGGGCACGCCGATAACAGCGTTACGTCCCCAGGTGCTTGTGAACTTGGCACCGAGCGAAAAACCTTTTGAAGCAGAAGTTGCCATGATGATTTACCGGGTCAAAACCACAACATCACTGCCGTACCACCACACGTACACCTTATCGCCCCAAGTTAGCTTTTCACCGTGGTGACGCGCCGCGTTGGTGTGGGTTACTTTGACCACCATGCCGCTTTCGAGTTTCACGTGGTAGGTGGTTAAGCTGCCCAGATAGGCCAGGTCTTCAATAACGCCTTGTACCTGGTTAAATCCCACTTGCTCCGAGGACTCCAGTTCTGAAACATCCGGCGCAGTGGTTTGAATGGTCAGCTTCTCCGGGCGAATTGCCACGCTGACGTCCATGCCGGATGTACCCGTAATGCCGTGACTCACGTAATGCTTGCATTCCGGTGAAGAAATAATCACATGGTCCGGCTCATCGACTTCAACAGCGCCTTTGAACAAATTGACACTGCCAATGAAATCGGCCACAAAGCGGCAATTCGGCGTTTCATAGATATCCGCGGGTTGGCCGATTTGCAAAATTTTGCCTTCGCTCATCACGCCGATACGGGTCGCCATGGTCATGGCCTCTTCCTGGTCATGCGTCACCATCACACAGGTAACGCCAACCTGCTCAATGATGCCTACCAACTCCAATTGCGTGCGCTCACGCAGCTTTGCATCCAATGCCCCCAAAGGTTCATCCAACAATAGCAGCTGAGGTCGTTTTGCCAGACTGCGCGCCAGCGCAACGCGCTGCTGCTGGCCACCCGACAACTGGTGTGGCTTGCGTTTCGCATAGGGCTTTAACTGCACCAGATCAAGCATTTGCGCTACGCGCTCCTCAATCTCCGGCTTGGGCATGCCGTCACGGCGCAGACCAAACGCAATGTTGTCCCACACGGTCAGGTGGGGAAACAGCGCATAGCTCTGAAACATCATGTTGATCGGGCGCTCATAAGGCGCCAGACCCACAATGTCATGTCCTGCCAGCAAAATCTGACCAGAGGTTGGCGTTTCAAACCCTGCCAGCATACGTAACAGGGTGGACTTACCACAGCCCGAGGAACCCAGCAGAGCAAATATCTCACCCTGCTGGATGTCCAGATTGACTTCATCAACCGCAAATACGTCATCGAATTTTTTAACGATGCGCTTGATTTGCAGAAAAGGCGTTCCGCCAGTCTTGACCGCTGGATTTGGAGTTGGAGTTGAAGCCACTGAATGTTCCTCGCTTTAAGTTTTTTTACAGGCCAGTTTTGAAAGATGTGTAAGCGCGGGTAGCAAGGCGACGGATGTCGTTGGTGAGTGCCTTGGGAGGAATCATCGTCGCCATTTCTGCTGAGGTCGGGTAGGCAGATGGGTTCTTGGCGATGTCCGGATTAACAAATTTTCTAGCCACCAAATTGATGTTGGCGTACTTCACTTTGTTGGTAATGGCAGCCTGGACTTCGGGACGCATGATGTAGTTCATGAAAAGCATCGCGTTCTTTGGGTGCGCAGCATCGGCGGGTATTGCCATCATGTCAAAGAACAGAATCGCACCATCTTTTGGCACTGTTGCCACAAGGTCATGACCAGTTTTTCCTTCGATAGCGCGGGAGCGGGCAATATTAATATCGCCATTCCAACCCAAAGACATGCAAATCGAGCCGCTCGCCATGTCATTGATATAGCCCGACGAACTAAACAAAGTCACATAGGGACGTACAGATTTCAGCAGAGCAGCAGCTTCCTGATAGTCGCCAGGATTTTTGCTAAACGGATCTTTGTGCAGGTAATGCAGGGCAGCAGGCAAAACCTCTGTAGCACTGTCCAACGCTGACACGCCGCAGCTTTTCAATTTGCTGATGTACTTGGGATTAAAAAAGAGTTCCCACACATTGGCCGGCATTGGCTCAGAGCCCAGCGCAGCTTTGACTTTAGCCGTGTTGATGCCAATTGTGGTGTAGCCCCAAAGCCAGTTAACGAGGTATTGATTACCAGGATCAATGCTGGCAATTTGGGCCTGCATTTCCGGATCATAATTTTTTAAGTTGGGCAATTGACTCTTGTCAAGCTTCATTAGCAAACCGCCATCGATCTGCAAGCGCGCAAAAGTCGATGAAGGCACCACTATGTCATAGCCCGTTTTGCCGGCAACCAGTTTAGCGTGCAGGATTTCGTTGTTGTCGTAAGTGTCATAGCGAACTTTGATACCAGTCTCTTTTTCAAAGTTGGCCAACGTGTCGTCACCGATGTAGTCAGACCAGTTATATATGTTCAGGACCTTCTCTTCCTGCGCCACGGCACCAGTGGTCGCCAGAGCGATCACACCGGCAACAGCCAGGGAATTAAAGAACTTACTAAACGTCTTACCCGCAATTAACTTTTTCAATTGAATCTCCTTGTGTTCAAGAATTCACCAAACCAGTGCCAAAAAACTGCGATCTTAGGTTTCAATATGCACCAAAACAATCCATGCAATCCCTATGCCAACCATCCATTTCTCCGAATGTCGGCATATGTAAAGTCAAGGCATTTTTTGATCAAAGCCATCATTTCATCGATTTGAGCGTGCGTCATGGTTAGCGGTGGTGCAATGATCATGCGATCGCCTACCGCGCGCATGATTAAACCGTTGCCAAAGCAGTGTCCGCGGCAAACCATGCCGACTCCTAAATCGGAATTGAACCACTCCATGGTCTGTTTATTTTTAACGAGTACCAAACCTGCCGTAAATCCGCAGGTTTCCGCCACGCCCACCAGCGGATGGTCGTTCAGTTCGGCAAATCGCTTGGCCAGATAGGGGCCGATATCGTCCTTCACGCGGCCCACCAGGTTTTCGCGCTCCATGATCTCAATGTTGGCAAGTGCCACTGCGCATGCCACCGGATGGCCGCTGTAGGTGTAGCCATGGTTGAACTCACCGCCTTGCTCAATCAATACGTTGGCAACGCGGTTACCCACCATCACACCACCCAATGGGACATAGCCACTGGTGACACCCTTGGCAAAAGTGACCAAGTCCGGCTTGTAGCCAAACTTTTCATAAGCAAACCAGTGTCCCAAGCGACCGAATGCACATATCACTTCGTCGCTGATTAGCAGGATTCCATACTTGTCCACGATCCGCTGAATCTCAGGCCAATAGGTCGCTGGCGGAATAATGACGCCGCCAGCGCCCTGCACGGGTTCACCGATAAACGCAGCAACCCTGTCAGCGCCAATCTCCAGAATTTTGGCCTCCAGCCAACCGGCAGCGCGCACGCCAAACTCCGCCTCACTCTCACCGGGCAAGGCGTTTTCCGTGTAATAAGGCTGTTCGATGTGGGTGATATTCGGAATTGGTAAATCTCCTTGCGCGTGCATCCCGCTCATCCCACCCAAAGACGCCCCCGCCATCGTGCTGCCGTGGTAACCGTTGACACGGCCGATAATGGTTTTGCGCTGCGGCTGCCCCAGCAAGTCCCAATAGCGGCGCACCATGCGTACGTTGGTGTCATTGCTCTCGCTACCACTGCTTGAATAGAAAACGTGGTTAAAACTACGATCGCCCACGTCAGGTGCCAGCGATGCCAGCTTTGCGGCCAGCGTGGCAGCAGGCACATTGGTTGTCTGAAAAAAGCTGTTGTAGTACGGCAGCGTCATCATCTGCTTGTAGGCTGCGTCCGCAATTTCCTTGCGGCCATAGCCGGCGTTAACGCACCACAGGCCGCTCATGCCATCAAGAATTTTCTTACCTTCGGAATCCCAAACATAAATGCCTTCGGCATGGGTCATGACGCGCGCGCCACGCGTAGCAAGATCGCCATGGTCGGTAAACGAGTGAATGTAATGGGCGCTGTCCATTGTTTGAACGGCTTTGGTATCTACGGCCTGCGCCCTGCTCACGATGGCAGGCGGGGCAATCACATTGGTGCTCATAAATTTCCTATCAATCTTCTAAAACAGTTCAGACAGACGCAGAGGCGCTGTATCAAACGTGCAGCAACAAATGCTCACGCTCCCAAGGCGAAATAACTTTCATGAATTCATCAAACTCAAGTTCCTTGATTTCCGAATACACCGTGATGAATTCCTTGCCCAGCACTTCATGCAAGTCGGACTCCTTGCGCAACCAGTCGAGTGCTTCACCCAAACTGCGCGGCAATGAATACGCAGACAAATAGGCGTCGCCCTTCATTTCGGCCTTGGGTTTGATCTTGTTCTTGATCCCCAGATAGCCGCAGGCCAAAGTCATGGCCATCGCCACATAAGGGTTCGCGTCAGCGCCGATAACACGGTTTTCGACCCGGCGCGCTGCCGGAGAGGAAATAGGCGAACGGATGCCCACAGTGCGGTTGTCATATCCCCATTCGATGTTGATGGGCGCAGCCGTGTTGCGGCTCAAACGGCGGTAGCTATTCACATAAGGCGCCACCAGCACCATGGCAGCCGGAATGTACCGCTGCAAGCCGCCGATGTAATGCATGAACATTTCGGAAGGCGTGCCGTCTTCGTTGCTGAATACGTTTTTGCCGCTGGCAACATCCAGCAAGCTTTGGTGCACGTGCATAGCACTTCCGGGCTCACCCGCAATAGGCTTGGCCATAAAAGTCGCATACATATCGTGACGCAGCGCAGCCTCACGCACCGTTCGCTTAAAGAAGAAAACCTCGTCCGCTAAACCTAAAGGTTGGTTGTGGAAGAAATTGATTTCCATCTGCCCGGCACCCACCTCGTGAATTAGTGTGTCCACGTTGAGCTCCATCTTGTCGGAGTAGTCGTAGATCTCTTCAAACAAAGGGTCAAACTCGTTAACTGCGTCAATGCTGTAAGCCTGCCGCGAGGTTTCAGCACGGCCGCTGCGCCCCACAGGCGGTCGCAGCAAAGTATTGGGATCGGTGTTGCGAGCTGTCAGATAAAACTCCAGCTCTGGTGCCACGATAGGTTGCAGACCGTCTGCAGCAAACAAATCACAGACCCGGCGCAGCACGCTGCGCGGTGCAAATGGAACCAGCTTGCCTTCGTGGTCGAAACAGTCGTGAATTACCTGTGCCGTAGGGTCCGTCGCCCAAGGCACGATTCGCACCGAAGAAGGGTCCGGACGCAATTGCATGTCCTTGTCCGTCGGATCAATCACGTCGTAGTAAGGGCCGCTCTCAGGAAACTCACCGGTAACACCCATGGCCACAATGGCCTGAGGCAGCCGCATGCCGCGGTCTTCGGTGAATTTGGCGCGAGGCAGAATTTTTCCGCGTGCCACACCCGTCAAGTCAGGCACCAGGCATTCGACTTCGGTGACCCGACGTTCATTAAGCCATTGCTCCAGATCATTGAAATTCATTGTTTTACTTTCACTCATCACTTGCTCCTTGCTGCGTGCAGCGTTCTAAACTGTTTCCGGCTGCTGCGTACGTGCGGTATTGCGTTTTGCGCAAGCCTCCCCGAATGCTTTAAATATCGCCAAATAAAAGGCGTTGTTTGTGGTGCGCCACTCAGGATGCCACTGCACCGCATAAGCAAATGCCGCTGCGCCCTTTACTTCAATCGCCTCAATGAGACCGTCTTCAGCGTGACCTAAGGCATGCAAACCTTGTGCCAAACAGTCAATCCCCTGACCGTGCACGGAATTCACTTTGGCAGTGTTTGCGCCAGCCCACTTGGCAAAAATGCTGTGCGGCAAAAAGTGCACATCATGGCTGGGCGCGTATTGCTGCTCATAGGAGCCGTGCGGCGATTCGCGGTGATCCTGCATGCCATCCAAGGCATGCACTTGCTGATGCAAGGTACCTCCCAACGCCACATTGATTTCCTGAAAACCGCGGCAGATACCCAGCAGCGGAACGGCGTGCTCGAGACAGGCGTTTACCAGTTTGAGGGTCAACGCGTCGCGCGCTTCGTCTAGAGGCAATTGGGTATCTGCGACCGTTTTCCCGAAATGGGACGGATGCACATTGGAAGGCGAACCTGTCAGCATGACGCCGTCAACCATTGTGATCAGAGTCGCAATATCAGCCGCATCTGCCAATGGAAACATGACAGGCTGCGCCATTGCGTTGACCTTGACGGCTCGGGCATATTTGTCGCCCAGAACCAGAAACGGCATGGTGTTTTCACCGCTGCCCAGTAGCCGATGATCAGCAGGGAGCCAGACCAATGTTGTTGGCTTTTTCATGGATGTCTCCGTGTTATTTTTCAAATTGTGGGGCAGAATTGGTTCAGGTTTAGAGCCATTTGAGGTGCCGCTATGGTGCCACTCCAACTTTCATCCACTGAGAACAGTCCATGTTGTCCGAACTACTGCTCACCGAAATGACGCGTCTGGCCGAAAAGGACAATATGCCTTTGCACCGGCAACTTTATGAGGCCATGCGGCGTTCCATACTGGACGGAAAAATTGGTGCCGGTGACCGCTTGCCCTCCAGCCGTGAACTAACGCAGGACTTAAAAGTATCACGCAACACTGTGGTGGCAGCCCTCAACCAGTTGAGCGTTGAAGGCTATTTGCTCAGCCGGGTGGGAAGCGGAACATACGTCAACGAAAGCCTTCCGAAGGCACAGGCAAAGGCGCAACACCGCAATTCGTCCGGTAGCCCCGCCCAACTCTCCAAACGTGGTTCCGCATTGAGTGCCACTTTTTGCGCAACTCAACTTGAAGTGCAGCCCTTCACACCTGGTATTGCAGATTTCAGCGCGTTTCCGGTTGCCCTGTGGCAAAGGCTTCAAAACAAGCATTGGCGCATGACGTATCCGGACATGTTGGACTACAGCTATTCCGGTGGGTACGCACCGCTGCGCCGTGCGGTGGCTGACTATCTGCGTGTGTTTCGCAGCGTGCCACTGGACGTGGACCAGGTCATTATCACCAGCGGTACACAGCAGTCGCTGGAACTTAGTGCCCAATTATTAGGGGATCATGGCGATACCGTCTGGGTGGAAGATCCGGCGTATTGGGGTGCCGTTAAAGCTTTCATGGCAACCGGGCTGCACATTCATCCGGTACGCGTAGATCAACATGGTATGGCACCCGACGGCGGTGATGTTCAAAACGCACCACGCCTGATTTACACCACACCTTCACACCAGTACCCCACAGGCGCAGTAATGTCACTGGCACGGCGGCAACAGCTGTTATCAATCGCGGCGTCCTACAACGCCTGGATTCTAGAAGATGACTATGACAGTGAATTCCGCTTCAGCGGCCCTCCCCTTTCCTCCTTGGCAGGATTAGATCAGGACGAACGAGTGCTCTACATGGGTTCATTTTCCAAGGTGTTGTACCCAGGCCTTAAGCTGGGTTATCTGGTGGTACCCAAGCGTTTGGTGGACCCATTTAAGCAGGCACATTACGACCTGAATCGCCCGGGCCAAATGCCACTGCAGGCGGCCTTAGCTGAATTTATTGAACTGGGCCATTTCGCTAGTTCGCTGCGTCGCTCACGCCAAAGTTATGCGCAACGGCGACAGTGCCTGCTGGAAGCCCTGCAACCGTGTTTAGGCAAGCATGCACAAATCACAGGCGCAGAACAGGGGCTGCACCTGTGTCTGCGGCTGCCGACCCAAGTCGATGACAAGGCATTGGCGCGGCGCATCGCAGAACTCGGCCTCACCGTACGCGCATTAAGTGCCTATTGCCTGGCGCGCACCGACGTCAAAGGCCTGGTCATCGGATATGGCTATGCGCCGCTAGCCGATATCGCACGTTGTGGTCCGATACTGGCCAAAGCGATTAACGCGGAACTGAAAAAGATTTAGAGCTTGTCCATCAGCTGGTGGTACGCCATGCCGATCACCAGGCTGGGAGTGCGAAGCAGCGCACCCCCCGGAAACTTGCGATGCCGGACTTGTGCAAAAACATCGAAGCGCTCTGCCTGCCCCGCCACTGCTTGTGCCAGTACCCGGCCCGCCAGACCGGTTAAAGCCACTCCGTGGCCGCTGAACCCCTGTAAATAAAACAGGTTTTCACCCAGCCGCCCGAAGTCGGGCGCGCGGTTCATGCTGATATCCACAAAGCCACCCCACACGAACTCCACCGGCACATTTTTCAGCGCCGGGAACACATCTCCCATGCGTTTGGCCATGATTTCTTTGAGCTGATTGGGTGTGCGCGTGGAGTAGCTCACTCGCCCACCAAATAGCATGCGCTTGTCGGCACTGAATCGAAAGTAATCGAGAACAAAATTGTTGTCGCAGACCGCAGCATTACTGGGTATGAGTCGCTCGCATAAGGCGGAGTCCAAAACGCCGGTACCAATGATGTAAGTACCCACGGGCATGATGCGTGCAGAGAGTTCAGGCGCCACGGCCGGGCCGAATTCACCCAGCGTGCAGTTGCCAGCCAATACCCCCCACGATGCGTTGACAGAACCCTGCGCGGTGGTGGCGATTAAAGCCCTGCCGCGCTTCAAACCGATAACTGCCGACTGCTCAAAAATCTGCACTCCAAGTGCCTGCGCTGCCCGCGCCAGACCGAGTCCGTACTTTAACGGATGCAGGTGACCGGAGCGCTTTTCAAAGGCCGCCGCGCAGTACAGCGGGCTGTCGATGTATTCACCAACCTGTGCCCCCGTCAAGAAACGGGTTTCAAAACCATATGAATCCCGCAGCGATTGCATATCCGCTTCCAAGGCTTTAGCCTTGCGTGCCGAGTCCGCCACATACATATAACCATCTACACGGTCACACTCGATATTGAACTCGGCAATGCGCTCATCAATCAGGTCGATAGCCTCAAGAGACATGTCCCAAGCCATGCGTGCAGCCGCACTCCCCTGCTGTCCAAACGGGTCCTGCCCACTGGCATATCCTGCAATCGCCTGACCGCCGTTGCGACCCGATGCACCGCTGCAAACGCGGTCGGCTTCGAGCACCACGACCTTATAGCCGCGCTTGGCCAACTCAATAGCGCTGGAGAGACCCGCAAAGCCCGCCCCCACCACCAATACATCGGTGTGGATATTTTCCTGCAAGGGTGCACCGAACGACACGCGGTGCACACTGGCTTCGTAATAACTTTTTTGATTGAGTTGGGTATCAGAATCGAGCAACATATCAACTTACGCTTTCTCAATGTTTATTTTTTTAACTTGGCCGCTAAGGTACGTCCAGATAAACGCCGCAGCCGCCTGACTGGTTAACTCGGCGTGGTCATAGGCCGGTGCCACTTCTACACAGTCCATACCCACAAATTGAAGGGTTGCGAGCTCTTCCAGAAACGTAAGTAGCTGTGCACTGGTCAAACCGCCGGGCTCCGGCGTCCCCGTGCCCGGCGCAAAAGCCGGGTCCAGACAATCTATGTCCAGTGTGAGGTAACACGGTGAATCACCGATGCGGGCTTTGATTTCAAAAATTGCTGCAGCAAGGGCCTCCCCGTCTTTGCCGCGAAGAGATCGCGCCGTATAGATGGCGCCGCCCTGATCCTGCACATACTCCCGCGCTGCGCGATCACCGCTGGAGCGAATGCCGATCTGTACCGTGCGTATGGGGTCCACCAAACCTTCCTGAATAGCTTCATAGGTCCATGTCCCATGGCCGGACATCTCACCGAAGTGGTCGGCCCAGGTGTCGCAATGGGCGTCAAAATGAATCAACGCGAGCTTGCCGTATCGGGCCTTGGCGGCGCGCAGCAGCGGCAGGGTAATGGAGTGGTCACCGCCGATAAACACGCAGTGGTGCTTTGCCATGAGTAAGGCGGCTTGTGACGCAATTGCATCGCGCACTTGCACCAGTGGCGACGCGTTGGGCAAGCGCATATCTTCTGCATCACCCAGATACTCCAAGGGGCTGACATTGAAGTACGGGTGTATGCCATCGCACAACATGAGTGACGCGCGCCGGATTTCCTGCGGACCGAAACGCGCGCCGGGCCGGTTGGTCACGGCACCATCAAACGGCACGCCGCACACCGCGAAGGCCTGTGAAACCAGCGCTTGTGCCGCCAGGAAATGGTTGGTGTTGCTGGCATAGGCAAATTGTCCGATGGTCATGGTTCCCTCAACGTGTTTGGTTAACCTGCTAAAGGTAACGCACGTAGGCCATCAGCAAAGGTGCCAATTTGATGCCATCGCCGGACTCCATTGCCTGCGCCGTGGTGTACCCTCGTGCGCTTTGCCAACAACTGTCACCGCAAGCACCCATGTCACATCCATTCCCCGATCACACGCACCAAGGCAAATGGGTGGCCTATGCCTGCCTTGCACTAAGCATGTCTATGGTGGGCGTGTATGTTGCGCTGTCCAAGCCGTTGACCGCAGCGCTTCCGGTATTCCTGCTGGCTTGGATGCGGTTTGGCATTGCCGCCATTGCCATGGGTAACTGGCTGCGACGCCCCGCCCACGAAGCGCCCATGACAACGCAAACCAAGCGCCTGGTATTTCTGGAGTCTTTCATCGGCAACTTCATGTTTTCCATCTGCATGCTGTTCGGTGTCAGCATGACAAGCGCCGTATCGGCCGGTGTGATTTTGTCCATGATCCCCGCTGCCATTGCGATTCTGAGTTGGGTCCTGCTCAAAGAACGCGTTGGCAAGCGTGTGTGGCTGGCAGCAGCGTTCGGAGCGCTGGGAATTGCTCTATTGGCCATGGCACGCCACTGGGACAGTGCAGGTGGCTCTGTCGCCGAAAATCCGATCACCGGCAGGGCTTTGCTGGGCAATGCATTGGTGTTTGCAGCCGTATTATGTGAAGGCGTATATGCCGTAGTGGGCAAAAAGTTGACTGTTATCCTGACACCCAAGCGCATCAGTGCACTGATCAACCTGTGTGGTTTCCTGTTGATGACGCCCATGGGCATTTATTTTGCTTGGGGATTCCATTTTTCCGCAGTGCACTACAGCATCTGGCTGCTGCTGGTGTTTTACGCCATGGCCGCGAGCGTATGGACGGTGTGGCTGTGGATGACAGGGTTGCAGACCATACCGGCTGCCAGAGCCGGTGTGTTTTCGGTCATGCTTCCCATCACTGCGGCCGTTGTGGGTGTCTTTGTCTTGGGTGAAACCCTCAACACCATGGAAGTCATCGCCTTTGCCATCGCGCTGGCCGGCGTATTGCTGGCAACATTGCCGGGCTCAAACCAAAGGCTTTGAACCCAGTACGATGCCGTCTTCGTCGGCATACAGCCAGTCACCTGGCGCAATACGCACCCCCTGTATCAAGATGGGAACATTGCTTTGGCCTTCGTTGCGCTTCTCGGTAGGCAGGGGCATCAGCGCCAATGCGCGAATACCCACCTGATGCCCGATTAACTCGGCTGCATCACGCACACAGCCATTTATCACCACGCCGGCCCAACCATTGCGCGCAGCAGCCTCACCCAGCTTGCCTCCCAACAGTGCATAGCGTAGCGATGCACCACCATCAACCACCAGCACCTTAGGCGTGCGGCCCTGAGCCGTGTCGATCCATCCCTTCGAGTCCACTGCCGACTTCACCAGGGAGTTATCTTCAAAACACTTCACCGTTTGCACCGGTCCAAAAAACTTGCGGACCTGCCCGTAGTCTTTGAACACGGGCGGCAAAACACGGAAATGGCCGGATAAATCTCCTTTATGGACATCACAAATGTCACAGGTAGCGAAGTTGAAGGTCATCTTGGTGCACTCCTTTTAAATGAATATGCGCATTTTCCAATGAAAAAAACAACATCCCAGAGTGAAAAAAAGTGTTTTCCCGCTTGGAAACGCCCTTTTTTGCCAGTAGCATCCGACCTACCAGTGAAGAAGCAGTTTTTCGCTGGTGATTAATCAACTTCTAGAAGGACAATTCAATCATGGCAACTGCAAAAAAACCAGCCGCAAAAAAGGCTGCTCCCGCTAAGAAAGCTGCGCCAGCGAAAAAAGCTGTACCAGCGAAAAAAGTAGTCGCTAAAAAAGCGGCCCCAGCAAAGAAAGCTGCACCAGCGAAAAAAGCAGCTCCTGCAAAGAAAGCCGCTCCTGCAAAAAAAGTAGCAGCGAAAAAAGCACCGGCTAAGAAACGCGCCGTCAACGCTGCATTCATGAAGCCACTGACACCTAGCGCCGCATTGGCTGCAGTGGTCGGTAGCGCAGGTCTGCCACGCACGGAAGTGGTCAGCAAATTGTGGACTTATATCAAGAAGAACGGTCTTCAAGACAAAGTCAACAAGCGCCTGATCAACGCTGATGCCAAGCTCAAAGAAGTGTTCGGCAAGGCGCAAGTCTCTATGTTCGAGATGGCCGGCTTGATCGGCAAGCACTTGAAGTAAGACGCATCACGCATGTGATTCGCCAAAGGGGCCGGTAGTACCGGCCCCTTTTTGTTCCAGAACCTTTTAATAAGAAGAAGTACTTCCCATGCTGCGCTTCCTATTTACGCGCTTGAGTCTGGTTATTCCGACATTTTTCGGCATGACACTCCTCGCGTTTTTCCTGATCCGCCTGGTACCTGGCGACCCCATTGAAACATTGGCGGGCGAGCGTGGCATCGACCCTGCACGCCACGCATTGCTGCTCAAGGAATACGGATTAGACCAGCCTGTGATCGTGCAGTACGGCATCTACATCGGCAAAGTTCTGCATGGCGACTTGGGCAAATCCATCATCACGCAGGCCAGCGTGCTGAGCGAATTCACGTCGCTTTTTCCCGCGACGATTGAGCTGGCCCTTTGCGCCATCGTGTTTGCGCTGATCATTGGAATTCCCGCTGGCATTCTTGCTGCTGTGAAGCGTAACTCGCTACTAGACCATGGCGTCATGGGTGTATCACTGGCGGGGTATTCCATGCCGATTTTCTGGTGGGGCTTGTTGCTGATTTTGTTGTTCTCCGTGCAGCTCGACTTAACCCCTGTGTCCGGTCGCATTGCAGTGCAATACTTTTTCGAGCCGGTTACCGGCTTCATGCTGATCGACTCACTGCTGTCGGATCAAAAAGGCGCTTTCGTCTCCACCCTATCGCATCTCATTTTGCCAACCATTGTGCTGGGCACCAATCCGCTGGCGGTCATTGCGCGGATGACGCGTTCGGCCATGCTTGAAGTACTTGGCGAAGACTACATCCGCACGGCGCGCGCCAAGGGTCTGTCGAATTTGCGCGTGGTTGCGGTACATGCCCTGCGCAACGCGCTGATACCGGTGATCACCGTAATCGGTTTGCAAATCGGCGTGCTGTTCACCGGCGCCATTCTGACCGAGACTATCTTCTCCTGGCCGGGTGTGGGCAAGTGGCTAATTGAGGCTATCAGCCGGCGCGACTATCCGGTATTGCAAGGCGGCATGTTGCTGCTGGGTGTCATCGTCATGGCGGTCAATCTGTTGGTCGATGTGACCTACGGCATCATCAACCCACGTATCAGGTACCAGAAATGACCGCCGTAACAACGCCATCCCCCACGCAAGCCGCTCCACTGAGTCCGTTTCGCGATTTCTGGCGTTCATTCAGCGCCAACAAAGGTGCCACGGCAGGCCTCATCATCGTGGCAACTGTTTTATTACTGGCAGCGTTTGCACGTCAGGTAGCACCCTATGCGCCGGGCCTCACCGACAACAGCGTATTCCTGATTCCTCCGGCCTGGCAAACAGGAGGCACAACAGCCCACCTGTTGGGAACGGATGCCATCGGGCGCGACATTCTTTCGCGCCTGATTTACGGTGCGCGCCTGTCGCTAATCATCGGTATTGCGGTCGTAACACTCTCAGTGCTTGTCGGCACAGTGCTGGGCCTACTTGCAGGGTATTACCGCGGCGTGTTTGAAGTGGCTGTGATGCGCCTGATGGACATCATCCTCACTCTGCCAAGCCTGTTACTGGCGATTGTGATTGTGGCCATCCTTGGGCCGGGCCTGATGAATGCCATGCTAGCCGTTGCTATTGTGGTGCTGCCGCATTACGTGCGCATCACCCGCGCAGCAGTGATCTCCGAGGTGTCACGTGACTACGTAACCGCCGCACGCATGAGTGGTGCGGGAAACCTGCGCATTATGTTCAGCGAAGTGCTGCCCAACTGCACGGCTCCGCTCATCGTGCAAGCTTCGCTGGGAATTTCTACGGCTATTCTCGATGCAGCCGCTTTAGGGTTTCTGGGCTTGGGCGCACAACCGCCTGCGCCCGAGTGGGGAACCATGCTGGCCGATGCGCGTGAATTTGTGCTTCGCGCGTGGTGGGTTGTGACCTTTCCGGGGCTAATGATTTTGATCACGGTACTTTCTTTCAATCTGCTGGGCGATGGTCTGCGCGATGCGCTGGACCCCAAGCTCAAGCGCTAATGGAGGCAGCAAACAATGGCACTCCTTGATATCAAAAACCTATCGGTAGAGTTCCCTTCGCACAACGGCGTCATGCATGCCGTGGACGGCGTGAGCCTGTCGATCGAACCCGGCGAAGTGCTGGGCATCGTGGGCGAATCCGGTTCCGGCAAAAGCGTCACCATGATGGCGCTGATGGGTCTGGTGGGCTTTCCCGGACGCGTAAAGGCGGACACCATGCAGTTTGACGGGCATGACTTGCTCAAGCTCGGCGATACGCAAAGGCGTAAGCTCACCGGCAAAGACATGGCGATGATTTTTCAGGACCCGACCACCAGTCTGAATCCCTGCTTTACGGTGGGTTACCAATTGGCGGAGACCCTCAAAATGCATATGGGCATGGACAAGGCTGCCGCGCGCAAGCGATCCATTGAATTGCTGGAGCAGGTGGGCATTCCTGCGGCGGAAAGTCGCTTGGGCGTTTACCCGCACCAACTTTCCGGAGGCATGAGCCAGCGCGTGATGATTGCCATGGCGATTGCTTGCAATCCCAAGCTGCTCATTGCGGACGAGCCCACCACCGCGCTGGATGTGACCATTCAGGCGCAAATTCTGGACCTGCTGCGCAGTCTGCAAAAAGACCGTGGCATGGCCTTGGTGCTGATCACCCACAACATGGGTGTGGTGAGTGAAATGGCCCAACGCGTAGCGGTGATGTACGCTGGGCAGCTCATGGAAGAGCGCAATGCGCAGGATATTTTTGCCACGCCGCAACACCCTTATACCGAGGCACTGCTGGCATCCATGCCCGAGCGCAGCCACGGCAACTCCCGCCTGGCGACAATTCCTGGCATGGTGCCGGGTTTGTATGACCGACCGCAAGGCTGCTTGTTCGGCCCGCGCTGCAGCTACTTTCAAACACCTCAATGTGCTGCGCGCCCTGCGCTTACTTCCATTGCGCGAGGGACAGTGCGTTGCCATTTCCCGCTGGGCGACGAGGCACGTCAAGAACCCAGAGCTGAGGTGCATGCATGACCCAACAAACTGTCGTCTCTGCCAGACAACTGCGGCAGGTCTATCCCATCAGCAACGGCTTTATGCGCAAGGCCGATGCCTTGCAGGCCGTTAGCAACGTGTCCTTTTCAGTGAAGGCAGGCAAAACGCTCGCTGTCGTGGGAGAGTCCGGCTGCGGCAAGTCCACGCTGGCGCGCATGGTGTCGCTGATCGAATCCCCCACCTCTGGCGAATTGCACATCGGCGGAATGGATGTGGTGCGCGCCTCAGCGAACGAGAGGGCGGCCCTGCGCCGCAAGGTGCAACTGGTGTTTCAAAACCCCTACGGATCTTTGAACCCGCGTAAGCGCATCGGCCAAATCCTCGAAGCGCCTTTGGAAATCAACACCACACTCACCGCAGAACAGCGCGCCGAAAAGGCGCGGGCCATTCTCGCCAAAGTAGGACTGCGCCCTGAGCACTACGACCGTTATCCGCACATGTTCTCCGGCGGACAGCGCCAGCGCATTGCCATTGCTCGCGCGCTCATGCTGGAGCCCGCTTTGGTCGTGGCCGATGAGCCGGTGTCTGCGCTGGACGTATCCATTCAAGCCCAGGTACTCAATTTATTGTCAGACCTGCAGCGCGATATGGGCCTAGCCTATTTGTTCATCTCGCATGATCTGGGTGTGGTACGCCACATTGCCCACGATGTACTGGTCATGTATCTGGGCTACGCGGTTGAGCAAGGCGAGAAGGAAACCATATTCACCAAACCGCTGCATCCCTATACGCAGGCCTTGCTGGCATCCACTCCGGGACTGGCAGGTTCCGGCCCTGCCAAAACCCAGATTGTTCTCAAGGGTGAACTGCCCTCCCCACTGAATCCCCCAAAAGGCTGCGTGTTTTGCACCCGTTGTCCGCATGCCGTGGAGCGCTGCCATCAGGAACGTCCGCCCTTGGTGGAGCTGATGGGACGCCAGGTGGCCTGCTTCGAAGCTGAGCGACTCGCAACAAATTGATCTAATTCAGTGCGACGCCCGTTTTCTTCACGTAATATGCATTTTTTTCAAGGAGCCACTACATGATTCGTTCCCTGTCCCGTATGCGCTTTAGCAAAGCCGCTTTGCTTTGTGCAATGGCATTGCCCGCCGCCATGACGCTCACGCCGGTCGCCGCAAAAACTCTGGTGTTCTGCTCGGAAGGCAGCCCGGAAAACTTCTACCCCGGCATCAACACCACCGGCACTTCGTTTGATGCAGGCGAACAGATCTACGACAACATCGTCAAGTTTGAGCGCGGTGGCACGGCCGTTCAGCCCGGTCTGGCGGAAAAATGGACGATCTCCAAAGACGGCTTGGAATACACCTTCAACCTGCGCAAAGGCGTGAAGTGGCAGTCCAACAAAAACTTCACACCCACCCGTGACTTCAATGCCGACGACATCTTGTTTATGCTCGAACGCCAGTGGAAAGAAAACGACCCGTATTTCAAGGTAACTAGCTCCAACCACAGCTATTTCAATGACATGGGCATGCCCAAATTGATCAAGTCGGTGGACAAGGTGGACGAGTACACCGTCAAGATCACGCTCAATGCGCCTGAGGCACCTTTCCTGGCTAACCTGGCTATGTCGTTTGCTGGTGTGCAGTCCAAGGAATACGCCATTGCCATGCTTAAGGCCGGCACGCCCGAAAAGATTGACCAGGATCCCATCGGTACCGGCCCCTTCCAACTGGTGCAGTATCAAAAAGATGCAATCATCCGCTACAAGGCCTTTGACAAATATTGGGGCGGCAAGGCCAAGATCGACGATCTGATTTTCTCGATTACACCGGACGCCTCCGTGCGCTGGGCCAAACTGCAAAAGGGCGAGTGCCAGGTGATGCCCTACCCAAACCCAGCGGATCTGGAAGCCATTCGCAAAGATACCAACGTCAAAGTGCTGGAGCAAGCTGGTTTGAACGTCGGCTATCTGGCTTACAACACCACCAAGAAGCCCTTTGACGATGTGCGGGTGCGCAAAGCCATCAACATGGCTATCGATAAGAAGGCTATTGTGTCGGCTGTATACCTGAGTACTGGCGTGCCTGCGACCAACCCGATTCCGCCAACCCAGTGGTCTTACAACAAGTCCATCAAGGACGACGCGTTCAATCCAGAAGAAGCCAAGAAGTTGCTGGCAGCGGCCGGTTACCCCAACGGTTTCACCACCGACCTTTGGGCCATGCCGGTGCAACGCCCTTACAACCCCAACGCAAAGCGCATTGCCGAATTGATGCAGGCTGACCTCGCCAAAGTGGGCGTGAAGGCTGAAATCAAGAGCTTTGAATGGGGCGAATACCGCAAGCGCATGCAGGCCGGGGAACACCAAATGGGCATGCTGGGATGGACCGGCGACAACGGAGACCCTGACAATTTCTTGCACACCCTGTTGGGTTGCGACTCCGCCAAGGCCGGCGGCAGCAATGTAGCCAAGTTCTGTTACAAGCCTTTTGACGACATCGTGGTCAAAGCCAAAACCGTCAGCAACGTTGCTGAACGTACCAAGTTGTACGAAAAAGCACAGGTCATCTTCAAAGAACAAGCACCTTGGTTCACTATTGCGCACGCTGTGCAACTGAAGCCAGTGCGCAACGAAGTTATTGATTTCAAGCTGAGCCCGTTTGGCCGTCATACCTTCTACGGTGTAGACATCAAGTAGTCAGTTCTACTTTTATCAAAAAGGCCGGCCTTTGCTGGCCTTTTTTTGTACTTTTATCCCTCTAAGTGTTGGAGAATGCATCCGACGGCGCTAAATCGGGCTTACAGACTCGGGGTGCTGTTCGAATATAAAAAAATTAAATCTTTGTGTCTCGTTGAACCGAAGGTGCGCCATGAAGCGTTGGAAAATTTCAAAAATTGTGGTTGTTCTGCGCAACCTGTGGAGCGACGCAGCCTACGAACGGGAGCTCGATAACCGCATGGAGGCAGTGCGCGGTGCAATGCTTGAGGAGTTGTTCAATGCATTGGATGCGCATGCACAGCGAACCATCCTTTTCGTCAAACTCAAGAGCGCTTGTGAAATTCAAACCCTTTGGTATTTGCGCAGCGATTTGATGCAGGTCTTAAGCGAACGCCTCGGTGAGTGTGAAGCCATGCAACGCCTTGACGTACTAACGCGTCTGTTCAAGGGAATCGTTCCCAAGCCCCAACTCGAAAGCGCGCTGCGTCGTCGCTGATCTGCACCTATGTTTGATTTTTTGAAACCCGATTTTCTCAACACTACCGCGCAACAGCCGACGGCGAATCGCACCACCAAGTTTCACAGTACCTTGCAGGACAGCGGTAATACGGAGGCTCTCGCCCAGACAGTCTGGCGAGACCTTGAGCGCCTGTACAAACTGCCTGCGGGCGCTATTGTCTGCGAAGTCATACCGACACTGCGCCATCGGATGGGTTCGCGCGTGTGGGTGCAACTGACCGTAATGCATTGGTCCGCACCACTGGCCTTGCATATGTTCGCTTTGCAAAACCTGTTTCGCATTGGGCTGGACGGGTATGAACCGGACGTAGACCATTCCAATATCACCGTTATCTGGCAGCTTGACCAGTATTGCGGTTGCCCGCATACAGGAGTTCCGGACGAAACCGACTGGGCTGCGCTCTAGCCGTCCTACCGCCCCTGCGCCAGAGCAGCTTTTGTCATGGCTGCCAGCGTGCCACGGGTAGTGATCAGCTCAGGCTCTAGCACGATTTCTATGAGCGTTCCGTTGGATCGCGCCAGCGCGGCCACTAGTTCGGCCTCGAAATCCGCACTGCGGCGAATCGTGACTCCCGCATAGCCGTACGCACGTGCCAGACCCGCGAAATCGGGGTTCTGCAGCCGTGTGCCTGCCACATGCAGCGGATACTCGCGCTCCTGGTGCATGCGGATCGTTCCAAACATGGCGTTGTTGAGCAACACAATAATGGACTTGGCACCACACTGCACGGCCGTCGCCAGTTCCTGCCCGTTCATCAAAAAGTCGCCATCCCCGGCAATGGTGAATGCGACGCGATTGCTAACAATGGCGGCCGCAATACCGGCCGGCACGCCGTAACCCATCGCACCATTGGTAGGTGCCAATTGGGTTTTGAATCCGGATGCAATGCCCGTATGGCGGTAATAGCGGTGCATCCAGCTGGCAAAGTTGCCGGCACCATTGGTAACTACGGCGTCAGCGGGCAAAAGTCGCTGCAAAGTCGCAATGACGGAGGGCATGTCCACCAGCCCGGCTTCGGTATCAGCGGGCATATCCTTGATGGTGCTGGGAACCAGATTGGCCAGGTAATCGGCATTGCAGCCCTGTGTCCAGGCTTCCCACGGCACGTCGACCGGCGCCGTCAGTACCTCCAGCGAGCGCGCCGCTGCACGCATGCTGGCCTGAATGGCCAAGTCCGGCTGGTAGACGCGATTGAGTTCTTCTGCGCTGGCATGAATGTGCACCAACTTTTGCGCAGCTTTGGGAGCCTGCAAAAGTGTATAACCGCCGGTGGTCATCTCACCCAGACGAGGCCCAATGGCAATGATCAAGTCGCTTTCTTTCACGCGTTTGGCAAGCAAGGGGTTGATGCCGATGCCCACATCGCCCGCATACTGCGGGTGGAAGTTGTCAAAGGTGTCCTGAAAGCGGAATGCGTTGCCAACGGGCAAGCGCCAATTCTCGGCAAAACGCTGTAACGCCTGTGCGGACTGCGGCGTCCACCCTGCTCCTCCGGCAATCACAAAAGGGCGCTGCGACTGCAGCAGCATTTCGCGCAAGGTACGCAGTGCACCAGGGTCGCTCCACGCATCCACCGGCTCCACACGTGGCAGGGGTTGCGGAAGCAGGCCCGTTTGCGGGTCAACCTGCAGCTTGGCCGTCAGCATGTCTTCGGGCAACACCAGCACCACCGGCCCGGGCCTGCCATTCATGGCGGTGGCGTAGGCGCGCGCAACGTATTCGGGGATGCGCCTTGCATCATCGATACGCTCAACGCGCTTGGCCATTCCCATGGCGCTGGGACCAAACATGGCCCGATAGTCCATCTCCTGAAACGCTTCGCGGTCGCGCATGTCGCTACCCACATCGCCCACAAACAAAATCATGGGGGTGGAGTCCTGAAACGCGGTGTGCACACCGATGGACGCATTGGTTGCACCCGGCGCACGGGTCACAAAGCAGATACCCGGACGTCCACTGAGCTTGCCGTGCGCCTCTGCC
>CANBYM010000053.1 GCA_947373605.1 Comamonadaceae bacterium
CTGGGGCAGGCTGTCCAGCCGTTGTTCAGCGAGCGCAATGCGCTGACCCACCGAGCCGATCAGGCGGTCCCATACTTCGTGGTATCCGCCGTGAATGCCGGTTTCTATGAGCCGCTCAGCGCCTTCAAAGTCCACCCAGCCCTCGTCCACCGTGTCGCGTGGTGGCGTGTAGTCCACCATGCGTTGCCAGGTGCAGACATCGCGCCCGTCCACCTGCGATATGCGCGTAATGCCGCTAAAACCCTGACATGGGTCGATGCTATTGGCGGGCACCCGCAAGTCCACATGCCAGCGTCCCAATTGCATCCAGCGCACAAAACTGGTCGTGTCACGTTTGGCCGGCGTTTCCAGCAGACTGCGCGACCACACACCGAAGTAGAGCTCGGGCACCAGAGGGGACACCGGGTCCGCTTCGTCGGGCCAGACCGATAGCGGATTGGGTTTGCCGAAGGCAGAAGAAGTTTTATTCATAAGCCGCAGGAAAGGCGTGAAGGCCTTTGAAGAAAGTCATATCGTGGTTCGGCCAGATCCATCCGTCTGTGCGCCGTGCCAGCTCTTTGAGCTTGCGAATGCTGTCTACGGCCAAGGCTTCGTTGCCTTGCCACAGGCCGCCGGGGGCAATTTCATCGTCCAGGTTTTCCTGCAAGTCCGCAGCGTCACCGGCCAGCAGCACCGGCGGCCCTTTAGGCAGCTCAATCCACAGCGACATATGTCCGGCGGTGTGGCCCGGTGTGGCAACGGCTTGTACGCCCGCAACCACGCTGTATTCGCCGCGGTGCAGCTTGAACTGCAGCGGCGCACCTTCATCGGTGGTCAGGTCGTCGGCAAACACACTGGTGGCAGTGCCTTCCTGAACTGCGGCCAACTCGTCATGCTGCAAGTGAATTTCCGCACCGCATCCACAACGGTTGAGTTCTTTGAGCCCACCGGCATGGTCCCAATGCAGGTGACCGATAAAAATCACATCCACGTCGGCAGGCGTCAATCCCAGACGCGCTAGGTGGTGCGGGATGCACTGTTCTTCGGTCATCACCGGCGGGCCATGCTCAAAGTCTTGTTTGTTGAAATACTTGGCGCACAAGGTGGGGTCGTTGATCTTGGTGTGGTCACATCCGACGTCATACAGGATGCGGCCATTGGCGGTCTCAATCAGGTAGGCCAGTAAAGGTGCCTCAATCACCTGACCGCGCCCGCGCTGGTAGGTCGAGATCGTTTTGTCGTAGTGCTGCGTGGCGGTGAGCAGCGGCCGGATGTTGCGGACCTGGGTCATAAGCGCGTCTCCAAACGGGGGGGAATGCGTGCCAGCACCTCGGCGCATTGCTGAACTTCGCCGAATATGCCACCTTCTACCAGCAGCATGCCCAACGCCGGTTGCTGCAGATGTGCCTCGGATGCAGCACAGGCGTCGGCCACCGTGATGCAGTGGTAGCCCAGATCGGTGGCGGCACGAACGCTGGTGTTCACGCATACCTCCGTCGTGACGCCGCATACCACCAGTGTTTGTATACCCTGCGCGCGAAGGATCTGGTCGAGGTCGGTCTGGTGAAAGGCGCTGTAGCCGGGCTTGTCAATCACTTGCTCGCCCGGCAGTGGCGTGCATTCGTCCACCAGGTCGTGGCCGTATTCGCCGCGCACCAGTAGGCGTCCCAGCGGGCCGGGCGCGCCGATGGTGGCGCCCGCCTGGCGACTGCGCTCCAGCTTGAAGGGCGGGCAGTCGCAGAGGTCGGGGCGATGGCCTTCGCGGGTAAAGAGTACACGCATGCCCGCGGAACGGGCCGTCGCCAGAAGGGACTGCACCGGACCGATTGTTTGACGCAGTCGCGCAATGTCGAGGCCTGCCTGTGCCGCGTAGCCACGCGGGTCCAGAAAATCGCGTTGCATGTCGATCACCAGCAATGCGGTGGATGCGGCACTGAGCATTGACTTATTTGAATGCTTCGATTACCGCGTCAGCCATGCGCATTGCAAGCTCGGTGGCCATTGTTTTGCCTTTTTCGGCGGTAGAGCCTTTGGCACTCGACAACACGCCCGAGAGCGGCACCCAGTTCTTTTTGGTGGGATACACGTCGTAGGGCGGGAAGTCGGCGGGTGGGTCTTCGGGAATCAGGTCGGTACGCACCAGTGAGGGGTGGTAATGCAGCATCATCGAAGTCTCGATCACTGCCGCATGCTCCAGCGCAAAGCCGGGGAATCCATTCGGGAACACGCTGGTCAGTGTTTGCTCGGTCAGGAAGTCCCAATACTCCAGCCGCATCACTTGCAGTTTCGCACCGGGGCCCAGATCGCGCAGCCCCAAGTCAATGCCTTCAATCAGAAACCACTGGTTCTCGTAGTGACCGTTGACAAAGACAAGCTTTGTAGCACCGTGGCGACCAAACTCCCGCACCGCGTCGCGCACCGAGCCGATCAGCGTGGCTGCGTCCACACTGGTGGTGCCGCAAAAATGCTGGCCGCCACCGCACTTGGGTTGCGACTTGTAGCCATACGACAGCGTGGGTGCGACCAGACCCTGCACCAGCGTGGCGGTGTCTGCCGCTACGGCTGCACTGAGCAGGCCGTCCGTGCCCAGTGGCAGGTGCGGGCCATGCTGTTCGAGCGCGCCCACTGGCAGAAAAATAGGCGGCTGCTCGGCCTTGATCGTCGCTTCGTAATCGACCCAGGAGAGCTGGTTCATCCAGATGGTGCGCATAGCGGTGTCCTTAAGTTGCGGAAATAGGGGAGGGGTGCGGGACGCCTGACGTGTCTGTGGCTTCCAGCATGGCGGCCAACGCGATCAATGCGCCGCCCATGCACTCGGTGCTGCTTGGCATTTGTGCGCTCAGCAGCGTGGCCGAGATGACGGCAACCACCAGCTCGGCGATGGCGATCACACCAGAGCGACCTGCTTCCAGCC
Organism: Comamonadaceae bacterium; assembly: GCA_947373605.1. GTDB lineage: Bacteria > Pseudomonadota > Gammaproteobacteria > Burkholderiales > Burkholderiaceae_C > Allorhodoferax. Next base: position 2,894 of record CANBYM010000053.1, read on the forward strand.
GCGTCACGCTCCATTGCCATGTGGTGGTAACCAGTCCCATCCACAGCAAAGAAAACGCCGCCAGCGCGGCCAGTAGAACGGGTGTGTAGTGCGGTGACGCAGCGCCCGAAGTTGAGGGCATCAGCACCAGCATCAGCCACGAGGTAAAGCCGCAGCCCAACAGTACCGCCACCGATTTGCTTGCAGTGGGAATGCCCTGCGCTTTGCGCGCCAGAATGTTGTTGCCTGAAAACGCCAGACCGGCGGTCACTGCCAGTACATCGGTGGCACCGGGCGGCGTATACAACGCCGCCATGCCCCCCACCACCAGAAACGCGCCGGCCAGCGACAGCGCCACGGCAACGCCCCGGCGCGCCGATATACGCTCACCCAAAAACAAGCGTCCGCCCAGTACCGACCACACCGGAGCCAGATAAAAAAGCAGCATGACACGCACCACATCACCCAGCACCATGGCGCTGACAAAGGCCGTGTTGCCCCAGCCCCCCACCAGCGCGATGAGCACCCACATTAGCGCATGCGTGCGCAGCGCTTTGCGTTGCAGCAATAACACGCCAATGCCCAACAAACCGGCAAAGCCATACGTCAGCATGCCAAGCAATGGGCCGCTCAGGCCCTGCGCTGCAAACTGCTTCAGCGGCCACCAGGTAAGTCCCCAAAGCGAGGACGAAAACAGCAGCACCCACACGGCACGCTGGATGTTCACGGCATAACCGATCCACCGTTGGGCCCGAGCACCTGACCGCAGTAAAAGCGCGAAAAGTCGCTGGCCAGAAACAGCGCTGTAGCGGCAATCTCCTGCGGTTGTGCAAAGCGGTGTTGTGGAATAGCGAGTTCCAGTTCAATGGTTTCTGCGCTCATGGATTCCAGTGACACCATTGCTGTGTCCACTGGGCCGGGCGCGATGGCATTGACGCGGATGTGCGGCGCAAACTCCCGCGCCAGTGAGCGAGTGAGCCCCATCACACCGGCCTTGGCCGCGCAGTAGGGCGCAAATTGCGCGCGGCCCAGATAGCCCAGGTCAGAGGCGATATTGATCACTACGCCGCTGGCGCGTGCAACCATACCTGGCAACACCGCGCGGCACATCAGAAACACCGATTTGAGGTCCACCGCCATCATGCGATCCCAATCTGATTCGGTGGTTTCCAGAAACGGTTTCTCGGCAATGATGCCGGCGTTATTGAGCAGGATGTCTATGGGGGGTGCCAGCGACTGCAGGCACACCAGCAGGGCATCGACTTCCGTGGCGCGGGATACGTCGGCTTCCACTGCCCATGCCTGCACGCCAAGGGCTTGCAGTTCATGCACCAGTGTTTGCGCCTGCGTGTGGTCGCCCAAGTGGTTGACCACCACATTTGCGCCCGCTTGTGCAAACAGCAGCGCGCACGCACGGCCTATGCCGGTGGCCGCGCCGGTAATGAGTGCGGTGCGATTGTCCAGTCTCATGCCATTACCTCGCCGTTGCTGGCCACCAGACTCTGGCCCGTCATGCAGCGTGCATCATGGCTGGCCAAAAACAGATACACACCGGCAATGTCGGCGGGCGCCAGCATGCCCGGTAATGCCTGTCCGGCCAGAATGTCGCGCTCGACTACTGCCTCGCTGCGGCCCTGCGTTTGTGCCATGCTGCGCAGCGATGCCATCGCTGCGTCGGTGCGGATCCAGCCGGGGCACACCGCGTTGACGCGAATGCCACGGGCTCCCAACTCCCACGCCAACGCGCGGGTCAGGCCAATGACCGCATGTTTGCTGGCCACATACGCCGAAAAATCCGCAACGCCGGTTTTGCCCCAGATGGAGGCCTGGTTGATGATGCTGCTGCCTTCTCCCATCAACGGCAGCAAAGCGCGGGTGAGGCGCGTCATGCTGCTGACGTTGTTGTCCAGCAATGCAGCCCAGCGCTCCATTGCATCCGGCGCACCGCTGGACAAAGGTGTGGGGTACTCGGCACCGGCGTTGTTGACCAGCGTGTAAATGCTTTGCTGCTGCCGTGCGAGTTGGGCAGTCAGGGCGCTGGTCATGGCCGCAACTGCCGCGTCGCTGGAGAGGTCGCACAGATGCGGGTTGACCCGTGTGATGCCCGACAGGTCAGTGGCAACCTGCATCAGCGCATCCTGCGCGCGATCGATGAGTATCAGCTCGGCTTCCTGCGCGGCAAATGCCTCAGCCAGCGCGCGACCTATGCCGCCGCCAGCGCCGGTCACCACCACCACACGGCCCTGCAGGCCGTAGCGCGTTGCTGTAGCCATGCGGTGCGCTTAAACAGCGGTTAAAAAGGAGACGCCTACAGCGCCCAGAAAGCGATCCGCACGACCGGGTACGCCGCCCGGTGCGACCTCACCATAGTTGTCCGCCAGAATGCGTTTGATGCGGTTGGTATGAAAGCTTTTCAGCAGCTCACCCACGGTAATCACCTGCGCATAGTCTGTGGGGTACAACTCACGGTGGTAATCCGGTAGACGGTACCAGGGCATGGTGGGACGCTCGTGGTGGGCGTTGTGGTAGCCGAAGTTCAGCCACAGCATATTGAGCACGCCGGTACTCAAGGTGCTTTGAATGCCGACCACATCGGTGTAGGTGTTGGCTTGTTCATAATCGCGGTCGCGGATCTTGTCTTTGGGCAGCGGCGTGTCGTCCAGTATCGGATAGGCCTCGTAGGTGTGCTGAAAGCAATCGGCAAAGCGCAAAAGCGTGATGAAAACCAATACCGCCAGGCAGTACAACACCCATGCCTTGGGCGAGTAGTAGCCCAACAGCGCCAGTGCCGACAATCGGACTACTGCGATGGCGACGATGCGCAACCGCAGCGCTGCAATTGATTGGGTTGCAGTGGGCCTGGCGCGCTTTTGAAACGGCATGGAAATCACAAAGCCGCGCATCAAAAACTCTATCGCCGGAAAGTAGGCCCACTCCAGCGCCAGCAGTGTGTTGCGAAACCAGGCAGGGGAGCGCTGCAAAAAGCCTTTGGCATCAAAGGTGATGACGTCGGCGCGCTCGACGTGGTGGCGCATATGTTTACGCCGCATGTTCTCAAAGCCGGCAAAGCTACTGCCATTGAGCCAGGCCATCAGCGTGCCCCAGCGTGCATTGGCGTCGGGGCTTTTAAAAATAGCGTGGTGTGCAAACTCGTGGATGAAGTAAGCGGACCACGTCAGGCTCAGCACCATCAGCACAAAGCCCAGCGCATTGAGCGCCCAGGGGCTGCTGATCATCAGGGCCAGGCCCAGCGGATACATCACAACCGTGGCGGCAAGCGCCAGCGTGTTGGGCCACATGCCATCGGGGTAACGGTAAATTGAATTCACGGTTTTAGCCTCACTCAGTTCAAGCGCATCACTAGGATGCGCTCCGGGACACAACGGGTCCCGGAGCGGTGCCGGAAAATGCCGGAAGAAAGTAGCGGATTATTTCTTCGATAGCGCAGTCACAAACTGGGCGTCAATGGTGGCTTCGGTAGCCGGGATCGCCTTGATCTGTCCCTTTGCCAGGAGCAACTTGCCGATCACGTCGCCGCTGCCGTAATAGGACGTGGTTTCAGCGGATTTCACGAAAGCCTTGGGCATTTCAGCGGGGGGAATGTTGTACACGCCGGTGAGTTGCTCTTTGACTTCCTTGGCGGTCACGCCCATGAACTTGCCGATGATCTTGTATGACTCATCGGGCTTGGCCTTCATGTAGGCCATACCGTCCAAGTACACCTTGATGATGTTGGAAATTTCGGTGGGCTTGGCCTTGATGACTTTGTCGTCAAACACCAGCACGTCGGCGATCAGGCCCGGTGCATTCTTGCTGGAGAACACCACCTTGAACTTCTTGCCGCCGCCCTGGCTCACGATTTGTGACAGGCTGGGTTCATAGGTCACGCCGATAGGCATCTGGCCGGAAGCCATTGCAGCCGGCACGCCTTCGGGTGTCATGTTGATGGGGGTAATGTCCTTGTCGCTCAGGCCTGCAGTCTTGAGGGCGTAGGAGAGCAAAAAGTCGGAAGGCGAGAGCGGGTTGAAACCGATTTTCTTGCCTTTGAAATCTGCAACTTTGGTTATGGTCTTGTCGGCCACGATGGCGTCGCCGCCGTTGGAGTAGTCGATCGGCATGACCACTTTTTGCGCCTGACCGGCTGCCACCTGACCCACCACCTGGTCATAGGTCAGCATGCCGCCGTCCACCGCGCCGCTGGCGATGGCCGAGGGAATCAATGCCGGGTCGGTAAACACTTGCAGCGACACTTTCATGTTGTACTTTTTGTACAGGTCCAGTGCTTCGGCCACATAAAAGGGGCCGTAGCCGATCCACACCACCGTGCCGATTTTCAGTGGTGCAGGACCTGCCGCAAACGAGGCGCTGGCGGCTGCCACCAAGGCCAATGTCGCCAGCGGTTTGAACAGGCGTTTCATCAACGTGCCGGTAGCTTGGCCGGACGCGGTCGATACAGCTGACGATGTGTGAATAGAAATGTTGGTGCCCATGATGAAACTCCAGAAGTGAATAAAAAATAGCAGGAAGAGACGATGTGTACGTCGCTCTCCCGGGCTTTTATCCCTCCGTGGAGCCCCGGCGCATCAGGCCGCCGTGGCCGGGGCACTCTCGGACCAGACATCACGCAACAGCAGACTTGCGTGACCGGAACCCTAGTGCACCTAACTGATATGCCGAAACCGGCCCTACCTGCATTAGTTTAGTGAGCAACATGCGTGCCAGCTTTCATCGCACGCTTCAGGCCACATCGCTGGCAATACGCGCACCAAGCGGGCCCATTGCAGGTAGCGCAGGGGTTTGGATGCACTACTTGGCGGCAGCCAGGTAGGCGCGCCATCCACCGTGGTGCGTAATGTCCTGTGCGCCATCCGCCGCAATGGCTTCGCATACAAAGCCCTTTACCGTGCCGCCGCCCTGCAGGGCCACCGTGCCGATTCCCAAGGGCGCCGGAATCCCTGCAACGAAGGAGCCGAAGGCGGTCGCGGGCATCTCCCAGATTTCCATGGCAATCGGCGCGCCGCCATCTGCTACGCGCACCATGCCGGGCCTGAACGGCGGGCCCCCGGGCAGGGCAAAGAGTTTGTAATCAGCGCTGCTGTTCACACTGCGGATGAGGCGTGCGTCGCGCGAGGTGAGTTGCGCATTCAGCGGTAAACCACTCAAGTGCGCACCGCACACGGCCACCTGAATTTGACCTGAGGGAAAGAGGCTGGCATCAGGCACAGTACCCAGCTTGTGGGGCGAGTGTTCGGTGGCTCCCACGGTGGTGACTCCGCCTGCACTGGAGTGCAGGCTTGCAGCCAGTGATAGCAACGCAAAGTCTTTGCCGTAGGGCGCGACCATCGTCACGCCGCAGGGCATGCCATTGGTCATAAATCCTCCGGGCACGGCAATTGCCGAGAGGTCCAGCAGGTTTACGAAATTGGTGTAGTGCCCCAGGTTGGAGTTGAGCGCAACCGGGTTGGCCTCTACCTCGGCAATCATGTAGGCGGTGCCCGCGGTGGGCGTGAGCAAAAAGTCGATTTGCTCCCATACCGGCTGGGTGGCCAATGCGAGGTCTTTGAGTTTGTAGAGCGCAGCAAAGGTGTCGGGCGCGCTGAATCGGATTCCCTTTTCGGTAATCGCGCGGGTTACCGGATGCAGCGCTTCGGGCTTGGACTCGATGAAGCTGCGGATCGCGGCATAGCGCTCTGCCACCCAAGGGCCTTCGTACAGCAGTTGGGCGACGGAAATGAACGGGCGCAAATCCACTTCCACCGGCTTGCCGCCCAATGCCACCAGCCGCGCTACTGCCGCGTTGTATTGCGCAGGGCCTTCGGCGTTGCCATGAAACTCCAGGTCCTGTGCGCGCGGCACACCGAAGGTAAAGCTTGCGGCGTTGCCGAAGTTAAACCCTGCGGGTGGCACAACGCGGGCAAAAGAGTCCACACCGTCCGGCCCCTGCGCCACGGCCAGCACTGCGGCTGCATCGGTCGCGGTGAGTGCAAAGATTGACACCACGTCGAGCGTGCGGCAGGCCGGAATCACCCCCGTGGTGGGGATACGACCTAGGCTGGGTTTGAGGCCGATGAGGTTGTTCAGGCCCGCCGGCACGCGGCCCGAGCCTGCGGTGTCCGTACCGAGCGAGAAGCTGGCCAGTCCCAAAGCGACCGATACCGCCGAGCCGGCTGATGAGCCGCCCGATATGTAGTCCGGATTGATCGAATTTTTGCAAGCCCCATACGGCGAGCGCACGCCGACCAGGCCGTTGGCAAACTGGTCCAGATTGGTCTTGCCCACCGGAATGGCACCGGCCGCAATCAGCCGCTGCACCACCGTGGCACTCTTGTCGGGTGTGTAGGCAAAATCCGGGCAGGCTGCCGTGGTAGGCACTCCGGCCAGGTCGATGTTGTCCTTGATGGCAAAGGGAATGCCGTACAGCGGGAGCGCTTGGGCATCGCGCACCTCCAGCGATTGGGCGTAGGCCAACATCGCTTCTTTGCTCAGGCGGTGAATCCAAATGTGGCGATCAATCAGCGCATCCTCGGCCAGCATTTGCGCATATAGCGCTTCCACCATCTGCACCGGCGTGAGTGACCCGCTGGCGTATTGCGTGCGCAGGTGGGGGATAGACAAATCAAGTCGCATACCAATTCCGATTCATGTTGTTGATTGACTCAGCAGTACCAATGCCTGCCCGGCTTGTACGGGCATGCCTTCGCTGCACAGAACCTTGTGCACGATGCCGTCTTGTGTGGCGCTGACGATGATCTCCATCTTCATTGACTCCACTACGATCAGCGGGTCACCAACCTTGACAGATGCCCCTTCTTTCGCCACTACCGACCACACACCGCCCGACACTTGCGACGAAATAACTTCGCCGTCAAACGCATCCACCAGTGCGGCATTGACATCTGGTTTGCTTTCGGCTTCCGCCATAGGTGTTTCCAGCAGGCCGGCTGCGGCCCAGCGTTCCCGCTCGGCTTCAAAGGAGCTTTGCTGCACTTCTTTGAATTCGGCAATCGACGCTGCGTTTTCCGCCAGAAAGCGTTGGTAGTCGGAAAGCCGGAACGTACCGTCTTCAATGCGCAGCTTCACGCGTCCGGCGGGAAAGTCCTTGCGCCATTGCAGCAACTCTTCGGCGCTGACGGGGTAGAAGCGGATTTGGTCAAAGAAGCGTAAGAGCCACGGCTTGCCGGCTTCAAAGTCCTGCGCGCCGTTGCGCGCATCGCGCCAGCGGTTCCACATCTGCACCGTACGGCCGACGAATTGGTAGCCGCCCGGGCCTTCCATGCCGTACACGCACATGTAAGCGCCACCGATGCCCACTGCATTTTCGGGCGTCCAGGTGCGGGCCGGGTTGTACTTGGTAGTCACCAGACGGTGGCGCGGGTCCACCGGTGTCGCCACCGGCGCACCCAGATACACGTCACCCAAGCCCAGCACCAGATAGCTGGCCTTAAACACAATGTCGTACACCGCCTGCCAGTCGGGCAGCCCATTGATGCGGCGGATGAACTCGATATTGCTCGGACACCAGGGCGCATTCGCGCGCACCGACTGCATGTATTTTTCAATGGCGAGCTTGGTGGCAGCGTCGTCCCAGGACAGCGGTAGCCACACGGTACGGCTGGGCACGGCGATGTCGGCGTCTGCTGCGTTGACCACACCCTGCTGCGCACCGAGCAGCACTTCCATCAGGCTCTCCAGCGCAATGACTTTCGGATCGTAGTGCACCTGCAGCGAGCGTATCCCCGGCGTCATGTCCACAATGCCCTGCAAGCTACCCTGCGCGCGCAGTTGCTGCAGCCGCGTCATTAGCGCATGTACATGAAAGCGCAGGCTGATATCGAGCTTCAATTCACCGAACTCAATCAGCACATTGCAATCGCCCGAGCGGCGGAACACTACATCGACGCTGTTGCTGTCCGTGGCTTTGCGGTGAAGGAGTACTGCTGCGTCGGGTAGCACCATGCCGGAAGTTGCGGGTGATTCTGTTTTCGCCTCTGGCAATGCATGTCCGCTGAGCATTGCGTCCTGCTGCGCGGCCATGGCGTTGGCCTGTGCCAGAGTGACCGGTACAAAGCGCACGGTGTTGCCAGGCGAGAGTTGCCCCAGCTTCCACAATTCGGCGCGAATTACCGTGGCCGGGCAGACAAAGCCGCCCAGACTCGGACCGTCCGGTCCCAGAATCACGGGCATGTCGCCGGTGAAGTCAATCGCACCGATGGCATAGGCGTTGTCGTGGATGTTGCTGGGGTGCAGTCCTGCTTCGCCACCATCGCGCCGCGCCCACTGTGGTTTGGGCCCGATCAGGCGCACACCCGTGCGGCTGGAGTTGTAGTGCACCGCCCAGTCAGTGGCAAACAGCATGTCCATATCGGCATCGGTAAAAAAGTCCGGTGCACCGTGTGGGCCGACTAGTACTGCAATATCCCAGTGTGTGCCATAGGCCGGTTTGAGCGCGTCGATGTGTGCTGTGCTTACTGCAGGCGCTGCGTCGGCCTTGTGCGCCACATGCAACACGTCACCTGCGCGCAGCACACGCCCGCCATGTCCGCCGAATTGCCCCAGCGTGAACGTAGATTTGCTACCCAGATAGTCCGGCACATCCCAGCCGCCTTGCACCGCAAGATAAGCGCGGCAACCCGCGCCGGATACGCGACCGACTTTGAGCACCTGCCCGGCCTTGACCGCAACCGCGCTCCACATCGGCACGCTCTGGCCATCCAGTTGCAACTCTAGCGGCGCGCCGGTCACAGCGATGTGCATTTCAGCGCGAAAGCAAAGCGTGGGCCCCGCAGCAGTAATTTCCAGTGCCGCCGTGACCTGGGCATTGCCGACCATGACGTTGGCCGCGCGCAATGCCAGTGCGTCCATCGGACCGCTGGGCGGCACGCCCACATCCCAATAACCCAGGCGTGCCGGCCAGTCCTGCACCATGGTGTGCACACCGCCACTGGTCACGTCCACCGCATGGCTGGCGACCTTGAAGTCGGCTAGGCTTCGCGTGGTGTGGGTGGCTTGAACAAAGGGGGTGAAGTGCATCAGGGCGCGCAGGTATTCCAGGTTGCATTCCAGCCCAGCAATGCGCGTGTCTGCCAGTGCTTTGCCTAGTTTGGAAATCGCATCCGTGCGGTCACTGCCCAGTGCCACGAGTTTTGCCAGCATGGGGTCGTAGTAGGCACTGATTACCGATCCGCGCTCCACCCAGGTGTCTACCCGCAGGTTGGTGGGGAGCACCACCTCGGTGAGCACGCCGGTCGATGGCTGGAAGTTTTTGAACGGATCTTCGGCATACAGTCGTGCTTGGATCGCGTGGCCTTTGGGCGCAATGTGAAAGGTGTCCAGTGCCGCCAGATCATCAGTGGGCAGGCGCACCATCCACTCCACGATGTCGATGCCAGTGACCAGCTCGGTCACGCCGTGCTCGACTTGCAGCCTTGCATTAACTTCAAGGAAGTAAAAGTCCTGCGTTGCCGCGTCCACCACAAACTCCACCGTGCCGGCAGAGCGATAGTTCACCGACTGCGCAAGCCGACGTGCGGTGTCGTGCAGCGCGGTGCGCACCTCTTCGCGCAGATTGGGAGCCGGTGTTTCTTCCACCACCTTTTGGTTGCGCCGCTGCAGCGAGCAATCGCGCTCGCCCAGCACCAGCACGTCGCCTTTGCCATCGCCAAATACCTGTACTTCAATGTGGCGCGCGTCGTTGATAAAGCGCTCCAGAAACACCCCGGCGTCCGAGAAATTGCTTTGCGCCAGCCGGCTCACCGTCTGAAAGGCTGCGCCCAATTCGGCAGCATCGCGGCACATCTGCATGCCGATGCCGCCACCGCCTGCGCTGCTCTTGAGCATGACGGGGTAGCCGATCTTTGTCGCTGCTTCCAGTGCTGCTTCGCTGCTCGCCAGCAAGCCGGTGCCGGGAAGCAGTTGCACCTTGGCTTCGGTCGCGAGGGCGCGTGCCGAATGCTTCAGGCCGAACACGCGCATCTGCTGCGGCGTAGGCCCCAGGAACACCAGCCCTGCGGCTTCACAAGCCTCTACAAAAGACGGGTTTTCCGACAAAAATCCGTAGCCAGGATGAATGGCCTGTGCGCCGATATTAATGGCCGCATCAATGATCTTTTGGGCGACCAGATAGCTTTGCGATGCAATGGCGTCGCCAATGCAAACCGATTCGTCGGCCATTGCCACATGCATGGAGCCGGCGTCGGCTTCGGAATACACCGCCACCGATTTCACACCCATTTTTTGGAGCGTACGGATGATGCGGCACGCAATCGCGCCGCGGTTGGCAATCAAAACTTTGGTGAACATTCAGACGCCGTCCCACACTAAAAACTGCACTGGCGTGGGGTTGTAGGCATTGCAGGGGTTGTTGAGCTGCGGGCAGTTGGAGACCAGCACCACCACTTCCATTTCGGCGCGCATTTCCACATACTTGCCGGGCGCGGAGATGCCATCTTCAAAGGTGAGCTTGCCCTCTGGCGTGACCGGCACGTTCATGAAGAAGTTGATGTTGCTCACCACATCGCGCTTCTCGAACGCCAACCCGCCCATGCCGGACTTGGCGATGGCGGTCATGAAGTTGTCGCGGCAGCTGTGCATGTGGCGCTTCTCCAGCGCGTAGCGCACGGTGTTGCTCTCACAGGAGCAGGCGCCACCCAGCGTGTCGTGGCGTCCGCAGGTGTCGGCCACGATGGTGAGCATGGGCCGTCCTTCGCTGGACATCAGCCTGGTGCCCAGCGTCAGGTACAGTGAGCCTTGCGCTGCAATGGTGTGGGTCAGGCTGTAGCGTTCAGTCGGGTCGGCGGCGTTGTAGAACAGGGTGTCTACGGCCTGGTTACCCTCCAGATCGACGATGCGGAATATTTGCCCGGCGCGCACGGTGTGCACCCAGGGCTCTCCCGCAGGGTGGATGGTGCTGAACACCGCGGTGTCGGCGGTGTAGATGCTTTCGAGTGTTTGCATGATGGAGCCTTGCGAAATTTTTTACAGGTAGTAGCGTTCGGTGTTGATCAGGCCGCGGCCGTTCTCAGGGCAGTGCAGGCGGCAACGGTCGTCGGCGCCCGCCGTGCCGGAGCGCCACAGCGTCATGGCGATGTCTTGCGGCGCGTACACCGGGTTGGGGTCCAGCGGGTGCTGCGCGGTTGACAGCACGACCAGCGTATTCATCTCAAAGCGCAGGTCGATGTGCTGACCCGGTGCGCGGTGGGTAGTGACAAAGTGCAGGCCGCCTGCATCGTCACTCTGCACTTTGCTGAACAGGTTCAGGTTGGCCGCCATGTCACGCTTGCCCATACCCCACTTCTCCAACTCATTGACCAGGCTGTCGGTGCCGTTGCGGTACATGGCGTTGCGTTGTTCCTGATAGCGGGCGTCGCCGTACTTGGCCTTGACCGAGTGTTCGGTCGATGCGCCGCACACCGTGTCATGCCAGCCGCAGGTGTCCGAGGCAATGGAGCACATCACGCGGCCCATGTCGGAGTAGCACACGTGGTCTGCTGTGAGTAAGGCCGTGTGCTGGGCCTTGAGCGTGTCTGGCATGTTGTAGCGCTCGGTTCTTTCCTCGTAGTTGTAGAGCAGCATCGACACATTGGCCGCGCCGCTTACATCGGTGAGGCGCAGCGCATTGCCACGGCGCAGCAGACCAGACCAAGCGGTTCCGCCGGGCACGGTTTCCTGCCAGAGGATGAGCGACGGGTCGAAGACGGTGGAGTGGTCCGGCACAGCGGCGCGGGCCAGCTGGGAGAGGGTGGCAAAAGATGCTTGCATGGTGTGGGGTGTCCTGTGCAGTGGTGTTCTATTAAATGGCGGCGGTGCGGCTGAGTTTGTCGAGCAGGTCTTGATCGGTGGCCATGCCTGAGCTTTCGCGGATGCGGCTCAAGATTTCGGCCTTCAGCGCGCGGAACTCCGTGCCGTGTTTCATTTCCTGATTGCGCTCCCGGGGCAATGGCACCGGGTAAACGCTGTGGATGCGCCCCGGGCGCGGTTGCATCAGCACCACGCGCTGACCCAGATAAATCGCTTCGTCCACATCGTGGGTGACAAACACGATGGTGGTCTTTTCAATGCGGTGGATGTGCAGGATCAGGTCGTGCATTACCTCGCGGGTTTGCGCATCGAGTGCGCCAAAGGGTTCATCCATCAGCAGCATGGCCGGCTTGCCCATCAGCGCTCGCGCAATCGCCACACGCTGCTGCATACCGCCGGAGAGCTGGTTGGGGTAGGCGTCGGCTACCTTGGATAGGCCGATCAGGTCCAGCAGGGCATCTGCGCGACCCGACGCTTCTTCCACGTCCGAGGAGCTCAGGTCCTCGCGGTTGAACTTGAGCCGGCGGCTGAACTTGATGTTTTCCATCACCGTGAGCCAGGGGTACAAGCTGTAGTGTTGAAACACCATGGCGCGGTCCGCTCCGGGGCCGGTAATGGGCGTGCCATTGCAATGCACTGCACCGCTGGTGTGCGTTTCCAACCCGGCCAGTATGCGCAACAGCGTGGATTTGCCACAGCCAGATGCGCCTACCAGCGTTACAAACTCACCGTCGACCACCGAGAGGTTGACGTCTTGCAGGGCAGGCACCGTTTCGGGGCTGTATGCACCAAAAACTTTACCCAGGTCTTGAACTTGTACTTTGAACATAAGGGGCCTTTGAGTCTTAGCCTTTGCTGTGCAACCACGGGAAGGAGTGGCGGTGCAGCCAGCGGAAGGACTGGTCCATCAGCAAGCCGATGAGGCCGATCAGAATGATTCCGCCAAAAATTGTGTCGGTTTTTAAGAAGCGCTGGGCTTTGAGAATGGAGTAACCCAAGCCGGAATTGGCCGCCACCAGCTCGGCTACCACCAGATAGGTCCAGGCCCAGCCCATGGTCAGGCGAAGCGTGTCCAGAATGGCCGGCTTGGCCGATTGCAGCAGTACCAGTTGCACGATTTCGCTACGCGTTGCGCCCATCGTCTGCGCGGCCTCAATCTGGGCACGCGGCACCAGCCGCACGTTCTCCGCCACCATCAGCACCATTTGAAAAAAGGTGCCGATAAAGATGATGGAAATCTTGGCGCTTTCACCAATGCCCAGCCACAGCATGACCAACGGAATAAAGGCCACGGCGGGCATGTAGCGGATGAAGTCGGTGAGCGGCTCCAGAATCGCCTCCACCGGCTTGAACGCACCGATAAGCAGCCCCAGCGGCAGTGCAAACACGGCAGAGAGCAAAAAGCCCGCCATGACGCGGTACATGCTGATCACAGTGTCGCCCCAGAGGTCATCCTCGAACAGCCAACTTCCTAAGCGCGTAAGGACCTGCAGCGGGCCGGGAAGGAACACTGGGTCCACATAGCCCGAGCCGGTCAATAGCGCCCACGCAATCAAAGGAGTGATCAGCCCCAGTCCGGCAAACAGCCAGTACTGGGTGCGGGTGATGTTGCCGGCGATGGCCCATATGCTGGGCTTAGGGGGTGCCGTGGCAGGCAGAGAATGTGACAGCTTGTTGTCCAAGTAGGGCTCCGGTAAAAAACAAAAACGCGAAAGGTCCGCCGGCGTTTAACCGTGATCTCCCGGGCTTTTATCCCTCCGTGGAACCGCACTTGCGTGCAGCCGACCGCTCTTGGACCAGACAGTGCCAATGCAAACGCAAATGGCACCCGGAACCCTAGCTGTCTTGAATGACTGATAACAATGAATTAAAGCGTAGCGTTTACCTCTCCTACCGGACAATGCAATATCGGTGCCAACCCTGTCATGCGCAGGTACGCTGCCCGCTTATCATGGGCGTGCTGTTCACTGACTTCAAGCCATGGCCAATACAAAAAAATCTGTTCCTACCAAAGCCCGCGCGCCTGCCGCAAAGGCATCGTCCACCAAGGTAGCCCCTACCGCCGGCAAGAAGCGCCTGAATCTGGCGCTGCAAGGCGGCGGCTCGCATGGCGCGTTCACCTGGGGCGTGATCGACAAGCTACTTGAAGATGGTCGCCTGGAGTTCGATGGCATTTCCGGCACCAGTGCGGGTTCCATGAACGCGGTGGCACTGGCTTATGGCGCCATCGGCGGCAATGCAGCGGCCCGGCAGACGCTCGAAGACTTCTGGCGCGCAGTGTCGGAGTCTGGCCAGAAGGCCAACCCGCTGGGTAAATTCGATATGAGCTGGATGCAGTCGCTGCCTGGAGGCAAATTGCTGCCCGCGATGGCAAGCAATTGGTTTCATGCGGTGACGCATGCGTTTTCGCCGTACCAACTTAACCCGCTCAATATCAATCCCTTGCGTGACCTGCTCAAGCAGCAAATCGACTTTGAGCGGATGGGCGCCGAGTCCAAAATCAAGTTGTTTCTGGCCGCTACCAATGTGCGCAGCGGCAAGGCCAAGGTGTTTGGTGTTGAGGAGCGCATTACCGCCGATATGGTGATGGCTTCGGCCTGCCTGCCGCAGTTGTTTCGCGCGGTGGAGGTCGACGGCGAGCACTATTGGGACGGCGGCTTTATGGGCAACCCGGTGCTGTATCCACTTTTCTATCACACGCAAACGCAGGATGTGCTCATCGTGCACATCAACCCGATTGAGCGTCCGGGTCCGCCCACCACGGCGGAAGATATTTTGAACCGCGTAAATGAAATTACGTTTAACTCCTCGCTGATCAAAGAATTGCGTGCCGTGCACTTTGTGCAAAAACTGATGGACGAGGGTTGGATCAAAGATGAATACATGGACCGCTTGCAATATGTGTTGATGCATTCGATCCGCGCCGATCTGGCGTTGGCAGACCTGTCGGCTGAGAGCAAGTTCAAAGGCGACTGGGGCTTTTTGACGATGCTGCGCGACCGCGGTCGCTCTGCAGCGACGCAGTGGCTTGATCAGAACTTTGCCTCCGTGGGCAAGCGTTCCACCGTGGATTTGAAGGCAGAGTTTTTGTAAATGGATTTTGACGCTGGTATCCACATCGACAAGGTGCGCCTGCAGCGCGGCAGCAGCAACGTGTTTGATGGCCTGACTCTGCATCTGACCGAAGCGCGCATCGGGCTGATCGGGGACAACGGCGCGGGCAAAAGCAGTCTGTTTCGATTGATTTGTTCGCTGGACGCACCGCAGTCCGGCAGCGTCACGGTGCAGGGCCGCAATCTGCATGCGCAGCGACAACCGGGGCTGGTGGGCATGATGTTTCAAAACCCCGATGACCAAATTATTTTTCCGACAGTTGAAGAAGAACTGGCGCTGGGGCTGCAACCGCAGGGCCTGTCGCGCCGCGACGCCCTAGACAAAGCCCAGCAGTTTTTGGCGCAGCGCGGCCTTGCGCCATGGGCCACCCGCGCCATCAGCAGCCTGAGTCAGGGGCAGCGCCAGCATGTGTGCTGGCTGGCTTTGTTAATTGCTGCACCGCAAGTGTTGCTGCTGGACGAACCCTTTGCCAGTCTGGATTTGCCGGGGCAGGCGCTGCTGGATGTGGACATTGGCGCAGCGAGCCAGCAAGTGGTGGTGTCGACCCACATCCTTTCGCATGTACTTGGTTTTGAGCGTGTGCTGTGGATGGAGCAGGGTCGGGTGCGCATGGACGCGGCCGGGGCGCAGGTGTGCGCTGCGTATGAGGCCGATGTGGCCCAGCGTGTGGCAACAGGGTTGGCAGGTGCCGCACTTGCGAAGGGCGTACGTGGGTAGCCTGTACAGCGCCCACCGCACCTGGTTGCACGGATGCAGCGCCGGCTTCAAACTCGCTGTGCTAGCGATGTGGGGCACTGCGCAGTTTTTTGTCGATAGCGTGGGTGTGCTGGCCGTGGCTGCCATGCTGAGCGTGCTGATGTTTGCATCGCTGGGGCAGGCCGCTTTGGGCGCGCGCAAGTTGCTGGTATCGCTGCTGTTGGCCTGTGTGATGATCATGGCGTTTCACGCGTATTTGGGCCAGCCGCTGGTAGGCCTTGTGAGCACCTTGCGCCTCATCAACGCGTCCTTGCTGGGAGTGGCGTTGACCATCACGACTTTGCCAACGGCCTTGTTGTCCGTGCTGGAAACAGTGCTCGCGCCTTTGCAGCGCGTGGGCGTGCGCACTGACCGCATCGCACTGCAAATCGGTTTGATGTTTCGCTTTACCGAACACTTTTTTGTGGTCTGGAAACGGCTGGACGATGCCCACCGCGTACGCACCGGCAATGCCGGTGGCCTGCGGCTGTTGGCGCCGCTGACGATTCAGATGCTGCTGTCCGCACGCCGTGTGGCGGATGCGCTGGAATTGCGGCTGGATTCCTAGGCTGTTGATTCGTAACTCTTTGATACCGATTTGACGAGCGCAAACCCGGTCCTTTAGGCGGGATAGCGAATGTCTTAATGCCTTTGCTCTTCGATGTATTTCCGCACGGTTTCTATCGGCGCACCGCCACAGCTCACTGCAAAGTAGCTCGGGCTCCAGAGGTGGTTTCCCCATAGTTTCGAATTCACTTCTGGGAAGTTCTTTCCTCGAAGCAATCGGCTTGTCACGCCTTTGAGGCTATTCACAAGCTTCAAAAGCGCAACGGTTGCAGGGTACTCAATCAGCAAGTGCACATGATCGTCTTCGCCATTGAGCTCGACCAACGTAGCCGCAAAGTCTTCACATACCTTCTTTGCGCTCTCACGCACGACCTCTACGGCGCGTTCACTGAGTACGCCACGTCGGTATTTTGTTACAAAGACCAAATGAACATGCAGCAGACTTACGACAGTTCTTCCTCTACGATATTCGGTCTTTTCCCAGCCTTTGGTCATAATTAGACCAATTATATTTTGGTAGTCAACCAAACGCCAGAGAAGGCGTTAGACATGCAATGATCAAAGCGTTCAAATTCCAGTTACGTTTGAAGGGCTCGCAAGAAGCAAACTTCAGGCGCTGGTCGGGCGCTTTGCGATGGTTATGGAACCGCGCTATTGCCGAGCAGCAAGCCCGTAGGGCGCGCGGTGAGAACTACGCAAATTACGTCGATATGGCCAAGTGGTTGACGGCTTGGAGAAACGATCCTGCAACCGAATGGCTCGCTAAAGGCACTTTGCATCCCCAGCAGCAAGCGTTGAAGCGTCTGGATGCGGCCTACCAGCGGTTCTTTAAGTAGGCCGGCGGTTATCCAAAGTTCAAACGCTATGGCGATGACCCAGGAATTCGTTTCCCAGACGCAAAGCAAGTAGCGTACGACACAATTAATGAGCGAATCAAACTACCCTAAGGTAGGCTGGGTACGTCTGAGGTTGTCGCGGCCTATAACCGGAACAACTCGCAACGTATCCGTGCGCCGCGAAGGCGCTAGGTGGTACGCAAGCATCCAGACCTTATCAAGCGATGTTGTTGCATCTACGGAATTGAAACCGACTCTCGGTCTGGACCTTGGAATCAATATCTTCGCTGCCGGATCGGACGGCCTGAAAATCGATCCCCTGAACGCTTACAAGCGCCATCAGTGCAGGTTAAGGCGTTATCAAAGGTCGGTGAGCCGCAAGGTTAAGGGTTCCTCCAACAGGAAAAAGGCGATCCAGAAACTTGGCGACTTTCACCACAAGGTTGCTCGGATGCGGGCTGATTGGTTGCATCAATTAACGACTTCGCTGGTGAACGATCATCCAGTTATTGCGCTGGAAGATCTCAAGGTCAAAAACATGAGCAAGTCTGCCGCCGGAACGGCTGATGCGCCTGGGAAAAAGGTTCGCCAAAAGTCTGGGCTTAATCGAGGAATTCTCGATCAGGCT
>CANBYM010000054.1 GCA_947373605.1 Comamonadaceae bacterium
TGACCCAGCAAAGCAACGATTTCCCGCTCTCGCAGAGTGAAGTCCACGGTATCCAGAACGGTGCGTGGAGCACCGTCTGCCGAGCTGAACGATTTGCCGACGCCCTTGAGGTCAACGATGGTGGGGTTCATGGCGGTCCTTAGAAATGCATGCGGTCTTCGGCCATGCGATAAAGCCGACGCCACAAAAAGTGATTTAGTGACATCACGTAGACACACATCACGCCGATACCCAGCGCAATGCGCGGAAAGTCGCCGGTGGCGGTCATTTCTGCGATGTAGCTTCCAATGCCATGCGCTTGAACGGTGGTGTCACCCCAAGTCACATATTCGGAAACAATGCTGGCGTTCCATGAGCCGCCGCTTGCCGTGATGGCGCCGGTCACGAAACTGGGGAACACGGCGGGCAGCAGATACCGCCTCCAACGTAGCGCACCCTTGAGTCCGATGTTGCGCGCTGCAAAGCGCAATTCTGTGGGTATGGTGGAAGCACCGGCAATGACGTTGAACAGCAGGTACCACTGCGTGCCAAAAATCATCAGTGGCGAGAGCCAGATATCCGGTGTGAGATGGAAGTGCACAATGCCCAGAACAAACACCGGAAACATCAGGTTGGCGGGGAATGCGGCCAGAAATTGCGCCAGCGCTTGTACACGCGCGGCAATTTTAGGATTCATGCCGATCCAGATACCCACAGGCACCCAGATCAAGGCCGCTAACGCAATCAGCAACATCACACGCACAAAGGTATAAAAGCCCAGAATAAAGACATGTACCACTTCACTCCAACCCACCTCGGCGTGGATAAAAACCACCAGACGCCAAGAGGCAAACATGATCAGAGCCGCCAGCGCAGCGTCCCAGGCGCGAACCAAAGTTTGCGAAGGTTCCAGGATTCTGGATTTGATGGATGTGCCGTCATGGTGTTTGCGAAACAAGCCGAAGCTGCGGTTCAACCAGGACGCAAAACCATCACCCAAGGATTGAAGGCGCTGCGTTCTGCGCAGCCAGGTGAGTAACCAGGATGTCTGATCCTGCGCACCACCGATTTCTTCAAAGCGGAACTTATCAGCCCATGCCAGTAGCGGCCTAAAGAAAAGTTGGTCATAAAGAAGCACTCCGATCAGCATGGCACCCACAGCCAAACCAATAGCACCCAGATCTTTGGCTTCAATTGCCATGGCAATATAGGAACCGATGCCGGGGAGTTTAATGTTTTGGTTGGACACCGATATGGCTTCAGACGCCACCACGAAGAACCAACCACCCGACATGGACATCATCATGTTCCATAGCAAGGAGGGCATGGCAAATGGCATATCCAGGCGCCAGAACCGCTGCCATCCGGAGAGCTGAAATACGCGCGAGGCCTCCGTCAGTTCCGCAGGAACGGTTCTGAAAGACTGGTAAAGGCTAAAGGCCATGTTCCAGGCCTGCGAGGTAAAAATCGCAAAAATGGCAGCGCACTCAACCCCGAAAAGGCTGCCTGGAAAAAGTGCAATGAACCCCGTTACTGTGATGGACAAAAAGCCCAGGATCGGAATGGACTGCAAGATGTCCAGCATCGGCACCAGAAACTTCTCCGCGGCCCGGTACTTGGTTGCCAACACCGCAAATGCCACGCTAAAGACCAATGACGCCGCAAGGGCCATGAACATCCTCAGGGTGGTGCGAAGAAGATAGTAGGGTAGATACGTAACATCGAGAAAAATCTGCAAGTCCGTACCCAGTTGGTAGGGCGTTGCCATCTGCCGCGCGCCAAAGGCCATCACCACGATGATGGCGAGCACCAAGGGCAACAAGGCCCAATCCCATCGGTTACCCCCGGCTTCGACCACCTGCCGGGGAAAGAAAGTCGTTTGATCGGCCATGTTTTGAGCGGCTTCTGATTACGTAAAGCTTTGGATTGTCACCCATGCAATGTGTCAATTTCGTTACTTTGCCGTGCAGTGTCGCCCTGCTGCGGTCATATTCGGAACTTAGTAATGGATTGCGCGCGGAGCGCCTCCACCGGCGGCAATCGAGTCGCCGTTGATTGCGCGTGATCGGGGTGAAGCCAGAAACACCACCACATCTGCCACTTCTTCCGCGGTGACCAAACGCCCGGTGCTGTTTCCTGCATCGAACTCCGCTCGCACCACAGAGGCGTCAACACCGCGGCGCTGCGCGTTGTGGGCAACCAGATCTGCGGTGCGTTCTGTCGCTGTCACGCCGGGGTGCACCACATTGACGTTGACGCCGTGCGGTCCCAATTCGTCGGCCAAATTTTTGGACAAGGCGGCTACGCCCACATTGCGGATGCTGCCCACCGTGTTGCCCGACTGCCTCGCTGCCAGACCGCTGATATTGACGATGCGTCCCCAGCCGCGTGCCTTCATTCCAGGAGCCAGCGCTTGCGCGCAACGCAAATAGCCAAACACTTTGATATCGAGTTGCTCGTGAAAGAATTCACCGGTGATTTCGGCAAGCTTGGGCGGGGCAGCGTAGCCCGCAGGCTCGGCCGCAGCGTTGACCAATATGTCTATGCCACCGCCCAACGCAGCCTGCGCTTCGGCTACAGCACGGTGCACGGAGTCGGCATCCCCCGTGTCCGCAGAGACGCCGATGACCTTGCGGCCACTGGCCGCTGATAGTTCGGCGGCAGCTGCTGTAAGCCTTTGGGGATCGCGGGCCAGCAATGCAACGTCAACGCCTTCTGCAGCCAGCGCACGCGCCACTGCTTTGCCGATACCCCGGCTGCCGCCGGTGACCAATGCGCGCTTGCCGGTAAGTTGTAAGTCCATGTGGATTCCGTGGGAGGGTTAAAGCAAGGCGGAATCATAGGCTTCTACCGCATGGCGCGCTCTATGATGCGGTATGGGCAAGCGCAACCACTACAGTGTTTATGTCATTGAGATCTCCAAAGACGTGCTTAAGGAGGCGAAGTTTGTCAAAGGCAACCCCGGCTACATCGACGGCAAGCCTTGTGTCTATGTGGGGATGACAGGCTTGGACCCGGACGTGCGCTTCGATAAGCACATGGCAGGTATTCAGCACAACGGCTACGTACTGCGATATGGGATTCAGTTGTTGCCTGACCTTTACGAAGCCTACAACCCGATGTCTTACAAAGCCGCAGTGGATAGGGAGATCGAGCTGGGTATCAGCCTGCGCGAAGCCGGCTTCGGGGTGTGGCAGGCCTGATAGCGCCGTCGCAAATTTATTCCACCGGCAAAACTTGGCTATCCAGCCAGTTCCTGAACGCATCCGCCGCAATGGGCCTGCTAAATAAATAGCCCTGAAACTCATCACAGCCCAGCGCCATGAGTGATTGAACCGTGGGCAGCGTTTCTACTCCCTCCGCTACTACGGTCAGGCCCAGCGTGTGTCCCAGGGCAATGATGGCGTGCACGATGGCGGCGTCGGCACTGTCTTGCATCATGCCCCAGACGAACGACTGGTCAATCTTAAGCTTGTCAATTTCAAAGCGCTTGAGATAGGCCAGACTGGAGTAGCCGGTTCCGAAATCATCAATGGCGATGTGAACCCCCAGCTTTTTGAGCGCTGACAGCTTCTCGCCGGCAGATATCGGGTTGTCCATGAGTTGTGATTCCGTTAACTCCAGCTCCAGCCAGTGTGCCGGCATGCGCGTGTCGTGCAGTACCTCGCGGATTTGTTCGACCAGGTCTGCATCGGCCAGTTGTACGGCCGAGAGGTTAACGGAAAGTTCCAGTGCCTCAAACGCGCCGGAATCATGCAGCGCCATCCACTGCCGGCACGCTTCGCGCAAAACCCATAAGCCTATGCTTTTGATCAAACCGGTCTCTTCCGCCAGACCAATGAACTCTCCGGGCGGCACCGCTCCCAGCACCGGGTTGTTCCAGCGCAGCAATGCTTCAGCGCCAACCGCTTGCAGCGATTTGGCATGAATACGTGGCTGGTAGTGCAGTGTGAACTCGTTATTCGCCAGCGCCTGGCGCAGTTGCGCCTCCATCACCTGGCGCGCCAACACACGGTTGTTGGTCTCCAATGAAAAGAATCGCGAGGTATCACGCCCGGCGGCCTTGGCTTCATACATGGCGGCATCGGCCAGTCGCATCAGTTCGCTGCGTTCTGTGGCGTCATCGGGGTACATAGCCACACCGACGCTACAAGACACATTGAGCGAATTACCATCGACCACCGTGGTTTGGCGCAAGGACGGAATTAAGCGCTGGTTAACGGTCAATGCCAGATCTTCACGTCCGGTGACATGGCGAAGGATGATCACGAATTCATCTCCGCCAAGGCGACACACCGTGTCATCAGCGCGCACGCATTGCAGCAGGCGGCGCGCCACGATACGCAGCAGCCCGTCGCCGATATGGTGCCCCAGGGTGTCGTTAATCAACTTGAACCGGTCCAGATCAATAAACAGCACCGCAAGCTTTTCGCCATTCACGCTCGCGCTGGCAATGGCCTCTTGCAAACGCTGCTCGCACAGCGCGCGGTTGGGTAGCTCGGTCAATACATCGTGCTGCGCCAGGAAGCGGATGCGTTCTTCTTTGGCTTTGCGGTCGGTAATGTCAATGGAGATACCGATGTAGTTCACGACTTCGCCCATCGTCGCGCTTTTGTGTACCGCCGAGATCATGAGCCAAGCCGGGTATGCGCTGCCGTTGACCTTGCGAATATGCACCTCGCCTTGCCAGGATTCTTTGTCTTTCAGCGCAGACCAGATGTTGTCTGCCTCGGCGTCCAGTAACAATGACACATCATGGCCCACCACTTCGTGAAAGTCATAGGCAGTGGAGCGGCAAAACGCTTTGTTGACGCTGATGATTTTGCGGGCGCTGTCCATGATGATGATGCTCTCGCTGGAGGCTTCAAACACTTTGGCCCATAGCTCCAGTCGCTGCTCCATCACCTTGAGTTTGTTGATGGGGGCGAAGGCGGTCAGCATCGCTTCTTGCCCCTGAAATTTCAGGCGTCTTGCCGACAACACAGCCCAGGATGGTGCTGCTGCACCCAGCCAGCGGACCTCAAATTCATCAACGGCACCTGAGTCGGCAAGGCGTTGAAAAAATCGACCCCGCATCCCTGCATCAAGGCCGCTGAACCACGGATCTTTGCCGCTGCCATCCAACCAGGGCTGCGCCGGATTGTTGGCGTGCAACACGTCATGCTCCGGAATCGATGTGACCAGAATCGGAATCGGCAAGGCTTCCACCAGCTCCATTTGCGCTTGTGCTGCGCGTGCGTTGGCGATCAACTCCTGCTGCGTCAGCCGGTCCCGATCCAATTGCGCGAGCATGCCGTTAAACGCAGTGAAAAGGTGGCCGATCTCGTCGCTGCTGTGCCACTGCGCGCGGTGGCTGTAGTCGTTGGACTTACGCACCCGGTTTGCCACCCGCGCAAGGCTTTGTAACGGCTTGGCAATCTGGCTGGCAACCAGATACACCAGACTCAGAATGCTGCACAGCAAGGCCAGTGCGGTGCCCAGATGAATCCACATCCGCGAAAACAGGCCATCCACCCGCTGCTGAAGCAATCCTTGGAGTTGCACAATGCAGCTGGTCCACGCCTGATTCAGGGTTGTCACAGCGCTGGTGTAGGCCACATCAAGCTGGGCCACTTCTATTGCGGTAATTTTGTGGTCGGCGGATTTTTGAATAGACAGCGCAAAAATATTGCTTTGCTCCAACAGTGACCTGCGGGTAGTTTGCAATGCATCCTTGAGCGGCTGCGAACCGGCCAGCCATACCTGGTCATAGTCAGACTCCATACCCTGCAGCACCGCATCCAGCCGTCCCAGCAGTGTTAACAGTTGCGCTTGTGTCTGACTTGCCGTACCGCTACCCGGATGTAGCATGAACTGGCGGGATTCGTTGAGTATTTGCAGCAGCTCCGGGAACCGCAGCAGCGATAAGGACATGACGTAATAGCTGTCCAGATCCGGGTCGAGAATCAGGTTGGACTGGTTGCCCACCGTGGTGAGCAGGTCACGCCCTTTCGCAAGGATGTCTGCCTTTTGCGCCTCGGTGTACTCCGGTTTGTCCCCTAGCGTCTGGATAAATTTGGCAGCCGCAGCCGCACTGCGGAAGTTGGCATCGTTTCGCTCGCGCTCTGATTGAAGTCGAAGTTTCGGGTCGGGTACCGTGGTGGTTACGCCAGGTACAAATACTTCCAGCATATTGGCGCGTACAGCGTCGGTGTAGTTGGCACCGGCTATCTCCTTGCGTGCAAAGTCAATCGCTAAATATTTTTCCTGAATCAGGATGCTCGACACATAGATGACTGCCGTCAAATCCAACAGGTAGATCAGTGTGAGTTTTTTTCCAACGCTCAGCTTTCCCAGCCAACGCGTAACTTTACCGAGCATGCGCAATTCCTTTAGTAGATTGCATTTTGCGCTACAGCCCTCGTGCCTGTGAGGCCTTGTGTAGCACTTGTCAGGATTTTTACAAGCCCCTGCTTTTTAATTGCCTAAGCTTTAATTGCCTAGGCAATATATAATATGCTTGCTTATGAAAAAAACTGTCACTTCAGACGCACCAACACCGACGCCAGCGCGCTTTTACAGTGCAAAAGGCTATCGGCCGGAGGACAGTGTCGGGTACCTGATGCGACAAATTCTTAATGGTGTGGCGCAAGAGGTAGAGCTGGAGCTTGCGCATACCGACTTGACGAATGCGCAGTGGATACCACTCTACAAACTCCACTCCGGTCAGGCCAAGACGGTGGCGGAACTGGCCCGCGAGTGCAATCTTGACGCAGGTGCAATGACGCGCACATTGGATCGCCTGGAGGCCAAAGGGCTTTGCAAGCGGGTGCGCTCTGAAACCGACCGGCGCGTGATCAATATTGCACTGACCGAAGCCGGGCAGTTAGCGGCCGCTGAGATTCCACATGTTCTCAGCCGGGTTCAAAACGCCAGCCTGAGCGGCTTTAGTGAACTGGAATTTGAAACGCTGAAGAGTTTTTTGCGGCGGATTTTCGCTAACCGGCAAATCAAGCCCTGACACAATGAAATTTGATCCCATATGACTCCATTTTTTTTACGTTTGACAGGTGCCGCGCTGCTGGTCAGCTTGAGCGCTTGTGCCGGTTTCCAAAAGGAAACGCATGTGGCCGCCATGTTGGACGCGCAGTCACTGGGCTTGCAAGGACCGCCTTCTGTGCCGCTTGAGTCCCAATGGTGGAAGGCGTTTGGTGATTCGCAACTCAATGCGCTCATTGATCAGGCATTGGCCCAAAGTCCGGGTTTGCGTATTGCGCAAGCCCGCATTGCCAAAGCGCAGTCCTACTTTGACAATGTGCACGGCAATGACCTGCCGAAGGTCGAAGCGCAGGGCGATTTTTTACACCAGCTTTATTCGACCAACTATATTTTTCCGCCTCCCATTGGCGGTTCTGTTCTGGATTCAGGCACGGTGCAGGCCGCCGCCAGTTGGGAGCTGGACTTTTTCGGCAAGAACCACGCGGCGCTGGACGCTGCCATCGGCCATCTGAAGGCGGCACAGGCCGATGCGCAGGCTGCACGAATTCTGTTGGCGGGCAATGTGGCGCGCAGCTATTACCAATGGGTCAAGCTTGATGCTGAACTTGAGGTTGCGCAGCGCGTGCTTTCGCAGCGCGAGCAGCTCAGCGCCCTGGTGCACGACCGGCTGGCTGCCGGTCTTGATACAGAGTTGGAATTGCAGCAGAGCCAGAGCGCCCTCCCTGAGGCCCGTTTGCAGATTGAACAAATCCAGGAGCAGCAGGTTCTGACGCTCAATGCATTGGCAGCCCTGACCGGACAGCAAGGCAGTGGCATCGCGCTGAATCACCCCCCCCCGGTGTCGACCGATAGTTTGGCTACTGCCACATCGATACCGCTGGATCTGCTGGGCCGCAGAGCGGACCTGTTGGCCGCGCGCTGGAGGGTAGAGGCAGCCTCCGATGACGTGGGCCAGGCCAAAGCGCAGTTTTACCCGAACATCAATCTGGTCGCCTTTGCCGGTTTTCAGAGCATCGGCTTTGACAAAGTGCTGTCCAGTGGCAGTCAGCAGTGGGGCGTAGGACCGGCTATCAGGCTCCCCATTTTTGAGGCCGGACGTCTTCGCGCTAATTTGCGCGGCAAGTCGGCAGAATTGGATATCGCCATCGAGAGCTACAACGCGCAAGTCATAGATGCGGTGCGCGATGTGGCCGACCAGATCGCCAGCAGTCGGGCCATCGTGCGCCAGCAAGAGCAGCAAAGCCGGGCGCAGGCGTCCGCCGAAGCGGCTTACTCTATTTCATTGCAACGTTATCAGGCTGGCCTCGCAACATACCTGAACGTACTTGCCGCACAAGCGCCCGTGCTGTCACAGCGCCGTATGGCTGTTGACCTTTCGGCACGCGCAATCGACATCCGCATTCAACTCATCCAAGCCTTGGGCGGTGGCTTCACCGCCGCCGACACCTTGTAGTCAAACGAATTAACCCGAAGTCATCATGAACACCTCTGAGTCATCACCTACTACTGCCGCCGCACCAGCGAATCCGGCGCGTAAAAAAGCACTGACTGTGATCAGCCTGGTCGTCCTTTTGGGACTGCTTTACGGTGGTTATGAATGGTTAGTCAACCGCCACTCGGAAGACACCGATAACGCCTATGTGCAGGGCAACGTCATTCAGATTACGCCGCAAATTAGCGGCACAGTGACCGCAATCCTGGCCGACGACACCGATTTCGTGAAGGCCGGCCAGCCACTGGTGCAGCTGGACCCCGCCGATGCCAACGTCGCTTTGGAGCTGGCCCGTGCCAATCTGGCGCAAACGGTGCGGCAGGTACGTACTTTGTATGCGGTCAATGCAGGCCTGTCGGCGCAAATCGCCCTGCGTGAAGCGGAAGTGCAGCGCGCCCAGAGCGATGTAGCGCGCGCTACAGACGACCTGAACCGGCGTCAGTCGCTGGTGGGCAACGGTGCAGTATCCAAAGAGGAGCTGGGCCACACGCAAGCCCAGTTGGCCAGCGCCCAGAACGCATTAGCTGCCAGCACGGCAGCGGCCACCGCAGCGCGGGAACAGCTTGCCTCCAATCAGGCATTGACGGACGGAACCACACTGCAGAACCATCCCAGCGTAATCGCTGCCGCGGCAAAGTTGCACGAAGCCTATCTGGCCACCAACCGCGCCGCCTTGCCGGCCCCAGTGGATGGCTACGTGGCAAAGCGCACGGTGCAATTGGGTCAACGGGTGGCTGCGGGAGCACCGCTGATGTCGCTCATTGCGCTCAATCAACTCTGGGTGGACGCCAACTTCAAAGAGGTGCAACTGCGCAATATCCGCATTGGCCAGCCTGTGACGCTCACCGCCGACGTGTACGGCAAAAAAGTGGAATACAAGGGCACTGTGGTGGGCTTAAGCGCGGGAACCGGCGCTGCGTTTGCACTGCTGCCAGCGCAAAACGCGACAGGTAACTGGATCAAGGTGGTGCAACGCGTTCCGGTGCGCATCGCGCTGGATGCCCAACAGCTGGCGAAAAATCCATTGCGCGTGGGCCTGTCTATGGAAGCCACGGTGGACATTACCGACCAGAGCGGCAAGTCATTGGCTGATGCGCCCCAGGCGGCCTCTGGGGCACAGACGCAGGTGTTCACGGCCATCGACAAGCAGGCGGATGCCGAGGTGAAAAAAATCATTGCTGCCAACGCTCCGCGCCTATGAGCACTGCCGCGTACACATCGGCTGCGCCCCTGCAGGGGTCGGCACGCATGTGGGGAACCATTGCTTTGTCAGCCGCCACATTCATGAATGTGCTGGATTCGTCCATTGCCAATGTGTCCCTGCCTGCCATCGCCGGTGACTTGGGCGTCAGCCCGAATCAGGGCACCTGGGTAATTACCAGTTTCGGTGTCGCAAACGCCATAGCATTACCACTGACAGGTTGGCTCTCGCAGCGCTTCGGACAAGTGCGCTTGTTTACCACCAGTGTTTTGTTGTTTGTTATTACCTCCTGGCTTTGCGGACTCGCGCCGAATATGAGTGTGCTGATCACCATGCGCGCGCTGCAAGGCTTTGTCGCCGGACCAATGATGCCGCTGGCACAGGCCTTGCTGTTGTCGAGTTATCCGCCGGCGTTGGCAGGTATGGCAATGGCACTGTGGGCCATGACGACGTTGGTGGCGCCGGTCATGGGCCCCTTGCTGGGCGGCTGGATTACCGATCAAATGCACTGGGGCTGGATCTTTTTTATCAACATCCCAGTGGGCTTCATGGCCGCCTTTATCACCTGGACCATTTATCACAAGCGTGAAACGCCGACACGCCAATTGCCCATCGATTCCATCGGTCTGGTGCTGCTGGTGGTATCGGTGGCATCGCTTCAAATCATGCTGGACAAGGGCAAGGAGCTAGATTGGTTCCAGTCACCTTTAGTCTTGGGCCTGGGGGTGGTGTCACTCGTCGGCTTTGCATTTTTCATCGCCTGGGAACTTACCGATGAGCATCCGGTGGTTGACCTCAAATTGCTCAAAATCCGCAACTTCTGGACAGGCACACTGGCCCTGAGCATTTCCTACAGCCTGTTCATGGGCAATCTGGTGCTGCTGCCCTTGTGGTTGCAACAATTCATGGGCTACACCTCGACGCAGGCGGGCATGCTGATGGCTCCGGTTGGACTTTTGGCTATTGTTCTTTCGCCCTGGGTGGGGAAAAATGTGTCCAAGTATGACCCTCGTGCGTTGGCTTCCTTTGCCTTTCTGGTGTTTGCTTTGGTATTGCTGATGCGCTCGCATTTCAATACGCAGGCGGACTTTGCGACCATTATGATCCCGACGATATTGCAGGGAGTGGCGGTGGCCTTCTTTTTCATTCCGCTGACCGGCATCATTCTGGGCGGTATTCCTCCGGCAAGAATTCCCTCGGCCTCCGGCTTGTCCAGCTTTGCGCGCATGGTGGGCGGCTCCTTCGGTACCTCGATTGCGATCAGCGTCTGGCAGGACCGTGCTGCCATGCACCACGCGCAACTCGCTGAATTGGTCAACCCGCTCAACGGCGCTGCAACCAGCGCGCTCGGCGCAATGGGTGCAGCCGGTATGGACGCGCAGCAGGCGCTAGGCCAGATCAACCGGATGGTGGATCAACAGGCCTTCATGCTGGCGGCCAATGATGTTTTTTACGCGTCGGCCATTATTTTTATGGTTCTGATTCCACTGGTGTGGCTGGCCCGCCCCGCCAAGCGTGCTGCGACCGGTGACGTGGCAGCCGCGCAAGCTGCTGCGGCAGCCAACGCGCATTAACCATTGCAGGTACAGTTCCCCCAATCTATTTCAGTGAATGGATCGTTCGGGTAACCATGTCAAAGCTAGTCATTGTCGGTGCAGGGGTTGTGGGCTTGAGTTGCGCCCTGGCTGCCCAAAAGCGGGGCTGGCAGGTCACGCTCATTGACAAGGCCTTTGAAGGCGACCGCGCCTCACATGGCAATGCGGGTGGTCTGGCCGTGTCGGAGTGCATTCCCCTGAGTCTCTCAGGGTTGGGACTCAAGCCCGTCAAATGGCTGCTGGACCCGCTGGGGCCGCTTGCCATTCGCGCAAGCCATGCGCCGCGTTTGCTTCCCTGGTTTCTGGCGTTGCGCAAAGTGGCGGAGCCTGAAAATAACCGGCGCATCAGCAACGCGCTGGCTGCTCTCAATGCCCGTTGCATAGGTGACTTTGAGGTAATGCTTAACGATATTTCTCTGTCGCATGCATTGCACAAGGTCGGGGCGCTGGCGGTTTATGAGTCGCATGCGGCTTTTCAAAAAGACAAAGCAGAATGGATGCTTAAGCGCACACTGGGCTTTCAGTGGCGGCAGGTCGACAAGGCCGGGGTTATGGCGCTGGAGCCGGGACTTGCGCCGGTTTTTGAGATCGGTGTCTTGCTGGAGGACTGGGCACACATCGATGACCCGGCGCAGTTGGTCAGTGCGTTGCGTCAGCGGGTGCAGGCGCTTGGCGCAACGCTGGCGCGTGGCAGCGTTACTGCGGTGGCCGCTCACAAGGCCAGTAGCCCTGCCGCCGTGCTGGCAGACGGCACGTATTTGAGTGCAGACAAGCTGCTGATTGCAGCAGGTGCATGGTCCGCACAACTGTCAAACACAGTGGGTGACCGCGTCTTACTTGAAAGCGAACGCGGCTACAACACGACGCTGCCGCACTGTGCCCACTTGCTGAAGCGCCAGGTGGTTTTTGCAGAGCGAAAGTTTGTTGCGACACCGCTGTCGGTGGGGCTTCGCATCGGCGGTGCGGCTGAATTTGCCGGGTTGCACGCGGCGCCAAACTACCAGCGCAGCGATGCACTACTGGCTTTGGCGCGGCGTTTCATCGGACATCTGGATGAGCGCAACACTAAAAAATGGATGGGCCACAGGCCCTCAACGCCGGATTCGCTGCCGGTGATCGGTCCCTCCAATGCGGCGCAGAATGTGCTTTACGCCTTTGGTCACGGGCACCTGGGTTTGACGCAGTCGGCAAGCACGGCGGCCTTGATCGGCCAACTGCTGGACGGTGTGCCAACGTCAATCGACATGGCACCTTTTTCTATTTCCCGCTTTTGAAAGGCGTGACACCCATGCAACGCAGATTTCTGCTTAACGGTCTAGCCGCACTGCCGCTGCTGGGTGTACATGCCCTGGCAAGCAGCGCGATGCAAGTCTTACTGCAGTCGCTCAAGCCTTCGCCACGCATGCCGGTTTTGTTTGTGGGGCATGGCAGTCCCATGAATGCCATCGAGGACAACGCCTGGCGCAGAGCCTGGCAGTCCACCGGTGTTGAGATTTCCAAGCGGTGCGAGCCGCAGTTGATTCTGTGTATTTCGGCGCATTGGCTGACGCGCGGCGGCTGGCAGATCACGTCCATGCCCAGTCCCAAAACCATTCATGACTTCGGTGGCTTCCCGCAAGAGCTGTTTGCGCAGCAATATCCCGCGCCTGGTGCGCCGGCGGTGGCAACGCAACTGGCCAAAGAGCTACGTTCGCCCGTGACCAACCAAGCATTGCAGACTGACTCCCCGGAGTGGGGACTGGACCACGGCACCTGGTCGGTGCTCAAGCCCATGTTTCCCAAAGCCAGCATTCCCGTGCTGCAACTCAGCATGGACTACAGCCGCCCGCCTGCCGAGCACTATGCGTTGGCGCGGCAATTGGTCTATTTGCGCGATCGCGGCGTGTTGATTGTGGGCAGTGGCAATGTGGTGCATAACCTGCGTCTGGTGCAGCCCGATGTGCCCGACAACCAGGCCTTTGCGTGGGCCAAAGAATTTGATGCGGTGGTGGCGTCCCAGATCAGTCGTGGTGATCTGGACGCTTTGCAAAACTTTTTGAATCTGGGAGAAGTCGCCCGCATGGCGCACCCCTCATACGAACACTATTTACCCTTGCTCTATGCAGCAGGCGCTGCGGGTGCTAAAGAAATGCCGCGCTTTTTTAACACGGGCTTTCAGGCGGCCTCCATCTCCATGCGCTCGGTACAGTGGGGCTAATTCACCCAATTCAGAGGGAACTCCCGGTGCACCAACAAGACCATGTTTCCCCTACCGTCACGCAGTTGCGCGCGGACCTGGCGCTGGCGTTGCGCGCAGCAGCCCACCATGGCCTGTCCGAAGGGGTGTGTAACCATTTCAGCGTCGAGCTGCCTGATGGGTCTGGGCGTTTCCTGCTGAACCCCCAGGGTTTCTTATGGAGTGAGATTGGGGCGGAAGACATTGTAATGATTGATGTGCAGGGCACCATCCTCGCCGGGAAGCACGCTGTTGAGTCCACGGCCATGCACATTCACGCAGCGGTGCACCGCATCTGCAAAACGGCCTGCGTGTTCCATACCCATATGCCCTATGCCACGGCGCTGACGCTCACCGCAGCGGGGCAGTTGGACACCACGCTCTCCCAAAACGCCATGCGTTTTCATGGTCGCGTGTGCCGCGATGCCAATTACAACGGACTGGCCCTGGACCACACTGAAGGCGAACGCTTGGCCAAGTTGATGCAAGGCGCTGACGTCGCATTTTTGGGCAACCATGGTGTGGTGGTGTGCGGCAATCGGATCGACTACGCGTATGACGATCTCTACTACCTGGAGCGCGCCTGCATGGCGCAGGTACTGGCGCAATCCACCGGGCAAGCCCTAGTGCCGGTCGCGCCTGCTTTGGCGCAACGTGTGGCGGAGCAAACTAACTCCGAGCGCTTGCAGTCCGAGCTGTTCTTTGCGGCGTTGCGCAGGCAGATTCCTTAATCTTTTTCCATCCGGTCGCGTTGTGCCAGCGCCGGAAACAGCTTGAACCAGCTGGCCGCGATCAGTAGCGTGCCGATGCCGCCGAAAACGACTGAGCCCACAGCGCCAAAAGCATCCGCAGTAGCGCCAGATTCAAATTCGCCCAATTGGTTGGACGCGCCGATGAATATGGAGTTCACCGCAGAGACGCGGCCGCGCATATCGTTGGGCGTCTCCAGTTGAATCAAGGTGGACCGTACCACCACACTGATGCTGTCCGCTGCGCCGGTAACGATGAGGGCCAGCAGGGAAACCACAAAGCTGTGCGACAGACCGAATACAACGGTGGCCAGGCCGAACACCCCCACCGCCCCCAGCAGTTTAGGGCCGACGTAGCGACGCAAGGGCCAGCGCAGCAACGCCACTGAGGCTATCAGCGAACCCACGGCAGGCGCTGCGCGCAAAAGCCCCAGACCGACTGGACCTGTGTGCAGAATGTCGCGGGCATAAATCGGCAGCAGCGCTGTAGCGCCGCCCAGCAACACGGCAAATAAATCCAGTGTCGTAGCACCGAGCACCGTCTTGCGATGCCAGACAAAATTCAGACCCGCCACGACAGACTCCCAGCTTGCGGCCATAGCAACCGGCTGGTGTACGTACCGTATTCCGAGGGCAAAAGTGATTGCCACCAGCAGTAGGGCAGCGGCAGTCGCGTACACCGTGCTGGGGCCGTATACGTACAAAAGTCCGCCCAACGCGGGGCCGCAAATAATGGCGATTTGCATGCCGCTGGAGCCCATCGCAATGGCACGTTGTAGCAGGCTCTGAGGAACCAGTAATGGCAGCAGGGACTGTTGCGCAGGCATCTGAAACGCACGGGCAATGCCCAGCATCACGGAGATACCCAGCATCAATGCACGCGTTGCAAACAGCCAATGACTTGCAGCCATCAGCAAAAGCGCAATCGCAAATTGCAGGAATAGGCACAAAGACAAGATACGCCCGCGATGGTGCCGGTCGGCCACATGTCCTGCCGGCAAGGTCAGCAACAGGGCGGGCACAAACTGAAACAGTCCCACCAGACCCAGATCCCAGGCACTCGATGTGATGTCGTACATGTGCCATGCGATAGCCACCATTAGCATCTGGCTGGCGGTAACACTGGTTAGTCGCGTCAACCAGAATCGGACATAAGGGCGGTTGGAGAGGAGGGCAGAGAAGTCACTGGAAGGCATATCCCAAGCATAGCCCAGCGCCTTGGGATCAGGTTTCAGCGGGTGTACTAAAAAGCGATGCCAGCGCGGGACTGTCAATTTCGCCACTCAGCAAACGGGCAGCTACTGCGCTGGAAAGATCGCCTAAGGTTGCACGATGCAACAGGGCGCGCACGGTCAGCTCGCGCATGCCGCTGCGTGCCGCCAGGTTTTGCAATTCATGGACCCACAGCGTTGCTTCCGGCATCTTTTGGGCAATCGCCAATCCGCACAAAGCCTCCAGCGCATAGGCCTTTGCCCAGAGGTAGCCATCAGGCAGGCGTGTGCTGCGGGTAATCGCATCCAGAAGTATTTCCAGTGCCTGATGGGACTCGCCGCGCCACATGGCAACGCATCCGCGACCTCGCCCGGCAATGCCTTCCCAGCATGGGTCGCCAAGTTGGCAGCCCAGTGCAAACGCGTGCTCGAAGCGGTCTGCGGCGCTGTCCACATTGCCGCACGCCATTTCGACTTCGGCGCGCAAAGATTGGGGCCAGGGCAGAAAGGCGGTCCATAACTGCTGCGCAATGGAGACAGACTCATCCAGCAATTGCGCAGCGCCCGCTAAATCGCCATACAGAAACATTGCACGCCCCAACATGGACAAGGCATAGGCTTGCTGCTTCCTGTCCCCTAACTCTTGCGCCTGCTGCATTGCCTGACTGAGGATTTTTATGGACTCCGGGTAATGGGCCGTATCGCTCAATACCGAGCCCTGCACAATCGCAATGCGCATCTGCTCGGCTTTGTCGTCACCCGCAAGGGTGGAGGCGTTGCGCAGCAACACCATGGAACGTTCATAGCGCCCGCGCAAAAACTCCACGTAGCCCAGTTCCCGGCTCGCTGCTGCTGCATAGCTGGGGCTGGCGCGTTCTCCGATCGCCAAAGCCTCGTGCAGCGCCGTAGCACCTTCTTCGTCGCGCCCGCGCGCGGCGTGCACCAGCGCGCCGCCCAAGGCGACCCGTGCACGGGTACGCAAGAGCGCGTCGCCGGTGGAGTCGGCCTCCACAATGGCGCGGCGCAAACACTGTAGACCGGCATCCAAAACGCCCGCACCAATGGCTGCCTCGCCCGCTTCTATCTGCGCGATGGCCGCCATTCGGCCCGTGGCCGGGCGGGTGGTGGGGGTTGCCGTGTTGGTGTTCAGTGCTGCCTCCAAAGCAGCGCCGGGCTTTACACCCAGTTCCCGCAAAAAGAGTTCCCGGCAAGCGCTGGCCTGACGCGCTGCGCCCACGCCGTCTCCCGCTGCTGAGAGACAACGTACCAGCAGCACCTGATAGTCCTCGTCCAGCGGGTTATGCTGAACCAGACGTGCGGCAAGTGCGGTGGCTTGCGTGCATTCGCCGGTTGCCAAACGTGCCAACGCAGCCTCACGCATCACGGCCTCCGACGTGGCTTGTAAAAGCCTTCGCTCTGTTTCAAGCCACACGTCAAAGGCCGGGCACCCTGAAAGGTGCACGCCTTCCAGAAACACCTGGCCCAGTCCGGGTACCCGCAAAGCCTGGGACCAGGTTCCCTGTGTCAGGGCATCCACATCCACATAGGTCGAGGCATTGGGTTCAAAGCTTAGCATGTCCCCTTGCAACCCGGGTTCACCCAGCAGCTTGCGCAACTCACTCAGATTCCAGCGTAAGGCCGCTTGCGGGTCCTGTGCATCGGCAAACAAAAGAGCTGTCAAATGCCGCCTACTTACCGCAGACCGGCTTCGCAGCAAATACCCCAGCAGCGCCCACACCTTCTGCCCACGCGGTGCCGGGGCGCTGATGCTTTGTTCCACGCGTGGTTTTCCCAAAAGGTAAATGGCAAGGCCCATGGGCGCATTCTTTCCCAGGGCCGCCTCATTGACAAGCGGTCACTCAGGCTTCTGCAGTTGTCGGGTCAATGGTGGACATGACGCGCGCAACGCTGTCGGCAGGAAAGCCACCGCGGCGGGCATGTTCCCGGACCAGTTCTTCATTGGCAGCGTTGTAAATGCAGTAAATCTTGTCTCCGGTGACATAGCTTTGCACCCACTGCACGTCGGTCCCCATTGCCGCCAGCACGCTGCAGGACTTTTGCGAAATGGCTTGCAATTCGGCAGCCTTGGTTGCGCCTACACCAGGGATAGCGCGTTCAATAACAAACTTGGGCATGGAAATCTCCTGAAAGGTTGATGAGGCCTTCAGGATAGGAACCATGCGTTTGAGCCATCGTTTGACGCGATGGCCCGTGAAACAAAATCGAAATTTATTTGATCAATTTACGCGCTTTGGGCATCTGCGTGTCCGGGACAGCGCCTCTGAACATTTCGGTAATGCGCGAGAGCGATTCGCGTGCTTCGGGCTCTCCGCCGCGGTCTGCCAGTACGCCCAGCAAGTCACTGCGCAAATACCAAAGCGTTTGAATGTCTGTAGCCCGGGTAATACTAGTCCAGACTTTGGGAACAGCAGCATCGTAGTCCACATGGGGCGACAGCACTTGGAGCATTGCGTCGCGCACGTCCTCGACCCGCCCATCCATGTCCAACACAGTAGATTCGCCCAGTAGTGCAGCGAAGCTTGATGCAAAGCGTGAAAATTTATTAATCATTGCGCTGGCAGCCAACTATTATTTTGAATTTATATTGCGGTCAGTCTGCTTGGCAACACTTACGGCTTTCTTAAACGTACAAATTGACGTTGTTACCGGATGTATCTGTCGGGTTGGGTACCGGAGGCGGACTTGTCACGACAGAGGCGCTCGGGGTGACTGCACCTTTATGGCTGCCACGCATACTTGCAAAGGCCTGTTGCGCTGCTGCCAGGTCACCGCTTTGCAATGCTTTGCCGAGTTGGGCCAAGGGGCTATTGGGGTTGCTCAGTGCGTTGGGCGGCGCATTGGCAGTGAGCGATGCATAGGCCGTTTTTGCCGCATCCAGGTTGTTGGATTTCAGGGCCTGCTGAAGCGCCTGAAAGTTCTGTTGCCTTTGCTGCCAAGCTGCAGCGTTGGTGGACTGCGCGCTCTGGCTGCCTGAGACTTTCCATGCCATGTTGGTTCTCCTTCACGGTCCACCGCTCCACCACCATGGTGGGACCAAGTGTTCTGTGCTGGTATTGCTATCGGACGATGGACCGGATAACCCCAATGTCTTTACACAAACGGCAATGTAAAGATTGAAAAAATTGACTCAAGTCATTCCTTATGTAAAGCGCAGGTTAAGGCCAGGTTAAAAGCACTGCGAATCCCCCCTTTATGAAGCAAACCCTTTTGCCGCGCGAACGGACACTTGTTCGCACTAAGTAGCGCGCGGGTGTGCGCTGCGATACCACCTCAAATGGATTGGAGACTGTCATGGGAATGCGCGTAGAAGGATCAAGGGGCGCTCAGGGCGCACAAAGCACAGGTGCGGCGAGTTGGCAGCAACGTCAGCAGAGCTTTAAAGATCTGTTTTCGTCATTGCAGTCCGGAGACCTGAGCGCTGCACAAAAGGCGCTGCAGAGCCTGACCGGCGGCAATGGTTCAGTGAACAGCAGCAGTCCGCTGGCCCCTATTGCCCAAGCCCTGCAGTCCGGTGATCTCCAAGGTGCACAAAAGGCGGCCCAGCAATTTCAGGCCAATCGTGCAGCACATCACCACCACCATGGCGACGCAGCGACGCAGGCGGTAGCCGGCACAACACCGAACCAGCCGAGCAGCGGCCCGGGGTCATTGTTGAGCGCGATTGCTTGAGAGATTTTCATGCACCACACAGGTCCGATCGCGGGCATCGCCGCCCACGGCAAACTAGTGGCTACCGCAGGCTACGACAACAAGGTCATTCTGTGGGACTCGCCAACCCGCAAAAGCATTGCGCGATGCAGCCATGACCACTTGGTAAACCACTGTGCGTTCAGTAACGACGGCGCTTACCTGGTAACGGCCAGCAGCGACTACTCGGCGCGCATTTGGACGGTGCCGGACCTGCGCTTGGTAACGGTGTTGACCGGCCACCAGGATGACGTGGACATGGCGGCGTTCTCTGCGGATTCGCAGCGTATAGCAACCTGCGCCCTGGACAGGCGGGTCCGGATATTCAGTGTGACCGGTCAATTGATTCACGATATGCCGGGGCACACCGGCAATGTGTTGTCGCTGGCATGGACACCCGATGACAGACACGTGGTCACCACCAGCGTAGATGGCACCGTACGCACCTGGGATGCGGAGACAGGCAAGCCTGCAGGCGTTACCGCCTTGGATGTGCGCACTGACAGCGTGGAGATCGGCCCGGACGGAACGGTGTACGCGGGCGACGACCGCGGACGCCTGGCCCTGATCCGTGATGGCGAAGTTAATTATTTTCAGTCGCACAAGGCGGGCATCAAAAAAATAGCCCTGAATGCTGATGGTGACAGGCTGGTAAGCCTGAGTTATGACCGCAGCCTTAAGGTCTGGGATTTGAGCGATGGCGTTGCGCCACGCGAAGTGCAGCGCACCTTGCTGCCGGAAACGATATGGGCCCGTGCCGCGACCGTGCTGCCCGATGGCCGCATCGCCGCTGGGACGTTTGGCTCCACTTATGCCGTGTTCGATCCGGCCAGCGGGCAATGGGACATGCAAGGAGTGGCCGCGGGGCCAGCCATCAATGCGGTGTTGAACGTTGGCGGAAAAAATTATGCAGTGGGCGATGCGGGCTGTGTGAGTGTCGACGGCGCGCCTGTCGCCCGGATGGGCAGCCTTTGCAATTTTCTGGTGGCCAGCGGCGAATCGTTGTTTACTGGCGGCCAGATGGGAGCGCTTTTTGATGCACACACAGGCGAGGTGCTGTACCAGCACCATTCACCTTTGAATTGCGCGGTAGCGTTTACCAAAAATACGATTCCTCACTTTGCCGTGGGAACCTACACCGGCGAGGTGCTTATTTTTTCCAACATGGCTGGCGCTGCACCGGTACCGGTGGAGGAACTGGCGGTGTATGAAAACGCAGTCAAGGGACTGAGTTTTGATGGAGGACTGCTGTTCTCCGTGTG
>CANBYM010000055.1 GCA_947373605.1 Comamonadaceae bacterium
GGCCTGGTATTTGTTTGTGTTCGGCACGGCAGTGGTGCTGTTGATGATCTGGCTGCCAGATGGACTGCTGAGCATTCCTGACCGCCTTAAGGCCAAGCGACTGGCCAAAGAAGCTTCCGCCGCACGTGCTGCGACGGGAAAAGCGGCGATAGCCGCAGCCTCCGCATCCACCGGAGCCAAAGCATGACCCACTCGCACCACCATGATCGCGTTGCGGGGCAACCCGTGCTCAAAGTCACAGGCTTAAAGAAAGCCTATGGCGCCATTCAGGCCGTCGGCGGCGTGAGCTTTGAAGTTCAGCCCGGTGAAATTTTCGGCGTGATCGGACCCAACGGTTCGGGCAAGACAACCCTGTT
Organism: Comamonadaceae bacterium; assembly: GCA_947373605.1. Taxonomy (GTDB): domain Bacteria; phylum Pseudomonadota; class Gammaproteobacteria; order Burkholderiales; family Burkholderiaceae_C; genus Allorhodoferax. The sequence goes on from CANBYM010000055.1 coordinate 357, forward strand.
TAACAGCATGCTCGGACAGATCACACCCGACCAGGGCAAGATTGAACTCAACGGTGAAGACGTCACCACCCTGGGGCCACTGGAGCTGAACCGCCGGGGCGTGGGCCGCACTTTTCAGACCCTGCAGGTGTTCGGCAAGATGAGTGTGCGCGACAACCTGATCGTTGCCGCGCAGGAGCACAAAGGCTCCATGCTCAGCCGCATTTTTGCGCCTTCGGATTCAGGGCTGGGTGATAAAGCCGATGCGCTGATCGACCAGTTCCGTATTCGCCATGTGGCCGACAAGAAGGCCGGTGAACTCAGCTACGGTCAGCAAAAGCTGGTGGACATTGCCATGGCCTTTATGAGCGAGCCGGCCCTCGTGCTGCTCGACGAGCCTTGCGCCGGGGTCAACCCCAGTCTGGTGGGTGGCATTTCTACGCTGCTCAAAGAACTCAACCGCAATCCGAAGATCGGCAAGCAAAGCTCGTTCGTGGTGATTGAACACAACATGGACTTTGTGATGGACCTGTGCCACCGCATCATGGTGATGGTCGAAGGCCAGGTCATGGCCATCGGTACACCGGCAGAGATTCGCGCCAACAAACAAGTGCTTGATGCCTACCTGGGAAGCTAAGCCATGAGCAATGAAACCTGTATTGAATTCGAAGATGTGGTGGCGGGCTACAAGGACTTCATGATCCTTAACAACCTGTCTTTCAAAGCCAAAAAAGGGACGATTACGCTGCTGCTCGGGCCCAACGGCGCGGGCAAATCCACCGTGCTCAAGACCCTGTTCGGTTTGCTAAAACCCCGCCAGGGCCGCATCCTGCTGAACGGCGTCGAAGTAGGTGGCGCTACGCAAAAGCAGTTGCTGGCAAAAGGTATCGCGTTCGTGCCGCAAGGGCGCAACCTGTTCGGGCAACTAAGCGTGTTTGAGAACCTGGAGCTGGGCGGCATTACCCTGGGCATGAAGACCACGCATGAGCGCATTCCGGAAGTGCTGGAGTTTTTCCCGCGCGTCAAAGAGCGCATGAACTCTGCCGCTTCGGCCCTGTCCGGCGGGGAGCAAAAGCAACTCGAAATCGGGCGCGCACTGTTGCTGCGCCCCAAGGTTATTCTGATTGATGAGCCCAGCATCGGACTGTCGCCCATGGTGGTGGCGGACGTGTTCAGGCTCTTACGCAAACTGGCGGACCAGGGCACGACCGTGCTGATGGTGGAGCAAAACGTCAAGAGCGCACTCAATATTTCCGACGAAGCCATTGCGCTGGAGTCCGGCCGGCTGGTGCTGCAAAAGCCGGCCAGCGAGCTGCTGGCGGACCCGCACATAGAGCGTCTGTTCCTGGGCGGCGCGCATGCTGCGATTGCGCCCTCTGCGGCAGCGAACGCCAGTGCAGTCGCCAGCCACTAAATCATTTACTTTTGAGGACCCCGTCATGACTACCAGCCAAGCAAATTCCGCCACCGCGTCGCGTAGCGGTGCCGACCGCGAGGCGATCGGCGACGGACCCAACCCTTTGGGCGTGTTGGGCATTGAATTCATTGAATACGCAACGTCCAAACCGCAGGCTTTGGGCAATGTGCTGGAGACCATGGGTTTCAAGCCGGTGGCCCGCCACCGTTCGCGCGAAATTTTGTTGTACCGTCAGGGCGGGCTCAACATCATCGTCAACGCCCATGGCGACGGTGCGGTGCTTTCCGAGCGTCCGGTCATTGCCGCAATTGCGCTGCGGGTGCGCGACGCCGCTGCCGCCTACCGCCATGCGTTGGAGCGCGGCGCCTGGGCGGTGCCGGTGCAAGTGGAGGTGATGGAGCTCAACATTCCGGCGATTCATGGTGTGGGTACGAGTCGCATTTATTTTGTGGACCGGCACGGTGACTTCTCGATTTACGACGTGGACTTCACGCCTATCCCTACGGTAAAACAGCATCCCCCTGCCACGGCGGGCTTGCATTTGTTCGGTGTGGTGCAGTACATCGGCAACGACCGCAGCGATGACTGGACCGAGTTTTACGGCGCGCTGTTCGGCTTCACCGAACTTGCACCGGATGTACGCTTCGGCATTCTGCCCAAGGGCCGCATTTTGCAAAGCCCCTGCAACACCTTTTATTTGCAGCTGATTGAGCCCGAGCCGGGCCTGCTGGATGTGGAAGACGACGAGTGCCTGCAACGCATCGGCCTAGGTACGCCCGATGTACCCGCCGCCGTAAAAGCCTTGCGCGAACTGGGCGTTGAATTTGTCGCCGCCAAAGACGCGCAGCAGGCGGAGCGCGGCGCCTTGGCCCGTACCACGATTGGTGGTGCGATGTTTGAGTTGGTCCACCACGTGGATGTGGGCCCCCAGACTCCCGGCGGCGGAACGGGGGCATAAACCATGAGCCAGTTTCAGGGAAACATCGACGACTTCGGGATGGATACCATCTCGTTTGCCGGTCCGCTCAAAGCTAAACTCAACGCCATGCGTGACGCAGGCTTTACCCAAGTCATGCTCTTGGCGCGCGATCTGGTGGGTCATCCGGATGGCTGGCGCGCAGCGGTGCAGGAGGTGAAAGACAGCGGCTTGCGCGTCACCGGCTTTCAGGTGCTGCGCGATTTTGAAGGCCTGTCGGGCCATCTGCATGACTACAAGGTAGACATCGCCAAGTCCATGCTGGAGATGTGTCAGGCGTTGGATTGCCGCGTCATGCTGGCCTGTTCCAGCACCTCCACCCACGCCACCGGCGAGCAAAGCAAATTGGTGCAGGACCTGCGCAAGCTGGCCATGCTGGCGATCCCGAAGAACATCAAAATTGCCTTTGAGGCGCTGTCGTGGGGCCGCAATATCAATGAGTTCCCGCAAGCCTGGGATGTGATTTGTCAGGCCGACATGCCCAACTTGGGGCTGGGCTTTGATTCCTTCCACATGTTCGCCACCAAGACGCCTTTGGATGAGTTGGAAATGCTCGATCCCGACAAGATTTTTCTGGTGCAGCTGGCCGACTTCATGTGGAACGAAATCAAGACAGTCGAAGAGCGCATTAGCACCGCACGCACGTTCCGCGTGTTTCCGGGCGAAGGCGTGCATAGCGATGCATTGGCCGCCTTGGTACGCAAGCTGCATGAGTTGGGCTACCGGGGCGATTACAGCTTTGAAGTATTCAACGACGACTACCAGCAAATGCCGCTGGACACCGTAGCCAAGCGCGGCAAGAAGGCGGCACTATGGCTGGGTGAAGACGTGTTGCGCCGCTCGGTGCCTCTGCCAAATGCCATGCGCCTTAAAGCACGCGCCTGAACGACGGGGTTTCCATGAGCAATGTGTTTGACGGCTTCCTGTCGAGTCCGCAAGGGCTGGAAGCGTTTGGCGAGCAGCGCTTTGTCGCCGCGATGCTGCGCTTCGAGGCGGCACTGACCGCTGCGCAGGCCAGAGCCGGATTGGTGCCGCAGGCTGCAGCGCAGTCCATCATCGGCACCTGCAAGGTCGATCTGTTTGACACCCTCAAGATCGTGCGCGACAGCGCCCGCGCAGGTAGCCTGGCGATACCCATGGTCAAGGCGCTCAAAGAAACTGTGGCACTGTTCAATCCCGATGCGGTGGCCTATGTGCATCTGGGCAGTACCAGCCAGGACGTGCTGGATACCGCCATGGCCTTAATCGCCAAAGACATGCTGAATGACATCGAGGCAGACCTGCGTGCCAGCACGGCTGCGCTGCTGGCGCTGGCAGATCTGCATGCTGACACGCCGATACTGGCCCGCACCCTCATGCAACCGGCTTCCGTCACCAGTTTCGGGCTCAAATGTGTGAACTGGGCGGCACCGCTGGTGCGCAGCCTTCAGCGCCTCAAAGTTGCCAAAGGGCGCGCTTTGCAGGTGCAAGTGGGTGGGGCCGTGGGGACGCTCGCTGCCATGCAGGGCCATGGCGCGCAGGTGAGTGCCTGGGTGGCCGATGAATTGGGTTTGGCCGCGCCGTTTGCGCCCTGGCATACGCAGCGCGACGAGTGGGTGGCGTTATGTTGCGAGCTGGGCTTGATGACCGGCAGTCTTGGCAAGTTGGGTAAGGACATTGCGCTTTTGAGCCAGTTTGAAGTGGCCGAGGTGGCCGAGCCGTACGAGAGCGGTCGCGGTGGCTCGTCGGACATGGAGCACAAGCGCAACCCTGTAGCCAGTATGGTCGCCTTGGCAGCGGCGCAGCGGGTGCCGCAACGTGTGGCCGCCATGTTGACCACCATGCCGCAGGAGCATGAACGCGCATTGGGCGCATGGCAGGCGGAGATGGCCGAGTGTTCGCAATTGTTTGTGGCGGCCCAGGCGGCAGTGCGCGCCATGGCCGGTGTGCTACCGGGTTTGCAGGTGGATACGCAGCGCATGGCCCACAACATTGCACAAGTGGCACGCGGCCAGACCGGCGCGACCAGCGCCCGTTGGTTTGATACCGCGCTTGCAGGGCAGGCCGGTGTGCAGGCGCGTAGCTACCGGCAGGCATTGCAAGTTGAGTTGGCTTGCTGATGCCCGGCCGGGTTTCCTTCACACTCATGCTGATGCTGCTCTTAGCAGCACAACCCATTGCCACCGATCTGTATTTGCCGGCACTGCCCGCCATTGCGCGCGATCTCGGGCCGGCCACCAGCAGTCTGACGCTCTTTGTGCTGGTCTTTGGATTCGGACAGTTGATCAACGGCCAATTGGCGGACCGTTTCGGGCGCAGGCCGGTACTACTCGCAGGCCTCGCGCTGTATGCACTCGCCTCGCTGGCGGCGGCGTTTTCACCTTCCGTGATGTGGCTTGCCACCTGCCGCGGTGCGCAGGGGCTGGCCATGGCCGCCATCGTGGTTTGCCTGCGCGCAGCCGTGCGCGATTTGCACGACGCCGGAGACGGGCCACGCATCATGGCCAAGGGCATGAGCGGGCTGGGTGTGGTGGCTATGCTGGCGCCGGTCATCGGTGCCTGGGTGGTCCACTGGCTGAGCTGGCGATGGGCGTTGGGCTGCATGGCGCTTTACGGGGTGGGCGTCTACGCGGTGTGTTTCTTCTCCTTTGCTGAAACCCAGCGTGCCGGGCATACGACGCTCAGTGGCAGCATCCTGCAAGTGTTTGCCAGCCGCAGTTTTTGGGCGTGGACTGCGATATCCACGATGGCCTATAGCGGCATTTTTTGCTTTTTGCTGTTGTCGTCGGCGGTGTACGTGCAGTACCTGGGATTGAGCACGCTGGCTTATGGCTGGGTGCCCGCCAGCGGGTCTTTTGTCTATGTGTGCAGCACGATTTTTTGTCGCAAACTTTTGCGCAAGCGCACGCCGGTGCGGGCCGTGCAAATTGCATCTTTGTTCAGCGTTGCGGGCTGCGCCATTCTGGTTGCAGCCTGTCTGTTTGCACCGAACACAGTGTGGCCGCTGCTGCTGGGGCATTGGGTGTTTGCGCTGGGGCACGGCATTCACCAGCCCTGCAGCCAGGCGGGGGCCGTGGGAGACTTTCCGCGTCTGGCCGGACGGGCCGTGGCGTGGTCCGGATTTATCACCATGGCCGTGGCGTTTGGCGTTGGGCAAACGGCGGTTCGCTTTATCGATGCCAACCACAGCAATGGCGCCTGGCCCATGGTCGTGCCCATGGCCATCTCCGCACTCCTGCTGTTTGCGATCAGCTGGTTCTGGCTACCGCGTATCCTTCGGGCATGATTGTTAAAACCCCCACATTGACCGAGGCGCTTTTTTACTGGCTCAAGCTCGGCTTCGTGTCGTTTGGCGGCCCTGCCGGACAGATCGCGCTGATGCATGAAGACCTGGTGGAGCGCAAACGCTGGATTTCCGAGGCGCGCTATCTGCACGCCCTGAACTACTGCATGGTGTTGCCTGGGCCTGAGGCGCATCAACTGGCCACCTACATCGGTTGGCTGATGCACCGCACCTGGGGCGGCGTCATGGCCGGTGTGTTGTTTGTGCTGCCCTCATTGCTGATATTGATCGGACTGTCGTGGATGTACATGGCCTATGGCAATGTGCCTGCGGTTGCCGGTGTGCTTTACGGGATCAAGCCAGCGGTGACTGCCATTGTGGTTTCGGCAGCCTACCGCATCGGCTCGCGTGCACTTAAAAATGGCATGCTGTGGGCGATTGCCGTTGCCGCCTTCGTCGCCATTTTTGCGCTGAATGTGCCGTTTCCATCGATTGTTCTTGCGGCAGGCTTGATCAGCTACTTTGGCGGTCGTCAGCGACCCGATTGGTTTTCGGCAGGTAGCGGGCACGGTAAGGCGGGCAAGAGTGCCGGGCCTGCCGTGATTGATGACAATACGCCTACGCCGGCACATGCAGTGTTCACGTGGGGCCGGTTCTGGCGCGTTGTGGTGGTATTCGTCGGGCTTTGGGGGGCCGTCATGGGCACGCTACTTGCGCTGTACGGTGCCGACGCGGTGCTGACCCAAATGGCCTGGTTTTTTACCAAAGCGGCGCTGCTGACTTTCGGTGGAGCCTACGCGGTGCTGCCGTATGTGTATCAGGGCGCGGTGGACCAGTTCCAGTGGCTCACCGCGCTGCAAATGATGGACGGCTTGGCCTTGGGCGAAACCACGCCGGGGCCGCTCATCATGGTGGTGTCCTTTGTGGCGTTTGCCGGTGGCTGGGCCAAGGCGATTTTCGGTGCGGATCACCTATTACTGGCGGGCGCCGTGGCGGCGTGTGTCGTCACCTTCTTCACCTTTTTGCCGTCCTTCTTTTTTGTCTTTCTGGGCGGCCCGTTTATTGAATCCACCCATGGCAATTTGAAGTTCACCGCGCCGCTGACCGGCATTACCGCAGCCGTTGTGGGCGTGATCGTGAATCTGGCCGTGTTCTTCGCCTACCACGTGCTGTGGCCCAAGGGTCTGGCCGGTTCGTTTGAATGGCCTGCCGCGCTCATCGGACTGGCGGCTGCGCTAGCACTGTTTCGCTACAAGGTGGGCGTAATACCTGTGGTGTTTGCCAGCGCCATCGTGGGGCTGACGATGTCATTGCTGGTCGGTTAGTCGGCCTTGACGCGTCCGGACTGAATCACCGGGCGCCAACGGACGATCTCGCGGGCTATGAGTTTGCCAAACGCTGCCGCCGTGTCGGGCGTGGCAATCGCGCCTTCGCTGTTCAGGCGGTTTTTAAGCTCCGGTGAAGCCAGAGCCAGATTGATTTGCGCATTGAGCTTGCTCACAATTTCCGGCGGTGTGCCTGCGGGTGCGACCACGCCGTACCACTGGTCGGCTTCAAAATCTTTGTAACCCGACTCGGCCACCGTAGGCAGGTCCGGCAGGGCTTCGAGCCGGGTCGGGCTGGAAATGGCCAGCGCCCGCAACTGTCCGGCCTTGACCTGCGCCAAGACTGCAGGCGCGCCGCTAAATACAACTTGGATTTGTCCCGCCAATAGGTCGGCCACCGCCGGCGCCGTGCCACGGTAGGGGATGTGAACCATGGAAGTGCCGGTTTGCAGCTTGAAATACTCGGTGGCCAGATTGGCCGCACTGCCGTTGCCGCCGGAGCCGTAGTTCAAGCGACCGGGCTTGGCTTTGGCCAGCGCCACAAGTTCTTTCACATTCCTAGCCGCCACGGACGGGTGCACCACCAGCACATTGGGCACGCGCGCTACCAGGGCCACCGGTGTAAAGTTTTTCACGGGGTCGTAGGGCAGGTTGGGGTAGAGCGAAGGGTTGACCGCCAGCGTGCCGATGTGGCCCATCAACAGGGTGTAGCCGTCGGCGTTCGCCCGGGCCACCTTTTCTGCGCCAATGGCACCGGCTGCGCCGGGTACGTTTTCAATGACTACCGGCTGCCCCCATGCCTCGCTTAATTTCTGGCCGATCGCACGCGAAAGAATGTCGCTAGAGCCGCCCGGTGTAAACGGCACTACCAGCCGGATGGCGTGCGTGGGGTAGTTCACAGCTTGTGCGTTCGCCAATGTGCTTCCCAGAGTACAAATAAAGGCAATGACCCAGACGCTGATCAGGGCGGTGCAATTGCAGGCGCGGCGCCCGAAGGCTTGTATATTCATTCAGCATCTCCAAAAGACAATGTGCACGACGTTCTATTGTGTGTCCGGCTACGAATTTGCGGAAGTTGCATATCCCGTCTTTTAATATGCGAATATTGAATAGCTGCTAGTAGTATCAAAGGCTTAACAAAGAACGGTGCGCAGCACAGAATCGCCCTATGCAAAACCAAGCTAACACTTCCGCCGTTGCGGTGACTTCTGCCGTGCGCGGCATTTCGTCAATGGCAACGCGCCAGTTGTTGACCGAACTGATTGCCGGCTTTGAGCGCCAGTCGGGCTTGTTCGTGCAGATGGAATCGGTCGGTGGGGTGGACGCCGCCAAGCGCGTGCAGGCGGGCGAGGCGTTTGATGTGGTGGTGCTGGCATCGGATGCGATCGACAAGCTCATTGCGTCCAACCACATTGCAGCAGACAGCAAGGTCGATCTGGTGCGCTCCAGCGTGGCCGTCGCCGTGCGCGCAGGTGCTGCGCATCCGGATATCAGTTCCGAGGCCGCCGTGCGCGCTGCGGTGCTGGCCGCCCAATCATTAAGCTACTCCACCGGCCCCAGCGGCGTGGCCCTGGCCAAGCTGTTTGAACGCTGGGGTATTGCCGAAACCATCAAGGACCGCATTGTGCAAGCGCCCCCCGGTGTGCCGGTCGGCACGCTGGTAGCGCGCGGCGACGTAGAGTTGGGCTTTCAGCAACTCAGCGAACTCATCAGCCTGCAAGGCATTGACCTGCTGGGCGGTTTGCCCCTGGAAATTCAAATCATCACCACCTTCTCAGCCGGTGTGTGCACCGGCAGTGACAAGGCGGACACGGTGCGCGCGTTGCTGGCCTATTTGAATGCAACCGAGGCGACGCCGGTAAAAATTGCGCAGGGCATGGAGCCAGCGTGACCTTACAAAAATATTTTCAGGAGACCACATGAGTAACAAAAATACATTGATCATCGATTGCCACGGCCACTACACTACCGCCCCCAAGGCGTTGGAAAACTGGCGCAATGCGCAGATCGCCAATCTCAACACCCCCGAACTCGGCCCCAAAGTGGCTGATCTGAAAATCAGCGACGACGAGTTGCGCGAGTCGATTGAACTGAACCAACTCAAGCTGATGCGCGAGCGCGGCTCGGACCTCACCATCTTCAGTCCGCGCGCCAGCTTCATGGCGCACCACATCGGCGACTTCAACACCAGCTCCACCTGGGCGGGCATTTGCAACGAGCTGTGCTTCCGCGTGAGCCAGTTGTTTCCCGACAACTTCATTCCCGCTGCCATGCTGCCGCAAAGCCCGGGCGTGGACCCCGCTACCTGCATTCCCGAGCTGGAAAAATGCGTCAAGGAATATGGCAACGTAGGTATCAACCTCAACCCCGATCCGAGCGGCGGCCACTGGACCTCGCCGCCCTTGAGCGACAAGGCCTGGTTCCCGATTTACGAAAAAATGGTGGAGTACGACATTCCCGCCATGATCCATGTGTCCACCAGCTGCAACGCGTGCTTTCATACCACCGGCGCGCACTACCTGAACGCCGATACCACCGCCTTCATGCAGTGCCTGACCAGCGATTTGTTCAAGCAGTTCCCCACGCTCAAGTTTTTGATTCCGCACGGCGGCGGCGCTGTGCCTTACCACTGGGGTCGCTTCCGTGGTCTGGCGCAGGAACTCAAAAAACCACTGCTGGAAGCGCATTTGCTCAACAACATTTACTTCGACACCTGCGTCTATCACCAGCCAGGCATCGACTTGCTCAACACGGTAATCCCTGTGAAGAACGTGTTGTTTGCTTCCGAGATGATCGGTGCGGTCCGCGGCATCGATCCGGAAACCGGCAACTACTACGACGATACGAAGCGCTATATCGAGGCTTCCAAGATTTTGAGCGCCGATGACCGTCACCAGATTTATGAAGGCAATGCCCGCCGCGTGTTCCCGCGTCTGGATGCAGCCCTTACAGCCAAAGGAGTTTGACCATGTACGAATTAGGCGTTGTGTACCGCAACATTAAACGCGCTGACCGCGCAGCCGCCGATGGCTTGGCCGCAGTGGGTTCCGCCACTGTGCACGAGGCGATGGGCCGCGTAGGCTTGCTCAAGCCTTATATGCGTCCCATTTACAGCGGACAGCAAGTCTCAGGCACCGCAGTGACCGTGTTGCTACAACCCGGTGACAACTGGATGATGCACGTGGCTGCTGAGCAAATTCAGCCGGGCGATATCGTTATTGCCGCGGTCACTGCCGAATGCACCGACGGTTATTTCGGTGACTTGCTAGCCACCAGCTTTCAGGCACGTGGCGCACGCGCACTCATCATCGACGCCGGTGTGCGCGATGTGAAAGAGTTGCAGCGCATGGGCTTTCCGGTCTGGAGCAAAGCCATCAGCAGCAAGGGCACCATCAAAGCTACGCTGGGTTCGGTGAACATTCCTATAGTGTGCGCAGGAATGATGGTCACACCCGGTGATGTGATCGTGGCAGACGACGATGGTGTGGTGTGTGTGCCCGCAGCACGTGCGGTTGCTACCTTGGAAGCGGCGCAAAAACGTGAGAGCTTTGAGGGCGAGAAGCGGGCCAAGTTGGCGGCTGGCGTTCTCGGGTTGGATATGTACAAGATGCGGGAGCCTTTGGCTACTGCGGGTTTGAAATATATCGACTGATTTCGTTCGTTCGCTTTTTCGCTCGCTGGCTGGAACGGGGCTGCTCACACTACTAATTGGAACTACGTAATGACAAAACCTACTTCGGGTGACTTCACCAAAACTGCTGGCTGGATGGACTGGTACACCGGTCCCGCAACGCCTGCCTTCAAACTGCCAGCGGGCGCGGTGGATGCGCATTGCCATGTGTTCGGTCCTGGTGCAGAATTTCCGTATGCGCCGGAGCGCAAGTACACGCCTTGTGATGCGTCCAAGCAGCAGTTATTTGCGTTGCGCGATCACCTGGGCTTTGAGAAAAACGTGATCGTGCAGGCCACATGCCACGGAGCGGACAACCGCGCCATGGTGGATGCGCTGGTCAGCAGCAACGGCAAGGCGCGCGGTGTGGCTACTGTGAAGCGTAGCGTGACGGACGAATCGTTGCAGGCCATGCACGATGCCGGTGTGCGCGGTGTGCGCTTCAACTTCGTGAAGCGTCTGGTGGATTTCACACCCAAAGACGAGTTGCTCGAAATTGCCAACCGCATTTCCAAATGGGGATGGCATGTGGTGATTTATTTTGAAGCGGTGGACCTGCCTGAGTTGTGGGACTTTTTTACCGCACTGCCGACCACGGTCGTGGTGGACCACATGGGCCGCCCGGATGTGAGCTTGCCGGTGGACGGACCGCAGTTTGCCTTGTTCCAGAAATTCATGCGTGAACACAGCAATGTGTGGAGCAAGGTGAGTTGCCCTGAGCGTTTGAGTGTGACCGGCCCGAAAGCGTTGAACGGTGAACGCAATGCGTACCGCGATGTCATTCCTTTTGCTAAGGCGATCGTGGAAGAATTCCCCGACCGCGTGTTGTGGGGTACCGACTGGCCGCATCCCAACCTGAAAGACCATATGCCCGATGATGGGCTGCTAGTGGACTTTATTCCGCATATCGCGGTTACAACGGAACTGCAGCGCAAACTGTTGGTGGACAACCCCAACCGCCTGTATTGGAAGGACTGAATATGTCACTCGAAAAACCCTACCTAGACATTCCCGGCACCATCCTGTTTGATGCGGAGCAGTCCCGCAAGGGCTACCACCTCAACCAGTTTTGCATGTCGCTCATGAAGGCGGAAAACCGCGAACGCTTCAAGGCCGACCAGCGCGCCTATCTGGACGAATGGCCCATGAGCGAAGAGCAAAAGCAATCGGTGCTGGACATGGACCTGAACCGCGCCATGAGTCTGGGCGGCAATATTTACTTCCTCGCCAAAATCGGCGCAACGCACGGCAGGAGCTTTCAGCAAATGGCAGGCAGCATGACCGGCATGACCGAAGAGGAATACCGCAACATGATGATCAGCGGCGGCCGTTCGGTAGAGGGCAACCGCTACCTGGGTGAGAACGGCAACGCGCAGCCTCAGAATCAACCACAAGGCCAAGCAGGCCAATCGAAAGGCGCTTGAAATGGCCCGCATCACCGCTTCCGTTTACACCTCGCACGTCCCTGCCATCGGCGCCGCCATGGACTTGGGCAAGTCCACCGAGCCCTACTGGCAACCGCTGTTTGCAGGCTACGACTTCTCCAAGCAATGGATAAAGGAGAATACACCGGACGTCATTTTTCTGGTGTTTAACGATCATGCCACGGCCTTCAGCCTGGACATGATTCCCACCTTTGCTATTGGCACTGCGGACCAGTACACCCCCGCCGACGAGGGTTTTGGCCGTCGTCCGGTGCCGACCGTTTATGGTCATCCCGAGTTGGCCGCGCACATTGCGCAGTCGGTGATTCAGGACGACTTTGACCTGACCATCGTTAACAAGATGGAAGTGGATCACGGCCTGACCGTGCCCTTGTCACTCATGTTTGGCGAACGTGATCCGGTCAAGGGCGGATGGCCTTGCAAGGTCATTCCGTTTGCGGTCAACGTGGTGCAATACCCTGTGCCCAGCGGTCAGCGATGCTTCAATCTGGGCAAGGCCATCCGCAAAGCCATTGAGAGTTTTGACGAAGACCTGAACGTGCAAATCTGGGGTACCGGTGGCATGAGCCACCAGTTGCAAGGCGCGCGTGCCGGGCTGATCAACAAAGAGTTTGACAACGCGTTTCTGGATCAACTGATTGCCGACCCCGCGGCGGCCGCCAAGATTCCGCATATTGACTATGTGCGCGAGGCTGGCAGCGAAGGCATCGAGCTGGTCATGTGGCTCATTGCCCGTGGTGCCATGGCCGACCAGAAGCTGGAGACTGCAACTGCGCAACACGCACCCACCGTTAAACACCGCTTCTACCATGTGCCCGCCAGCAACACCGCCGTGGGCCACCTCATTCTGGAAAACAACTGAGCAACGGATATGACCAAAACCATCAAAGTAGCACTCGCCGGTGCCGGCGCATTCGGTATCAAACACCTGGACGGCATCAAGAATATTGACGGCGTAGAAGTCATCTCGCTGATCAGCCGCGATCTCGAAAAAACCCGCGAAGTGGCCACCAAATACGGCATTGGCCATGTGACCACGGAGCTGGCAGACAGCCTTGCGTTGCCGGATCTGGACGCCGTGATTTTGTGTACGCCCACGCAAATGCACGCGGAGCAAACCATTGCCTGCCTGAAGGCCGGTAAGCACGTGCAAGTGGAAATTCCACTGGCCGACAGTCTGGCGGGCGCGCAGGAAGTAGTGGCTTTGCAAAGGCAAACCGGTTTGGTAGCCATGTGTGGCCACACCCGCCGCTTCAACCCCAGCCACCAGTACGTGCACAAAGAAATTGCGGCCGGCGAATTCAACATCCAGCAGATGGATGTGCAAACCTATTTCTTTCGCCGCACCAACACCAATGCCTTAGGCCAGGCGCGCAGCTGGACCGATCACCTGTTGTGGCACCACGCTGCCCACACGGTGGATTTGTTTGCCTACCAGTGCGGCAGCCCCATCGTGCAGGCCAACGCCATTCAAGGCCCCATCCATCCGTTGCTGGGCATCGCCATGGACATGAGCATTCAGCTCAAGGCGGCCAACGGCGCTATCTGCACACTGAGCTTGAGCTTTAACAACGACGGCCCGCTGGGCACCTTCTTCCGTTACATCGGTGACACCGCCACGTACATTGCCCGATATGACGACTTATTTACTGGTAAGGAAGAAAAGATCGATGTGAGCAAGGTGGACGTGAGCATGAACGGCATTGAACTGCAAGACCGCGAGTTCTTCGCTGCCATCAAAGAAGGCCGCGAACCCAACTCCAGCGTGGCCGGTGTGCTGGCGTGTTACGAAGTGCTGCACAAGCTGGAGCAGCAGTTGGCGGCTTAAGTCTGCGTTTGCATATTCCCGCGGGGAAGGATTGATCCTATAGATTGGCAATCCGCCGCGCTTGGTTTTTCTGCGTACCATTAGTTCAACATTGGAACTCAGATGCACGTATTAAAAGCAGGCAAAGGCTACGTGAAGCCCCATCCATGACGCTCAGTTGGTCTATTGTTTGCGCCGTGTTGTTCGGCGCCTTGCTGCACGCTAGCTGGAATGCGCTGGTCAAGTCCAGTACCGACAAAGACCTGGACATGGCCTTGCAGTCGCTGTTCGGCTCGCTCTGGTCGATTCCTTTGCTGGCCTGGGTGGGTTGGCCGCAGGCGGCGGCGTGGCCTTACATCGTTGCCTCGGCGCTGATTCATGTCGGTTATTACGTGACGCTGGTGGGCGCGTACCGGCATGGCGATTTGAGTCTGACCTACCCCGTGATGCGCGGCTCTGCGCCGCTGCTGGTGGCGCTGTCGACCTACCTTGTTTTCGGCGAGTCTTTGTCGTCTATCGCCTGGGCCGGCGTGTCCGGCATCAGTACAGGTGTACTCACTTTGGGGTTGAATACTAGGGCGTTGCAAGCGCCCAAGGCATTGGCATTCGCGTTGGTGAACGCGGTGATCATTGCCTGCTACACCGTGGTGGACGGAATGGGGGTGCGCACATCGGGCAACGCGGTGCAGTACATCGGCGGCTTGTTTTTGTTGCAAGGTGTTCCGTTTTCGCTTCTGGTGTACCACCAGCGTGGAAATGCATTGCTGCGTTACGCCAAGGGCCGTTGGCCCGTCACAGCCGCCGGTTCTCTGGCTTCCAAGGCTTCCTACGGAATAGCGCTGTGGGCCATGACCAAGGCGCCGGTGGCGATGGTGGCTGCGCTGCGTGAAACGTCGGTTTTATTTGCCGTGTTTTTTGGAGTGTTCTTTTTGCGCGAGGCCGTGACGCTGAGGCGGGTTGTTGGGGCTTTGGTGATTGTCTTCGGGGTTGTTGGGTTGAGGATGGGTTGATTTTTTGACTTCCCCATCTCCCCCTGCTCCTTGCCCCCGCTTGGGCAAGGGGAACCTTTACCAGCCGATCCGGTTGCTTCGCTTCGGCTACGCGTTCAATGACGTGGCCAGTGGCGCAATGGGGCACGAGACGGCGTCGCGTCGACAGCGCTGGTTGGGTGGAGGTCAAAGATGCAAAACATATTTGCCAAGTTATTGCGCGCCTATCCGGCGCGGAGGCATCTCGCGGGAAGGGCCGGACTTGGTCACTTGGTTGAGGGCTTAGCCGAAGCGACAACGCAAAATGGGCTTTCCGCTTTCGGCTCGCCTTGCCCACGCGGGGGCAAGGGGCGGAGGGATAGGGGAATTAGTGAGATCGCATCTTCGCCCGAAGCCGCGCAATCGACTGGCTGTGCAACTGACAAACCCGCGATTCGGTCACGTCCAGAACCGCCGCAATTTCTTTCAGATTCATGTCCTGCTCGTAATACATGCTCATGATGTACTGCTCGCGCTCGGGCAGTCCCTTGATGGCTTGCACTAATCCCGCGCGCAGCCGTGCGTCGCGCAGCATGTTGAGCGGATCGGAGTCGGAGTCTGCGACGTGTCGGTCCAGATAGGTGTCATCGTCTTCGTTGCGGCCTGACATGTCTTCCAGATAGACCAGTTGTGTGCCACGTACTTTGCTCAGGAGCGACTGGTAATCGGCCAGTGTCATGTCCAGCTCTTTGGCGATTTCGGATTCCACCGGGCTGCGGCCCAGGCGGTGTTCCAGTGCCCGCATGGCGGACTCAATCTCTTTTTGGCTCTTTCGGGAGCCGCGCGACATCCAGTCGTTCTCGCGCAGCTCGTCGAGCATGGCGCCACGAATGCGCTGGGTCGCAAAGGTTTCAAACTGCACGCCTTGTGAAGCTTCAAACCGGGTGAGTGCGTCAGCTAGGCCGATCAGGCCGACCTGAATCAGGTCGTCGACCTCCACGCTGGGCGGCAATTTGGCCATCATGTGGTGCGCCAGACGGCGCACCAATGGCTGGTATTGCTTGATCAGCGCGTTGCGGTCGAGTTGCCCTTTGGCCGTATACATCAATGGCTCCTGCTCATAGGTCCGGCAACTTGATAGGCACCGGCAGCGCCAAGCATTGCGGGGGCATTGCTCAGCATCAGTGCATTCTCCAACATTCGCATGGCCAGGCGGCGCATTTCTGCGGCCAGCGCCTGCTCCGGCTGGTGCGGGTCAATGTAAGTAGCGTTCACTTCGTAACCTAAGAAATTTCTGGCGCATTCCACCAGGTTGCCCGCTACGCTACTGGCGTGCGCGGTACTGCCCGGTTGTGGTGCTGCCATCATATTCAATATTGCGGGGCGCAGTCCGGCCTTGATCAGTAAGCGCTTTAATGCCAGATAGCTGGTTAACAAGGAACTCTTTTCCTGAGTCACCGTAAGCAAGGGGCGACAACCGGTAGAACCCAGCATTTGCACCATCGCGTCCACGCCGGCATACAAAATCACCACGCCGTTGCTCGGAAATAGTTGGCCTATGCGATGCAGGCTCTGCATGCGCTTGATGTGCGTATGGGTTTGCAGCTGGCACAGGCTTTGTATTCCCTGTGCGCTGGGAACAATCGTCCATTCCAGCGCATCGGTATGCAACGCGGCGAAATCTGAGGGGCCATAGCCGAAGCGGTAGTCCATCAGTTGCTGCAGGCCGGGGTTGGCTTCTGATTCGGATTTGGTGGCGTCCAGTACCGTGACGGCATAACCCAGTCCTGTCATCGCGGTGCACAAGCGCCACAACAGCGGCAACTCGGATTTGTCGTCGCCATGGCTGACCATCGCGAGTAACTGCGCGCCGGCGGGTCTGGCCAGTCCGATCAAGCCGGCGGCCTGGTTCAGCGGCAGATCATGCATGCAACATTCCCCGTTGTGCGAAGGCGGAGTCGGTGGAATGGCTGAAGATAAAGCCCAGATCAGTAATCTTGGGGTCGTAGGCTGAGTTTCCATT
Source organism: Comamonadaceae bacterium (assembly GCA_947373605.1). Classification (GTDB taxonomy): domain Bacteria; phylum Pseudomonadota; class Gammaproteobacteria; order Burkholderiales; family Burkholderiaceae_C; genus Allorhodoferax. Next base: position 17,229 of record CANBYM010000055.1, read on the forward strand.
GGAACGCAGCGATGCGCGCACCAGCTTTTCGGCATTGGCGCCTTCCCAATCTTCAGGCACGCTTTGGCCGGTCGTCACGCCGCGCAGCACCAGCTGGTGGCGGATGGCGGCATCAATGGCGGGGCCCAGCTTCACAGCTTCGTCAATCTTGGAAAAAATGACTTGCTGGTTCGCACTGGATTTGAAGTGCACCACTGTGTCTTCCAGAGTGTCGCCATGGCCGCCGGCATTGAGCACCAGCAGGCGCTTCACATCGGGGATGTCCAGTAGTTCCATCATCTGGCGCTTGCGCGGGTCGCGCGGTGCCAGGCCGGTGGTGTCGATCAGGACCATTTTTTTATTGGACAACAGGCTCAGCAGGTCTTGCAATGCCGCACGGTCGTGTGCGATGTGCGCTACTACGCCGAGCATCTTGCCGTATGCACGCAACTGTTCCTGTGCGCCTACACGGTAGGAGTCCAATGTAATCAGGCCCACGCTGCCTGCGCCATTCTGCGCGGCGCACTGGCCTGCCAGCTTGGCGGTGGTGGTGGTCTTGCCCACGCCGGTGGCGCCAATCAATGCAAACACGCCGCCTTCTTCGTGCAACTCGGCGGTGCCGGCATCGGTGTGCAGATTGCGCTCAAGCACATCGATCACCCATTGCATGGACCGCGCGGCATCGCCCGTTTCGGGCATGCGCTCCAGAATCGTGCGGGCCAGTGTAGGCGAGTAGCCGGCGCGAATCAGTTTGAGCATTAGATTGGCCTGAATCGGGTTCTGGCGCGCCTGGCCCAGCCAGTTCAGGGTGTTGAATCGGTCTTCAATCAGCTCTTTCATGGCGTGCAGCTCGCGCTCAATGCCCTGCGGTACTGCTGCCGTTTTGATCGGCACGTTGGCCTTGCGCGGTCCGGTGCTGGCGGGCGCTGCGCCGGGTGTCAGGGTGCGGGCTGCCACAGGTGCAGGCTCTGTCGTCTTGCGCTCCTGCACTGCTGGCGTAGAGCGCTCCACGGGCTCGGCCGGTACGATGCGCGCGGCAGTGGATTCAGCCAGACCTTCTTGGCGGCGCTTGGCCATGCGTTCGCGAACATAGTCCTGAAAAGACAGGGTGCTCATGGCCAGCTGGTTGGCGTCTTCTTCGACCTGACTGGCGACTTCTTGGTAGGTGGGCTCTTTTTGCTTGCTGCCAAAGAACTGGCCGTTGCGTCCACTGCTGTTCTGGCTTGCACCGCCTTGTCCGGCATCGAGCGCCGACAAGGTGTCTTCTGCCGTTGCCACCACTTCCACACCGTTTTCCGTAGGACGGTTGGACAGGATGAGCGTGCCTTCGCCAAAGGCCATGCGGGCTTTGGCGAGAGCTTCGCGGGAGGTCGGGGCGGTAAAGCGTTGGATGTTCATGCGGCACCTCTAAGGATTGGACCAATGCGGATGGTGTGGGTTTCTGGAATTTCGCTGTGCGCAAGCACTTGCAAACGGGGCGCAACACGGCGCAATAAGCGTGCAATAGAGCTGCGGATCTGGTCGGGCACCAACAGGCAGGCCGGCACGCCGATTTCCTCCTGTTTCATGGCGGTTTCAGCCGCGTTTTTGGACAACATGTCGGCCACGCCGGGGTCCAGAGCCGGGCCTTGCGTGCTGCCCAGTGCTTGCACCAGCAGGCGTTCCAGGCTGGGGTCGATGGCGATGACGTTGAGTTCGCGGGTTGGCCCGTAAATCTGCTGCACGATGGCCGGTGACAGGGCAATACGCACGCGCTTGGCTAGTTCGACTGGATCGGTCGTCGTAGTGGAGTGTTCTGCAATCGATTCGATGATGGTGCGGATATCGCGGATGTGTACAGCCTCATCGAGAAGCAGTTGCAGCACCTTCTGAAAGACAGCGATGGACACCATTTTGGGCACGACTTCTTCGATCAGCTTTGGGGCCAGTTTTGCGACGTGTTCCACGAGTTGTTGTGTCTCTGTTCGGCTAAGTAATTTGCTTGCTTGCACTTGCATCAAGTGTGACAAATGGGTAGCCATCACAGTCTCAGGATCAACCACGGTAAATCCGGCCATTTGTGCCGCTTCCTTTTGTGCGGAGTCGATCCAGTGTGCGGGCAAGCCGAATGCGGGGTCGGTGGTGGCCGTGCCGATGAGCGGTGTGCTGATGCCGCCGGGGTTGATCGCCAGGAATTGGCCGGGAAAGGCTTCGCCTTCACCCACGATGACGCCGCGCAGCGTGATGCGGTAGCCACTGGGCTTGAGTTCGAGGTTGTCGCGCACATGCACGGGCGGCGGCAGAAAGCCCACCTCTTGCGCAAATTTGCGGCGTACACCTTTGATGCGATTCAGCAAGTCGCCCTGCCGCGTTTTGTCCACCAGGGCAATCAGGCGGTAGCCCAGTTCCAGGCCCAATTGGTCTACCGGTTGCAGGTCGTCCCATGAGGCTTCGCCTTCGTTTCCTGTTGCCGTGGTGCTGGCAGCCGCAGCCACTGCAGCCGGATCGGGTGGCAGCGGTTTGTGGGCCAGCATCCAGGCGCCATAGCCCAACACTGCAGAGATGGACAGAAATACGAAGTGCGGCATGTTAGGAATCACGCCCACGATGAACATGATGGCCGCAGTAATGCCCAGCACCCGTGGCGATACAAACATCTGGCCCACGATCTGTTTGCCGATATCGTTTTCCTTGCCCACGCGTGACACCACCATGGCGGCAGCCACCGAAATCAGCAAACCCGGAATCTGCGCGACCAGCGCGTCACC
>CANBYM010000056.1 GCA_947373605.1 Comamonadaceae bacterium
GGTCAGCGAATTGCAATCCAAAGTGTTCACCGCACTGAAGACAAAAAAGCCAACCCAAGACACCCAAATGAGCCTGCTGTAGTGGCAAATTTTTAATCAGCCCTATATAAATCAATCACTTGCGTCATTTGGTGTCGAACTCGGGTGGCAAAGGATTAAAGCATGCGTGCCAGCGGCTAGTGCGTCGCTTCGAGTTCAGCCTTCTTCTTGGAGAAGTCGAGTTTTTCTATGACGATAGGCTTGCAGATGGCCTTGGACATATCGGCAGCCATTACCGCAGCATCACCAATCAGTGCCTTGGCCTGATCCGTTGTCTTGCCGTAGGTGTACAGATTGATGCGCAGTGAACGCACCAGATTGCCGTAGCGGTCGACCTCGCTGACGGCCAGGTGATCTGCGTTGATGTCTACACCGATCGCACCGAGCTTTAGGCTGGTGCTTTGCTCGATGGGCTGCACTTCGCAGCTCACGAACACTCTGCAGCCCTTTGTGTCTCGCACAAAGCAATAGGACAGCGCAGAGCCGATGCGTTTCATCGTTGGCTTGCCGGCCTTGGTGGTGCTGGCTATACGCTGGCTGCTGGCCAGTGCTGCAATGATTTTGTCATGACCGTAAGTAAACTTGACGCCTGTCACCCGTACGCGCTTGCCATACTCCATTTCGTAGAAGTTTGGCATGCGAAGTTCAAGCGTTAACAACTCATCTGGCTGCAGCTTCGCTTGGCATAATTGGTTGCCGGCGGTTTCGTCCTGGCTTCCTAGAACGAAGAATTGATCGCAACGCGCATCCACCCAATCTGCTTTCCATGCGGCGTGGTCCACATAGCCATCGGACTGCAAATCAAACTGGGCGCGAAACAGCTTCTTGGAGCCAAAGCACAGCCGAACCGTGCCGTCTTTGTGATCGGACTGCATCGCACTAAGTTTGCATTGCAGGATCTGCAACCGGCGCTTCTTCTGATGAAGCTTGGCCGCTTGGCCTGGGCGCAGGGCCAGCACGTCGAGCGTCTTTTGCGCCTTCTTGATACGCGTCTGCAGCTCAGCGATGCGCTCTGGTCTGCGCGCTTTGATGCTGTCATTCTTGCCTTCCCGTCCCATGTGAACCGCATTGAACCGGCGCGCTGTGATGCCAAAGCGTTGGATAAAGCCTCGCTTGAGTTCGTTGAGTGAGGCGTCGGTTTGCCTGGCAGCAAACAAACTGCGCTCCACTTGGCCGTAGAGACTGGCATAGGCGTCTCGCGCAGCGCAGCGGCATCCAGCCGCAGGCGTGTCTGGTAGTGGGCGCTCAGTCATGGGGACCTACATGAACGGCCTTCTTGGCACGGTTCTTTGCTGAACGCTTGCCATACAGACGGGTGCACGTGGAGACGATCACCTCATGCAAGTCTCGCACGATGTCGTCTGTCATTTCATCGGGCTCCACCACAATGACTTTGCGACCCTGTGCTTGCAAAGCAGCTTCGACATACTCAAATCCGAATCGCATTAGCCGCTCACGGTGTTCCACAACAATTGCGCTTACGTCCTAGTTGGACAGTAGCTTTACCATGCTGCGTCGATGACCATTGAGGCCCGAACCAATCTCTTTTACAGCATCGACTATTACCATCTTATTAGCAACCGCATATTCCGTTAGACGGGATAACTGTCGATCTAGGTCTTCTTTTTGATCGCTGCTTGAGACTCTGGCGTACAAGGCAACACCGCCGGAATTTGGTTTTGCATCAACCACAACGGTGCCCGTCGGCAACTGGTAGGCATGCACCGGCAAAGTCTTGGCCTTCAACATGCGCCATGCGGTCTTGTAGCTGATGCCTTGCAGTTCGGCCCAAACACTGAGTCTCATAACAGAATTATGAGAATTGTTTGCCTACATCTGTCTATGTTTTGCCGGGCTGTTTCCGGCCCCATTAATCAGAGCATAAGCTACGCCGTCTCATGCGGCTCAGGCACCTATCAAGTCGCATAGCTCCAGCATGCTTGCAGCTTCGGCATGCGGAGCCGTGTCATGCGTCCAGAGGTGGTCGCTGCGGTTAACCCATACCGTTTGCATACCGCTTTGCATCGCACCTATGACGTCGAGATGTGCATCGTCTCCCACATGCAGCAACTGTTCCGGGGCTAGGCCCAGCGTCACGGATGCGGCTTGAAAAATGCGTGGATCCGGCTTGCCCACCCCCACGTCCCGCGCGCTCACACTCCCGACAAAAAAGTGGCCGATGCCAACGCGGTGGATGTCAGCGTTGCCGTTCGACACCGCAAGGACCGGAAAACGCTTGGCCAGACGGGCCAGCCCCTCAAGTGCGTCATCAAACAAGGTCACGACATTGCGTTCCGCAAAAAAAACTTCAAATGCCGGGTGCGCGTGACCCGTATCTTCTCCCGCCTGCTCCAGGCCCAAGCGGATCATTTCCTGGCGAAGGGCACTGAGGTCGTGGTGCATGTGCGGCAAGCGGCTTTGTGCTTGCTCGCGAAGCCGGATGCGCTGATGCGGGTCGGAAAATAGCGCTGCCGTCGCCGGCGCACGTCGGGCAAGCCAATGCTGTAAAGCAATTTCTGCGCGATCAATGGTGGGACAGACCGGCCAAAGAGTGTCATCCAGATCCAGTGTTATTGCCCTGATTTTTGAAATATTTAACATATGTGCGGGAGAATACTGCATGCCCGTTTCCAAAGAACCTCCCTACTCCCATGGCCAGCCGGCCAGAACCGAAGTCCTCTTATGCAATTTGGGCACCCCCGATGAACCGACCCCCAAGGCCGTGCGTCGCTACCTTGCAGAATTTTTGAGTGACGACCGTGTCGTTGAGATCCCCCGCCTCATTTGGCTGGCCATCCTGCACGGCATCATCTTGCGAATACGCCCCGCCAAGTCGGCTGCCAAATACGCCAGCATCTGGACGACGGAGGGGTCGCCGCTCAAAGTCTGGACCGAAAAACAAGCCAAGCTGCTGCAAGGCTGGCTAGGACAACGTAACCACTACGTCAAGGTACGTTGGGCTATGCGTTACGGCAGCGCCTCCATTACTTCCCAGCTCGACGCAATGAAGGCCGACGGCGTTACCCGCATCCTGATCCTGCCCGCCTATCCGCAGTACTCGGCCACGACCACCGCCAGTGTTTTTGACGCGGTGTACCAATGGGCACGTCAGACCCGCAACATTCCCGAGTTGCGGTTTATCAACCACTACCATGACCACCCTGACTACATTGCCGCACTCGCTGCGAGCATTGAGCGGTACTGGCAGAAGAACGGCCACCCCGACAAACTGGTCATGAGCTTTCATGGCGTGCCGGAGCGCACGTTGCACCTGGGTGACCCCTACCACTGCGAGTGCTTTAAGACCGCGCGCCTGCTGGCCCAAAAGCTGGGGCTACGCATAGACCAGTTCAAAGTAACGTTTCAGTCACGGCTGGGCCGCGCCAAATGGCTGGAGCCCTACACCGAACCCTCCCTAATTGAAATGGGTGCGGCCGGCGTAGAGCGGGTCGATGTCGTTTGCCCCGGTTTCACGAGCGACTGCCTGGAGACACTCGAGGAAATCAATATGGAAGGCCGCCATGCCTTTTTGCAGGCCGGGGGCAAAGTGTTTCACTACATCCCTTGCCTGAATGATGACCCGGAGTGGATTACTGCCCTGTGCAACATTGCCCAGACCCATTTAAGCGGCTGGCCTACCTTGAACGCGCCTGACTTGCGAAAACTCGATGAATTGCGCGAAGCAGCGCTGGCAGCCGGCGCAAAGCAGTAACTTTAAGCAGCGTTCACAAAGCTGGCCTATCATCCGCGGGTTGTATTCCGGGGAGCCGAAGCGGGCGACATTCGCCCGGTCGGAGTCAATGCGCCCTCTGAGGTGTGTCATTTTGTGTGTTGGGAAATCATGATCTTTGCGCGTCACCGTCTCGTTCTCGCCCTTGCCGGTGCCCTCCTCTTTGTTGTAGCTTGCTCCCAAAAGGCTGAAGCGCCACAGGGTGGCAATTCCGCGAGCACGGCCGCCGGCGCACCCGGTGCTGCGGCCAGCGCACCTGCAGGCGGCGCTTCTGCACCACTACCCACAGTGACGGTGAGCACCATCAAAGCCCAGAAACGTGAATTGCCGATAACGCTTCTGGCAACAGGAACGGTTACACCGATTACGAGTGTAGATTTGCGGGCGCAGGCTACTACGACGGTTAGCAAGATTCACTTTAATGATGGCCAGTTTGTCAAAGCAGGGCAGTTACTGTTCACACTGGATTCGCGTACCGACGAGGCCAATCTGGCAAAAGCAAACGCGCAAACGGCCAAAGACAATGCGGGCCTCGCGGACGCGCGTCGCCAGTACGAGCGGGCCAAACAACTGTTCGGCCAGAACTTTATCTCTCAAGGTGCAGTGGACACCGCGCTGGCGCAAGTTGAATCGCTGGCCGCCACGGTGGCAGCCGATCAGGCCGCCATTGACGCCATGAAAGTGACGCTGTCTTACGACAGGATTGTGGCCCCGGTTTCCGGACGCGCTGGTGTAATCAGTGTTTCCGTCGGCAGCGCCGTCATTACTAACGTGACACCGCTGGTTACGATCACTCAGCTGGACCCGATTGCGGTGGCTTTCAGCATTCCGCAGCGCAATCTGGGCGATGCGCTGTCGGCTCTCAAAGGCGGTGGCTCGGAAGTGACTGCTACTCTGGCCGATGGCGGCGGCAAATTTACGGGTCATCTGCAATTTGTTGATAACCTGGTCGATGCCAATGCCGGCACAGTCAAAGCAAAGGCTGTATTTGCCAACAAAGAAGGAAAACTGTGGCCAGGCGCATTTGTCAATGTCTCACAAACCGTTGCGATTCTTAAGGACGCCGTCGTCTTGCCGCAAGCAGCGATCGTGCAAGGTACACGTGGCTCTGTTGTCTATGTTGTTCAAGATGGAAAGGCCAACTTAAAGACTATTAATGTGGTTTTTGCACAAGGCGCTGACGCGGCGGTGACCGGCATCAAGCCCGGCGATATGGTGGTGCTGGACGGTAAGCAAAATGTGCGTCCCAACTCACCTGTGGTGGAAAGGGCCAAAGAACCCAAGAGTGGCGCATCTGCACCTGCGGCTTTTGCCTCGGAACCATCCGGCGCCAATCAAGCCGCGAAACCATGAATATTTCTGAAATCTTTATCCGCCGTCCGGTCATGACGGTGCTGCTCAACCTGGCCATTGTGCTGGCCGGGGTGATTGGCTATCGCAACATTCCAGTCGCAGCTCTACCTAGTTATGACACGCCGGTGATTAATGTCACTGCCGCGCTGCCAGGAGCCAGTCCGGAAACCATGGCTACCTCCGTCGCGTTGCCGCTGGAAAAGCAATTCCAAACGGTACCAGGTCTCAAGACCATCAGTTCGTCCAGCACGCTGGGTGCAACATCGCTGACTCTTGAGTTTGATGAATCGCGCAACATTGACGCGGCGGCGGTGGATGTTCAGGCTGCGCTCTTGCGTGCGCAACGGTCCTTACCGCAGGACATGACCAACCCGCCGGCCTACCGCAAAGTCAATCCGGCCGATGCGCCGATTTTGCTAATCTCCTTGCGCTCGCCTTCACTCACGCCAGCCGAAGTACAGGACTTTGCCGAGCACTTGATTTCCCCCACGTTATCCACCATCGACGGTGTGGCGCAAGTCAATATTTTTGGTGCCAAGCGTTTCGCGGTGCGCGTGCGGGTTGAACCGCAGGCACTGGCAGCGCGCAACATCAGCCTGGATGAAGTTTCCACGGCACTTCGTAACGCCAACGTCAACACGCCAGTCGGGACGCTGGACGGCCCCCGTCAGACTCTGGTACTGCAAGCCAACCGCCAGTTACGAACCGCTGAAGAGTTCGGCAACCTGATCATTAGCGTCAAGGGTGGCAATCCGGTATTACTCAAAGAAGTAGCCCAAGTCGAAGACAGTTTGGAAACGCTCAAGAGCTGGGCGACCTTCAACGGCGAGAACTCCATTACGCTCGCTGTGCTGCGCCAGCCCGGTGCCAACACCGTGAAGGTGGTGGACTCCATTCGCGCGGCATTGCCTGCCCTGCAAAGCCAGATGCCGCAGTCGGTGTCGCTCACGCCGATCAATGACCGATCCATCTCTGTGCGTGAGGCGCTGCATGACGTCACGTTAACCTTGCTGGGCACCATTGCCTTGGTGGTGTTGGTCATCTTTTTGTTTTTGCGAAGGTTTGTGGCCACCGTCATTCCAACGCTCTCTTTGCCTGTATCTCTTATCGGTGCAGTGGCATTGCTATGGGGGTTTTCCTACAGCCTGGACAACATATCGCTGCTAGGTTTGACGCTGGCGGTCGGGCTGGTCGTGGACGATGCCATCGTGGTGCTGGAGAACATCATCCGCCACGTAGAACATGGCGAAGACCCATTTCAAGCGGCGCTACGCGGCGTGCGCGAAGTGGGCTTCACCATTATTTCTATCTCTTCTTCGCTGATTGCGGTTTTCATTCCCATCTTCTTCATGCCTGGCGTAATCGGCCTGCTGTTCCATGAGTTTGCCGTGGTGGTGGGCCTATCCATTATCGTGTCGGCCTTCGTGTCACTCACGTTAGTGCCGATGCTGTCGAGTAAATTTTTGACCGACGAAGCCCACAAGAAGCCGCCGGGTGCATTAGTTCGCAGTTTTGAACGCGGATTTGACAAGCTGCTCGCCGGCTACACCCGCCTGCTTGATCTGGCGCTGGGCCACAAGTATGTGATTTTGGTGCTGGCTGCTGCAACCGTAGTGGCAACAGTCTGGTTGTTTACAGCCATCCCGAAAGGCTTCTTCCCCGAAGAAGACATCGGGCAAATTCAGGTAACCACCGAAGCCGGTGAAGACGTATCTTTTCCGGAGATGGTGCGTTTGCAGGAGCGGGCTACTGAAGTCATCCGGGCGGACTCCAGTGTCTTTGCAGTGGTTTCTGCGATTGGCGGGGGCAACAACACCCTGAACACGGGGCGCATGTTTGTCACGCTCAAGCCCGCCAATGAACGCGTTCCGGTCAAAAAAGTAATAGAGGGTTTGCGCAAAAAATTGCGTGATGTCGCCGGGATCAATGTATTCATGCGTCCCACGCAAAACTTGCAACTCGGCGGACGCCAGAGCAAGGCGCAGTTCCAATACATTTTGCAAAGTGTCAAAGCCGATGAACTGAATGTCTGGGCAACCAAGCTGCAGGAGAAGTTACGGGTGGACCCGCTGTTTCGCGATGTGACCAGCGACGCCCAGTTGCGCGGTTTGCAGGCGCAACTCAAGATTGACCGGGACCGGGCCAACGCTTTGGGCGTGTCCATTGATTCCATTCGCACCGCACTGTTTAGCGCCTTTGGTGAGCGCCAGGTATCCACCATTTATCTGCCCGTAGACAGCTATCAAGTGATTATGGAAGTGGCCCCCTTGGCCAAGCAGGACGAAAGCGCCATTGGCTCGATTTACGTCCGCTCATCCACAGGAGCGCTGGTACCCATGTCGGCATTCACGACTGTTGAGCGCACGGTGGGCCCCACGGCTATCAACCATGTGGGGCAATTGCAGGCGGTCACCATTTCGTTCAATCTAGCTCCCGGTGCCGCACTGGGCGACGCCACCGCCAAAATTGACGCAGCGCGTGACGCCATTCAACTACCCACCTCTATCATCACGGCCTATGGCGGAGACGCTGCCGTGTTCAAGAACTCACAGGGTAGCCAAGCCATCCTGATCGTCGCAGCCTTACTTGTGATTTACGTCTTGCTGGGCGTCTTGTACGAGAGCTACATTCACCCACTGACCATTCTGGCCGGGCTGCCCTCGGCAGCGGTGGGTGCACTGGCCACTTTGATGTTGTTCGGCCAAGACCTGACGCTGATTGCCACCATAGGCATCGTGCTACTGATCGGTATCGTCAAGAAGAACGCCATCATGATGATCGACTTTGCGCTGGACGCGCAGCGCCACCACGGAATGACGCCCCGTGAAGCGATTCGCGAGGCCTGCGTGCTGCGTTTCCGTCCCATCATGATGACGACCATGGCCGCGTTAATGGGCGCGTTGCCGATCGCACTGGGCATTGGTGCAGGGGCTGAACTTCGCCAGCCGCTGGGCCTGGCCGTCGTGGGCGGACTGGTGTTCTCGCAAGCCATCACTTTGTTCATCACCCCGGTGATTTACATCTTGCTGGACAAATTCAGTGGAACCGGACCGGTGCTCACGCCTGAGGTGCCCATGGAATCGGAACCCCCTCGCCACTAGGCCGTTCGCAAACCCATGGAAAAGCTGCGTGTCGATAAATGGTTGTGGGCTGCACGCTTTTTCAAAACCCGATCCATGGCTACCGAAGAGGTGAATCTGGGTCGGGTGCAGCTTGATGGCAATGACATTAAGGCAGCGCGCGAAATCCGGATTGGCGACGTCTTAAAAATTATTCAAGGTAAGGTAGCCCGCACGATTGTGGTCCAAGGCCTGAGTGACCAGCGCAAAGGTGCACCCGAGGCCCAACTGCTGTACGCGGAGACGCCAGAAAGTCTGGATTTGCGGCGACAACTTGCCGAACGTAACCGGCTCAGCCCGGAGCCGGCTCAATCCATTACAGGTGGACGTCCTACCAAGCGCGACCGCCGGGCCCTTAAAGGTTGGGGCGACCGCTGGAGCGCCAGCGCCGAATAGCGGCTTCTAGCGCAAGCCCTGTTCTACCAGACCGGCAAAAAGTGCTGACCCCAATGGAAGCACATCATCATTGAAGTCGTACAGGGAATTGTGCAAATTGCAGGCGCCTTTTCCATCTTCAGCACCCTGCCCCAATCTCAAATAGGCGCCGGGTTTGGCTTGCAGCATGAATGAGAAGTCTTCAGCCCCCATGCTGGGCTCCAAATTGCGAACCACCTTATCCTCACCGACCAGCGCCGCCGCCACGTCACCTGCAAATTGCGCCTCTGCGGGTGTGTTGATCGTAGCCGGGTACATGCGATCAAAGTGCACATCTGCGCTGGCGCCAAAGCCCTGCGCCACTGAAGTACAAAGCTCCTTGAGACGCCGCTCCACCAAGTCCTGAACCACCGGACTGAAGGTGCGCACCGTGCCCACCAACTTGGCAACGCCAGGCACCACACTTTGGGCACCCAGATCCCCTGCGCTCATGGCGCAAATGCTGATCACTGCGCTCTCTACCGCTTTGACGTTGCGCGAGACAATGCTTTGCACCGCCGTAATGATGTGTGCCGCCACCAGCACAGGGTCCACCGTCTGATAGGGGTGAGCACCATGACCGCCCCGCCCGGTAATTTCGATGGTGAGCCGGTCAGCAGCTGCCATCATGGGTCCAGGGTTGATGCCTACTGTGCCCGGTCGCATCGCAGGCCAGTTGTGCATGGCAAAGACCGACTTTACGGGGAATTGTTCAAACAAGCCGTCTTGAATCATCGCGCGGGCACCGGCGTAGCCCTCTTCTCCGGGCTGGAAAATCAGCACTGCGGTACCGGCAAAGTTACGCGTTTCCGCCAGATAGCGCGCAGCGCCGACCAGCATGGCGGTGTGCCCATCGTGGCCGCATCCGTGCATCAGCCCCTGTTTGGCCGATTTCCAGCCGAAGTTGTTGGACTCCAGAATCGGCAAAGCATCCATATCTGCACGTAGGCCAATCATCCTGCTGGGATTCGTCGCCGAGTAGCCGCGCCCATGGATTAGAGCGACGACACCGGTTTTACCTATGCCGGTGTGCAAGGAATCTACCCCGCACACTTTGAGTGACTCAACCACACGCTTGGAGGTGAAAACCTCTTCAAATCCCAGTTCAGGATGGGCGTGCAACTCACGGCGCAAAGCAATCAGTTCGGGATGAAATTTTTGAATGCGGGCAAATGGCGCGCCACCGGCAGCAAGAAGTGAAGATGTCATAGTAGAACTTTAACGGATGCTCGCAAAATCCGGAAAGGATTTACCCTGCGCCTACACCGGTCGCGATGCCAGGCCGCCCTGAATATGACGCACCTTAGTGTGGCCTTGGGCCTGCAGCCACTGCGCGGCCTTAAGGCTGCGGTTACCGCTGCGGCACACGAAGACCACCGGTGCTGACTGCTGTACAAGCCATTGCGATGCTGTTTCGGGCAAAGCACTTAAGGGCGTATTGACCGCCTGTTTGCCGGCGCATTCAACGCCGTTGCTGAGCGCATGCTCCGATGCTTCACGCACATCGACCAGCGTGGCGTCCGGATGGGCCATGATGAATGCATCGACTTCTGCCCATTGCAACGCTTCGACGGGCATATCGACCACCTGGCCCATGTCCGCTTGCACCACTGCAATGGCTTGAACGGATGTAGCCAATGCCTGGGCACAACGTACGATCGCGGCGCAAGCGTCTTCTATCGTTGCAGCCGTTACCAAAGGGCCGAAAGACATGCGTATGGCAGAAGTAGTGCGCCACTCGGGCAGACCCATGGCATCCAGCACATAGCTGGGCAACGCTTTAGCCGCGCTGCAGGCACTGCCGGCGCTCACGCACACCGAGGCTGCATCTAGCACATCAATCAGGGTTTTGCTGCTGACTCCCGGCACGGAAAAGTTAAGTGTGGTGGGCAGGCACTGCGCCAACGGCGCGTTGAACTGCACGCCAGGAAACGCGTTGCGCAATGTGGCTTCTAATGTGTTGCGGTATTTCAGCAAGGTGGCATGGTTTGCGAACGACGTTCCCTGCAAACACTCCTTTAATACCGCACCAAACGCAGCGATACCGGCCATGTTTTCCGTGCCACTGCGCCTTCCCCCCTCCTGACCGCCTCCAGCCATCAGCGCGGTAAAGGGCGCGCCGCGGCGCACGTACAGCATGCCAATGCCCTTGGGTGCGTAAAGCTTGTGGCCTGAAAACGGCGCGTAATCAATGCGCGAGGCGTGCAGGTTCAGATCCAGCTTGCCCAGGGCTTGTACACAGTCGACCAGCCACAAAACGCGATGAGTTGCGGTGGAATCGGCAGCCAGCACGAGCCGCTCGATGGCTGCCACATCGGAGACCACGCCAGTCTCATTGTTCGCGGCCATGGTGCATAGCATCGCGGTGTCGGGCAGCCACTGCGCCAGCGTCTGCAGGTCGGACAAGCCATCGGCATTGACAGGCAGCAAGCGCAATTCCAAATTCAAACCCAGCACCGCGTTCCAATGCGCAAGGCTTTGGGGCACGGCTTTGTGCTCGGTAGCGCCGTACACCAGCAAGTTGCCGGTCGCTTCTCCGTTTAACCGACGCGCACGGATGGCACACAGGGCCGAGAGCGCAGCGGTTTGAATGCCTTCAGTGGCGCCACTGTTAAACACCACGCTTCCCTCGCCCGCACCAATCAATCGGGCCGCATGGCCACGCGCCTCGTCCACCACCGCTTTGGCACGCACGCCCTGCGTGTGTGTGCTACTGGGATTGCCGAACTCCACTTCCATCACACGAACTGCGGCGGCAATGGCGGCAGGGTGCACACAGGTTGTAGCGTTGGAATCAAGATAAATCGTGCTCGACATGGCGGTGTTCCTGGTCTGTTGAAAAAGGCAAGTCCGGTTGCACTGCCCATGCACAAAGTGTAGGAAACGCAAAGTGAAAGTGCATTCCAAATTTTCCATTTAATTGAGTTTAAATAGAATGTAATTTTTAATACAATAAAATAAGTAGAAAATTTATGCTGGATCGCTTAGATTTGAATATTTTGAATGCTTTGCAGCAAGATGCAGCGCTGTCCATGGCGGAACTGGGTGCGCAAGTGGGCCTGTCCAGCACGCCCTGCTGGAAGCGGGTGAAACGGCTAGAAGATGCGGGCCTGATCGAGCGCCGCGTGGCTATCGTCAATCGGGCATTGGTGGGTTTGCCGGTTACCGTTTTTGTGAGCATCCGCGCCGGGCAGCATGACGAAAATTGGCTCAAGCGCTTTGCCTCCGTGGTCAGCGCATTGCCCGAGGTACAGGAATTTCATCGCATGAGTGGCGATGTGGACTATCTGCTCAAAGTGGTGACCTCCAGTATTGAGGGGTATGACAGCTTTTACAAAAAACTCATCGGCCTGGCAGATTTGGCCGGAGTGTCGTCTGCGTTCTCCATGGAGCAGATTAAAAGCACCACCGCTCTGCCATTGGTCTAACCCACGTAGGAGGTGTGGCGCACGGGCGGCTGTCCATAGGCAACGCTACATTCAAGGATAGTAAAAGTAAATGTAGTTCATTGAATCAATTAACCCAAAACATCATCCACAACCGATAGCATTACATCCGTTCATTGTTCGAACAACCAATTAAAAAGGAAATCCCCATGTCTTTGATCAACACGCAAATCCAGCCCTTCAAAAACGAAGCTTTCCACAATGGCAAATTCGTCACCGTGACCAACGAAACCCTCAAGGGCAAGTGGAACGTTTTTATTTTCATGCCCGCTGCATTCACCTTTAACTGCCCCACTGAAGTAGAAGACGCTGCTGACAACTACGCAGAATTCCAAAAGGCAGGTGCTGAGGTTTACATCGTGACCACCGATACCCACTTCGCACACAAGGTGTGGCATGAGACCTCTCCCGCAGTGGGCAAAGCCAAGTTCCCGCTGATCGGTGACCCTACACATGCTTTGACCCGCGCTTTTGACGTGCATATCGACTCCGAAGGCTTGGCATTGCGCGGCACGTTTGTGATCAACCCCGATGGTGTGATCAAAACCATGGAAGTGCACTCCAACGAAATTGCGCGTGACGTCAAAGAAACCCTGCGCAAGCTCAAGGCTGCCCAGTACACCGCCGCCCACCCCGGCCAAGTGTGCCCCGCCAAGTGGAACGAAGGCGCGAAGACCATCACTCCATCTTTGGACCTCGTCGGCAAGATTTAATAGCCCCCACGGTCACTCACTGCGTGTAGTTCCCTGCCCCTCGAGGGGGCCGAGTTTCGCCTTGGGGCGTCCCGGTTGGCGAAACATCCGCAGTGAAGCTCGCCGGACAGCATCCTGGTGCATGTGCGCCAGGCAGTCCGGCTTTTTTGTCCCCGCAATTCGCTATTTTTTTGAAGTTCTAGGAATCATCATGCTCGACGACACCCTCAAATCCCAGCTCGGCGCTTATCTGGAACGCGTGACGCTACCGATAGAGATCGTGGCGTCGTTAGGCAATGATGACAATTCTGTGCAAATGCGCGACTTGCTGCAAACCATTCAAGGTCTGCGCAGCGACAAGATTACGGTGCGCTATGACGGGCAGGACGCCCGCAAGCCTTCCTTTTCTTTAAAACGCACTGGCACTGAAACCGCTTTGCATTTTGCCGGATTGCCGCTGGGCCATGAGTTCACTTCGCTGGTTTTGGCACTGCTGTGGACGGGTGGCCATCCACCTAAGGTGGAACAGGATGTGATCGACCAGATCAAAGGACTGGACGGCGACTTCAACTTTGAGGTCTACATGAGCCTGACCTGCCACAACTGCCCGGACGTGGTGCAGGCTCTGAGCCTGATGGCGATCCAAAACTCAAAAATTAAAACGACCGTGATTGAAGGCGGTGCGTTTCAAGACGAAATTAACGCTCGCGAAATCATGGCGGTACCAAGCGTTTATTTGAACGGCACCCTATTTGGTAACGGCCGCATGCTGGTAGAGGAAATAGTTGCCAAGCTCGACACTGGTTCCGCCGCCAAAGAAGCCACCAAAATGTCGGCGAAAGACCCGTTTGATGTGCTCATCGTCGGTGGCGGACCTGCGGGCGCGGCAGCCGCAGTGTATGCAGCACGCAAGGGCATTCGCGTCGGTGTGGCAGCCGAGCGCTTTGGCGGCCAGACTAACGATACATTGGCCATTGAAAACTACATCTCGGTCATGGAAACCGATGGGCCCAAGTTTGCAGCAGCGCTGGAGCAGCAAACGCGCTCCTATGGCGTGGACATCATGAACTTGCAACGGGCCGACAAACTCATTCCGGCGACACAACCCGGCGGACTCACCGAAGTGGTGCTATCAAACGGCGGCACGCTCAAAGCCAAGACGGTGATCCTATCCACCGGCGCGCGTTGGCGCAATGTGAACGTACCAGGCGAAGCCGAGTACAAAAACAAAGGTGTAGCCTACTGCCCGCACTGCGACGGTCCCCTGTTTAAGGGCAAGAACACTGCGGTGATCGGCGGCGGCAATTCCGGCGTGGAAGCGGCAATTGATCTGGCTGGTTTGGTCGCGCATGTCACCTTGGTGGAGTTTGCCGAGCAGCTCAAGGCCGACGCCGTGCTGGTCAATAAGTTGCAAAGCCTGCCCAACGTAACGATTCACACCAACGCCCAAACCACCGAAATAACCGGAGCCGACGGCAAGGTCAACGGCCTCAAATTCAAAGACCGTGCATCCAGCGAAGAACACACTGTTGCGCTTGAAGGCGTGTTTGTGCAAATCGGCCTGGTGCCCAACACAGAGTGGCTCAAAGGCACCGTGGAGTTGAGCAAGTTCGGAGAAATTGTCGTGGACGACCGGGGCGACACCAACGTGCCCGGCGTGTTTGCCGCGGGCGACTGCACCACCGTGCCGTACAAGCAAATTGTGATTGCAGCGGGTGACGGGTCAAAGGCTGCTTTAAGTGCCTTTGACCATTTGATTCGTCACTGACAAAATTGGGCGCTCCAGTCGGAGCGCCATTTCCCCCATTGGACTGCGTATTTCCGATAAATCTCTAATGAGACTTATTTGGCAAACTCGGATTCAAAAGGAATTGGGCTTTCGTCCACATGGTGTTTATGGGGAACGATAACTGGGGGGCCGATGCTGGCTTTCAATCCCAGCGTTTCAGGCGGGCTGTAGACATGGAAGATCTGCTAGGCAGTAGCCAAAAATAATATGCCCGTAGCGACGGTGGTGCACAAGGTAATAGAGAACCACTCCCAACGCGTTACCTTCGGCGTGGTGCGGGTTGCGTATGAAAAAAGGCCCCGATAGTTTCCCACAGGGGCCTTTGCCTTCGTGTGCTGTGGGAACTAATGCATAAACTTACTTGCGCGCAGGCGGCACATCCGTACAAGACCCATGTGCAATCTCCGCCGCCATACCTATGCTCTCGCCCAGCGTGGGGTGCGGGTGAATGGTTTTGCCGATGTCCACGGCGTCAGCGCCCATCTCGATGGCCAGCGCGATCTCGCCGATCATGTCGCCCGCGTGCGTACCGACCATGCCGCCGCCCAGAATCTTGCCGTGGCCGTGCGCCTCGGGGGAGTCATCAAACAGCAGCTTGGTAACGCCTTCGTCGCGACCGTTGGCAATGGCACGCCCTGATGCGGTCCAGGGGAACAAGCCCTTCTTAACTTTGATGCCCTGCGCCTTGGCCTGGTCTTCGGTCAGGCCTACCCATGCCACTTCGGGGTCGGTGTATGCCACGCTCGGAATCACGCGGGCATTGAATGCGGAAGAGGCCAGCTCTTTGTTCCCTTGCAGTTCACCGGCAATCACTTCGGCTGCCACATGCGCTTCATGCACCGCCTTGTGCGCTAGCATGGGCTGACCCACGATGTCGCCAATGGCAAAAATGTGCGGCACGTTGGTGCGCATTTGAATGTCCACGTTGATGAAGCCGCGGTCAGTCACTGCAAGGCCGGCCTTCTCGGCGCTTAGCTTTTTGCCATTGGGCGTGCGGCCCACGGCCTGCAATACCAGGTCATACACCTGCGGTGCAGGGGCCGTACCACCCTCTTCCGCTGGCGCAAACGTTACCTCGATACCTTCGGGCAACGCGCGTGCGCCCACCGTCTTGGTCTTGAGCATGATGTTGTCAAAGCGCGGCGCATTCATCTTCTGCCAGATCTTGACCAGATCGCGGTCAGCGCCTTGCATCAGACCGTCCATCATTTCCACCACATCCAGACGCGCACCCAGCGTGCTGTACACCGTGCCCATTTCAAGACCGATAATGCCGCCGCCCAGAATCAGCATGCGCTTGGGAACTTCTTTGAGTGCCAAGGCACCCGTGCTGTCCACCACGCGCGGGTCGTTCGGCATAAAAGGCAAACGCACGGCTTGCGAGCCGGCAGCGATGATTGCGCGCTTGAATGCGACGACTTTCTTGGTGCCCGTCTTCTCTTGGCCCGAGCCGTTGGTTTCTTCGACTTCAATGTGATTCGCGCCGACAAAATTGCCGTAGCCGCGCACCACAGTAACTTTGCGCATCTTGGCCATAGCAGCCAAACCGCCGGTGAGTTTACCAATGACTTTTTCTTTGTGACCGCGCAGCTTTTCAATATTCAATACGGGTTTGCCGAAGTCCACACCCAGCGCGGACATGTGGCTTACCTCGTCCATAACGGCAGCTACGTGCAACAGTGCCTTGGAAGGAATGCAGCCCACGTTCAGGCACACGCCGCCCAGCGTGGCATAGCGCTCCACCACCACCACCTTCAGGCCCAGATCGGCAGCACGGAAAGCAGCCGAATATCCGCCGGGGCCACCGCCCAGAACGACCAGATCACACTCCAGATCGGCAGCACCGCTGTACACAGCAGCGCTGGGAACCGGAGCAGCGGCCGCAGCGGCGGCAGCTGGAGCCATCGAAGCGGACGGCGCCGCCGCAGGCGCTGGAGCGGCTGCAGTGTCAGACGACTCCAGCATCAACACCACAGAACCTTCGGCCACTTTGTCGCCGAGTTTGACCTTCAACTCCTTGACCACACCGCCGTGGCTGGAAGGAATTTCCATAGAAGCTTTGTCGCTCTCCACCGTAATCAGGCTTTGCTCAGGCTTGATGGTGTCGCCGGGCTTGACCATCAACTCGATAACGGTCACTTCTGAAAAATCGCCAATGTCAGGGACTTTGATTTCTACGATTGCCATAGCTTTTCTCGCTTATTTATTTCTTCAATTTAATGGTGAAAACATCCACCGGTGTCGCGGAGTTTTTGTCGAACTCACAACCGGCATTCACGCCGGCCATTGCCACTTCGCGTGCCGTGCGCGCTGCAGGCCACGCCGCATGCATAGCGCCCAATGCAAAGCTGCGCCCGGAGCCGATACCCCAGAATTCTTTGAACTCAAACACTTCACGGTAACTGTAAAGCCCGTAAATGCCGGACGCATTGGCAATCACCACGCTGAACTGACTGGACTCGTACGGGTCGTTTTCATCCTCTTTGGTCTGCAGGAAAAAACTTTCTTTGAGCACCGGGTGCAGTTGGGTGAAAGTCTCAAAAACCTCGGCCTTGCTGTTCAGACGCAATTGCGCCTTCGACATGGAACCCATGGCTTTGCGCAGCACCGGAAAATGCGCAACCGTGCCGGCGAGCCCCACATAGCTCGGACCCGCAGCCGTATCGACCTTGAAGATCTTGCTGTTGGCCTCGAACCGGTGGGACAGGCGTGTATCGCCAAAGGTCACCAGTGTGTCCGCCGCAATGGCGACCACACCGGCCTTTTTGACTACAACGATGGTGGTCATGCTGCTCGCCGCTTAGAGCAGCACGCGGCGGAAGTCACCCAGAATCTGACCTAGATACACGTTGAAGCGTGCGGCCGCAGCCCCGTCAATCACACGGTGGTCCCAAGTGAGTGACAAAGGCAGCATCAGGCGCGGCTGGAACGCTTTGCCATCCCACACCGGCTCGGTGGTGGAGCGGCAAACGCCCAGAATGGCCACTTCTGGTGCATTGATGATGGGCGTGAAATAGCGCCCGCCAATGCCCCCTAAGCTGGATATAGTGAAGGTGGCACCCGACATTTCTGCAGGACTCAACTTGCCATCACGCGCTTTCTTGGCCAACTCGCCCATCTCGGTGGAGATCTGGAAGATGCCCTTTTTGTCGGCATCTTTGATCACCGGAACCATCAAGCCGTTCGGCGTGTCAGCGGCAAAGCCGATGTGCCAGTAGTTCTTGTAAACCAGCGCATCACCATCGAGTGAACTATTGAACTCGGGGTACTTTTTGAGTGCGGCCACGCAGGCTTTGATCAGGAACGCCAGCATCGTCACCTTCACGCTACTCCTCTCGTTTTCCTTATTGGTGGAAACGCGGAAGGCTTCGAGGTCGGTAATGTCGGCATCGTCATGGTTGGTGACAGCCGGAATCATGATGGCGTTGCGCAACAGGTTCGCACCGCTGATCTTCTTGATGCGGCTCATCTCCTTGCGCTCAATCGGACCGAACTTGGCAAAGTCCACCTTGGGCCATGGAATCAAGCCCAGCGCTGCACCATCTCCGCCACTGGAAGCGGACTTGTTCTGGGCAGCTGCTGCCAGCGTTTGAACCGCACCGCTCATCACGGAGAGCGTGAAGCCCTGCACATCCGCCTCAGTGATGCGGCCTTTGAGGCCGCTGCCTTTGACTTCGTTCAAAGGCACACCCAACTCACGCGCAAACTTGCGCACGGACGGGGACGCGTGCGGCAAGCCGACAGGCGCAGCACCCGGCAAGTGCGCTGGCGCAGCAGGAGTACTTGCCGCCGATGCAGCTGGCGCAGTTACGGCAACGGGTGCACTTACAGCCGGCGCGGCGGCTGCAGGAACCGCAACAGCGCCCACGCCCTCCAGAATCGCCACCAGGTCGCCAATGTTGACCTTGTCACCCAACTTGACTTTAAGTTCTTTAACTACACCCGCTACGCTGGATGGAATTTCCATCGAAGCCTTGTCTGACTCAACCGTGATCAGGCCCTGCTCCAGCTTGACGCTGTCGCCGACCTTCACCAGCAGTTCGATCACAGCGACGTCTTTAAAGTCGCCGATATCGGGCACACGCACTTCTAATGGGCCAGATACGCCGGGGGATGCAGCAGCCGCAACCGCCACAGGTGCGGCTGCAACCGGAGCGGGCGCTGCGGCTTGGACCGGCGCTGTTGCTGCGACTGGTGCAACACCGGCCGTTTCCAGCAGCAGGACCAGAGACCCTTCTTTAACCTTACCGCCCAGAGCGACTTTGATCTCTTTGACCACGCCGGCTGCGCTGGACGGAATTTCCATCGATGCCTTGTCAGACTCCACCGTAATCAGGCTTTGTTCGGCCTTGACGGTGTCGCCTACTTTGACCATCAACTCAATGACGGTGACCTCGTCGAAGTCACCGATGTCCGGTACTTTTACTTCTACTATTGCCATGTTGTTCTCGCTTATTTCTGATTGTGCTTAGGCGTAAAGGGGGTTCACCTTTTCGGTGTTGATGCCGTATTTTTTGATGGCTTCAGCCACCTTCGCAACAGGCACCGTACCCTCTTCGCTCAATGCCTTCAGTGCGGCAACAACGATGTAATGGCGGTTGATTTCGAAATGTTCACGCAGTTTGCTGCGGAAGTCGGAGCGGCCGAATCCGTCCGTGCCCAACACTTTGTATGTTCGTCCTTTGGGAATGAACGGACGAATCTGTTCGGCGTAGGCCTTCATGTAATCGGTGGACGCTACCACCGGGCCTTTGGCTTTTTCCAGTTGTTGACCTACGAACGGCACACGCGGGGCTTCCAGCGGGTGCAGCAGATTCCAACGGTCGGCGTCCTGACCGTCGCGGGTCAGCTCGTTGAAGCTCGGGCAGCTCCAGACATCGGCCGCAACACCCCATTCTTTTTCCAGCAATTCCTGTGCGGCAATGCTTTCACGCAGTATGGTGCCCGAACCCAGCAATTGCACACGCGGTGTGAGCTTGGCGCCCTCTTTGCACATGTACATGCCTTTTATGATCTGCTCTTCGGTACCCGCAGTCAGACCCGGCATTGGGTAGTTCTCGTTCAACAAGGTGAGGTAGTAGAAAATGTTGTCTTGCTT
>CANBYM010000057.1 GCA_947373605.1 Comamonadaceae bacterium
CCTCTGGCGACACATCAAAACGAGCCTCAAAAGTTGATAGCAAAATTCACGAAAACTGATTAAACGCAAAGAATTCTATCAACAAGTTAACTGAACGGCTAGACCATGTGTACCGCTTTTTTTATGCTTTAGTGCAGGGCAATTGACGGTGCCAGCTTGTGACTCTGCCAGCTTGTGACTCTGCCAGCTTGTGACTCTGCCAGCTTGTGACTCTGCCAGCTCGGCTCTGCGCGGATGCTTGCGTGTCACATCAGCAAATGCTCACCGGCGTTGTCTCCGCCCAAAGTGACGTAATTCACCTTTCGAATATCCATGAGCTTTTTGCCACCCGAGTAACTGATGGAACTTTGCACATCCTGTTCCATTTCGATCAAGGTATCTGACAGCTTGCCTTTGATGGCTTCCAGAATGCGCTTGCCTTCGACGTGCTTGTATTCGCCCTTGTTGAAGTCGCTGGCGGAACCGTAATATTCTTTGAACAGCTTTCCATCCGCTTCCACGGTTTTGCCCGGCGATTCTTCGTGTCCGGCAAACAGCGAGCCGATCATCACCATCGACGCGCCGAAGCGGATGCTTTTGGCAATATCGCCATGGTCGCGAATGCCGCCGTCGGCAATGATGGGCTTGGTTGCCACCCGTGCGCACCATTTGAGCGCGCTGAGCTGCCAGCCGCCGGTGCCGAAACCGGTCTTGAGTTTGGTGATGCAGACCTTGCCCGGGCCAATGCCCACCTTAGTGGCGTCGGCGCCCCAGTTTTCCAGGTCGATCACTGCCTCGG
The DNA here is from genome assembly GCA_947373605.1 of Comamonadaceae bacterium. Taxonomy (GTDB): domain Bacteria; phylum Pseudomonadota; class Gammaproteobacteria; order Burkholderiales; family Burkholderiaceae_C; genus Allorhodoferax. Next base: position 779 of record CANBYM010000057.1, read on the forward strand.
GCGTGCCGACGTTGCCAGCGATGATGAAGCTGGCCGGTAATTTTTCTTTCAGGTACGAAATCATGTTTTTCACACTGTCGGCATGTCCATGGGCAATGTCGATGGTGATGTATTCAGGCACCAGACCCAAGGCAACTAGTTGGTCGACGGTGTCGTAATCCGGCTTTTTAACGCCCAGAGAGATGGACGCATACAGCCCGCGCGCCTTCATGTCTTTGGTGAACTGCACATTGTCCAGATCGAAGCGGTGCATGACATAAAAGTAGCCGCTTTGCGCCAACCAGATGCAGATGGATTCATCCACCACGGTTTTCATATTGGCGGGTACCACCGGCAGGCGAAAACGCCGTCCACCCAGCTCTACGCTGGCATCACATTCCGAGCGGCTCTCCACGCGGCATTTGCGTGGCAACAACAGGATGTTGTCGTAATCAAATATTTCCATATTCCAAGCTCCAAAAAGTTTGTCAAAACTGGGCGCTTGGACTGGTACCGGCAAAAAAATACCGGGTGCCAAATGCTTGGTCCCGGTGATTGATTTTACCTGCTATTGCCCTTGGATGACGGCGTTGGCTCATAACGCAGCGCGAAACCGGTCATTACCAAACGCTTATACCTTCTGTAGCAATCGCACGCTGCACGGCAGAGCGCTGCATTACGCGGGTGGTCAGTGCAGTCCATGCGGAGTACTTGCCCTTCATATCAATGCCCATGCGGTGCCCGCCCCAGCGGTAAAACACCAGCAAAAATGCATCCACCACCGAGTAGTGGTCCTCTACCGCCCAAGTAGACGTTGAAAGCCGCGCCTCGATCAGTTCAAAGGCGCTATGCAAGTGTTCTTTACCCTTGGCTTGGATGCCCGCATATTGACTTGATTCGGTGGTGAACCACTCAGTACGCCATATCTGACGCACCGCGCCGCTATGCACGGTGCCCGAGAGCCAGTTAAACCATTCGATCGCCCGGATCAGCCCTTCGTGGGTAGCCGGGTGCATATGCGCCTGCGGGTTGGACAGGGCCAAGTGCAGCATGATGGCCGGAACCTCGGTGTAAACCACGTCATCATGCACCAACACTGGCACTCTGCCTTTGGGATTCAGCCGAAGGTGCTGTGGCGAACGGGTAGAGCCGTTGGAGCTTGACACCAATGTCAAGGCAAATGGCTGGCCGATTTCTTCCAGCAGAATGTGCACTGCCAGCGAGCACGCGCCGGGCGAATAGTAAAGAGTGGTTGTCATGGTAGCGAGGCCTATCGTTTTATCGAGCCCGCAGTGTAAGGACCTTCCTACAATCGTGCCATGCCCCCTTTGACTGATTCTCTGTTCGCCGCTGCCACGCACCATGCCTCACCGCTCTTGAGCACCCTGAACCCGGAGCAAAGTGCCGCGGTGACTTTGCCTGCCGAACACGCGCTTATATTGGCCGGAGCGGGCTCGGGCAAGACCCGTGTGCTTACTACGCGCATCGCCTGGTTGCTGCAGAACGGCTATGTCACGCCCGGCGGCATCATGGCGGTTACCTTTACCAATAAGGCCGCCAAAGAGATGACGACGCGCCTGTCTGCCATGCTGCCCGTCAATGTACGTGGCATGTGGATCGGTACGTTTCACGGCCTGTGCAACCGGTTTTTGCGTGCGCACTTCAAGATGGCCAATCTGCCGCAGACGTTTCAAATTCTGGACACGCAAGACCAGCTCTCTGCGATCAAGCGGCTTTGCAAGCAGTACAAGATTGACGATGAACGTTTTCCCCCCAAGCAGTTGCAATGGTTTATCGCCGGTTGCAAGGAAGACGGCTTGCGCCCCGCGTCGGTCGAAGTGCGGGATGAAGAGACCCGCCGCAAGGTCGACATCTACCAGCTCTACGAAGAGCAATGCCAGCGCGAAGGCGTCGTCGACTTCGGTGAACTGATGCTGCGCAGTTACGAGCTACTGCGCGACAACGATCCCATCCGTGAGCACTACCAGCGGCGCTTTCGCCACATTCTGATCGACGAGTTTCAGGATACCAACAAGCTGCAATACGCCTGGATCAAGATGTTGGCGGGGCAGGATTCCACCGGCGCCATTACAGGAACCGGCGCAGTGCTGGCCGTGGGGGATGACGACCAAAGCATCTATGCCTTTCGTGGCGCGCGCGTGGGCAATATGGCCGACTTCGTGCGCGAATTCCATGTGCAGCACCAGATCAAGCTGGAGCAGAACTACCGCAGTTACAGCAACATTCTGGATTCGGCCAACGCGCTGATCAGTCACAACAGCCGCCGTCTGGGGAAGAACCTGCGCACGGAGCAAGGGCCCGGTGAGCCGGTGCGCGTCTACGAGGCCCCCAGTGATTTCTCGGAAGCACAGTGGATGGTCGACGAGATGAAACAGCTCGTGCGTGACGATGTCAGCCGCAAAGAGATCGCCATTCTGTACCGCTCCAATGCCCAAAGCCGGGTCATTGAAACCGCCTTGTTCAATGCAGCCATTCCTTACCGCGTCTACGGCGGTTTGCGCTTTTTTGAGCGCGCTGAAATCAAGCACGCACTGGCGTATTTGCGACTTCTCGAAAACCCCAACGACGACACCAGTTTCATGCGGGTGGTCAACTTTCCGGCACGCGGCATCGGTGCGCGCAGCATTGAGCAGTTGCAAGACATAGCCAAGGCCACGGGCTGTTCGCTACACGACGCAGTCAGTACTTTGACTGGAAGGGCAGGGGCGGCAATCGCCGGCTTTGTCGCGAAGATCGACGTATTGCGCGAACAAACGGGCGGCATGAATTTGCGCGACATCATCTCAGTCATGCTGGAGGACAGTGGCCTGATGGCGCATTACCGCGCCGAGCGCGAAGGCGCGGACCGGGTAGAGAACTTGGAAGAGCTGGTCAACGCGGCAGAGAGCTTTGTCATGCAGGAGGGCTTTGGCCGGGACGCTGCAGGACTCACGCCTGTGCCGGTTGCCAATACCAGCACTGCGACCACTCAGACGCTTGATCCGCAGCAAGACCCGTTCGCCGAGACCGGCGAGACCTTGTCACCGCTGGCAGCATTTCTGTCGCACGCCGCGCTGGAGGCGGGAGACAACATGGCGCAGGCCGGACAGGATGCGATTCAGCTTATGACCGTGCACGCGGCCAAAGGTCTGGAGTTTGACTGCGTGTTTATTACCGGCATGGAAGAGGGGCTGTTCCCCCACGAAAACTCCATGAGCGACCGCGACAGTCTGGAAGAAGAACGACGCCTCATGTATGTCGCCATTACGCGCGCACGCAAGCGCCTGTACATGACGCATTCGCAGACTCGCATGTTGCACGGACAAACCCGCTACAACCTCAAAAGCCGCTTTTTTGCTGAACTGCCACCGGAGTGTCTGAAGTGGCTCACGCCAAAGCACGTGCCCGCCAGTAGCAGTAGTTTTGGCAATGCCGGGCGCGAATGGGGTGGCAACTTCAATGCGACAACGTATGGGGCCGGTGCGCCGGTTGTACGCAAAGAGGCTCCGGCACATGGTTTAGCGGTGCAACAAAAAGTGTTTCATGCAAAGTTCGGGGAAGGCACTGTACTCACCCTGGAAGGGACGGGCGACGACGCCCGTGCCCAAATCAACTTTCCGCGTCACGGCACCAAATGGCTTGCGCTCAGCGTTGCCAAGCTCACACCGGTACCCTGAATAGGGTATCAGGCGGTTTCGGACTCAGCGTATTTCTCTTGAATCTTTCGACGCTCTTGTTTGGCATCGAGCAAGGCATGGACGCACTGCGGGTCCAGACGGCCCTTTGCAGCTTCCTCCAGGAGTTCGTTGCAGCATTCTTCTTCAGTCCAAATGCGCTTGTAAGGCCGCTTGTTAGACAGCGCGTCGTACACATCAGCCACAGCCACAATACGGCCCTCCAAAGCAATGTCGTTCATCGTGAGCCCAAGCGGGTAGCCTGAGCCGTCGCCGCGCTCATGGTGGGTTGCGACGATGTTGAGCATTACGCGTATGGACTCGCTGTTTTGCAGGTTCAAGTCCTTGGCCATTTTTTCGACGATTTTTTCGCCTACATCCACGTGGCTTCGCATCACCACCCATTCTTCGGCATCGAGCTTACCGGGTTTGAGTAGCACGGCATCCGGAATGCCAACTTTGCCAATGTCGTGTAACGGCGCAAACAACTGCACATACTCCACATATTCGTCGCTCAGGCTGTGACTTTCGGCCAGCGCCTTGACCATGATGCGGCTGTAGTTGGACACGCGCTCCAGATGCATGCCGGTTTCCGGGTCGCGCCTGCGCGCCAGACCGACGGCCATCTGCACGGTACGCATGACACCGCCGGATACTTTGAGTTGCAGCAATATGATTTGCGAGATGAGTGATGCAAATATGTTCAAAGAGGCCGCTACCTCCTCGGTAAAGACTCCGGCCAACTTGGAATCAAAAAACAAAAATGCCGACAGCACATCGCCCTCGAACACCGGTACTGTATAGCTGGCATGGTAGTCACGCTCTTTGAGCCATGCGGTGTGCTTGGTATCGGACATAAACGCATCGGCAATGTCGCTGATCACCCGGGTTTTTTGGGATTGCACCAGTGTCGCCAGGGACGGAACATCTACCAGACGTGCCTCATAGTGTTGCAAGAGTTGCTCGTCCTCGTTGCTGCTCACAAAAGTCTTGAGCAAATCAGTCTGCGGTTCATACAAGGCCACGGCGACGCGCCCCACGAACGGATAGCGCAAAGCGATCAACTCATGCACCGTGCGAAGTTGCGAGGTGAGGTCTTGCATGATTAAGGGAGTTGAAACACCTGCACGGAGCGCGCGAGCGTTACCGCGCTGCCGTTGAGTTCGTTTGACGATGCGGCAGACTCTTCGACCAGGGCGGCATTTTGCTGCGTTACGGTATCTAGCTGCGTGACAGCTTCGTTGACCTGTGCGATGCCCGTGGCCTGCTCTTTGGTGGCGCTGGTAATGAGTTGAATGAGTTCTCCGACTTCGCGTACTGCCACCACGACATTATCAATCGTACGACTGGCAGTTTGCATTTCACGCGTGCCCACGCTGATGTGACTGGCAGACTCGGCAATCAACTCACGTATTTCTTTGGCTGCCACGGCGCTGCGCTGCGCCAACGCACGTACCTCGGTAGCCACCACCGCAAAGCCGCGGCCTTGCTCGCCGGCGCGCGCCGCTTCTACCGCCGCATTGAGCGCCAGAATATTGGTCTGAAAGGCAATGCCTTCAATGGTGCCGATGATCTCGCGCACTTTGGACGATGACTGGTCAATGGCCTGCATGGCCACGCCCACCTTATGCACTGCGGCGCCGCCCTCGCTCACAATCTCGTTGCTTTCTGCACTCTTGTCGGCCACTTGCGCTGCCGTATCCGCCGTTTGTTTGACGGTGCTGGACAACTGCTCCATCGACGCCGCAGTTTCCTCCAGGCTGCTGGCCTGCGATTCAGTACGCGCGGACAAGTCGAGTCCGCCTGATGCAATCTCTGCAGCGGAGCGGGTAAAGCTGGCGATCTCCTGGCGTACATCGCCTACCACCGCCTGCAGATTGATTTGGATTTGGCGCAGGCTGCGCAGCAGTGGCCCTAGCGGGGGAGGGTAATCAGTGTCTACATCGGCGGTCAGGTTGCAGCCTGCCAGCGTGTCCGCAAAACTTTGCGCCTTGGCCACCGCGCCTACAAATTGCGATTGAAACCACGCCAGCGCAATGCCGGTACCCACCAGCAACGCGGCAAATTGCAATCCCACTTCACCCATCGTGTGTGTACCCATCAAAAGAGGTGCCATGCCCAGCAGCATCACGCCGGTCATTGCCAGTGCCAGCCGTGTGGTCAGCGTCATCCGGTGCATTGCCCCTGAAATGCCACGCAGTCCTTTGTAGCGGACCTCACCACTTTTCAAGTACAGCGGGCAATTCTGTCCATTGGCAGATGCGCGCATTTGCGCGTACACGCCTTCGGCCGCAAGAATGTCCTTGCGTGTGGGTTTGATCCGCACCGACATATAGCCAGCAGGTCTGCCGTTTTGCAATATGGGCGTCACATTGGCCTGCACCCAGTAATGGTCGCCATTGGCGCGGCGGTTTTTCACCAAACCGGTCCAGGGACGCCCCCGCCCGATAGTGCCCCACATGTCTTTGTAGGCTTCCGGCGGCATATCCGGGTGGCGCACGAGGTTATGGTTCTGGCCGATAAGCTCGTCATATTCAAAGCCGCTGACTTCTACAAACGCATGGTTGCAGTGGGTGATGATGCCCTTGGTGTCGGTCATCGACACCAGCATGTGCTCAGCCGGGTAGTCGTACTCGCGCTGAGTTACCGGCAAGTTCATTCGCATTGTTTAAATCCTCGATTCAATTTGCATTAGTGCATCATCCGTTTTTCGATCAACTTGTCGATCAATGGAAACAGGTCCGTGGCGAAGTTGGTCTTGCTCACAAAGCCGTCAGCCCCTATTTTTTTTGCCTTATTCCGGTACGCCTCACCGTCGTGCATGGACAAAAATATGACAGTTGGCGGTTGCGCCAGATCCAACACCAGACTGGCGACTTCGAACCCGTTCATGCCATGCAACCCAATGTCCATCAGGATGAGCTGCGGATGCAATTGCATGGTTTGTGAGATGGCCTGCGGCCCATTGGTGGCATGACCCACCAGCTTCACGCCATTGACCAGGTTCAAAAAGTCTTTCACTGCGGTCGCGAATGTCAGGTTGTCTTCAACCAGCAAAATTTGTAGCGGTTCATAGTTCGGTGGGGTCGCCATGATGCCACTCTAGGTGGATTGGGCGCCTGGCACCATCAGGCTGATGCCTGAGGTCGCATCAGGTAAAAACCTGAGCCCCGACCCGCTATCCCTTTGGCTTTTGGCTAGTTCTCGTCCAGTTCCGGGTTGATTGGCCAAAAGAGCTGTACCTGCGAGCGCCCATCGGGCCGTGTGGTGATGTCAATGCGGGCACCGATGAGCAGGGCACGCTCCTGCATGCCCGTCATGCCCAGACTTTTTCCACTGGCAGCCTTTTGCGCCATGGCCTGGAGGTCAAAGCCAATGCCGTTGTCATGTACCACCAGCGTCAGGTCCGAGTCGGTGCGTGTCAATCCGATATAGGCATGGCTGGCCAGCGAGTGTCGCTGAACATTGGTGACCGCCTCTTGTGCCACCCGAAAAAAGGTCGTCTCCACGGCAGTTGGTAGCCGCTGCGGACCCAGGTTGGATCCCAGCTCAAAAATGATATTGCCGGTCAGGGATCGCTGGTTGACCATCCAATCCAGCGCAGCCAGCAAACCCAAGTCGTCGAGCAGGCCAGGGCGCAGTGATAGCGCGAGGTTACGCACTTTCAAAATGGCATCGTCAATGATTTCAGTTGTCTTGCGGTCAAAGCTTTCCAATTTGGAGGCATCGAGGCGCTTGCGGGTTTCCATATTGATTTTGATGGCGGTCAGCGACTGACCCAGCTCATCATGTAACTCCAGCGCCAGTTTGCGCCGCTCGGACTCCTGCACCTCAATCACGCGCTGCGCCATTTGCTTGAGCTGACGTGAGTCCTGCCGCATGGTGCGCTCTGCCTGCGACTTGTAAAGCGCCATCTCAAGCACGGTGCGCAGTTCCCGTTCTGAAAAGGGTTTCAGGATGTAGCCATAGGGTTCGGTCAATTTGGCGCGTGACAGCACGTCATCTGCAGTGAACGCAGTCAGAAAAACCACCGGAATATCCAACTCCGCGCGAATAATTTGCGCTGCACCTATGCCGTCCAGCGTACCTGCCAGATTGATATCCATTAGTACCAGATCGGGCCGGGCAGCACGCACCTTGGTTAACGCATCTTCCGCAGTGGCGGAATGTCCGGCAGCTTCGTAGCCTATATCGGTGAGCTGCATGCGGATGTCGCGCGCGACGATGAGCTCGTCTTCCACTACATAAATTCTGGCCGGTTTGAGAACTGGACTCATTTTGCACTTGCCTGAAAGTCGATACTAAAAAACGCGCGAGGTACAGGCCCGATGGTAAGCACCGCGCCCATTTGCTGCGCCAGATCGCTGATGAGTTGCAGCCCCAGAGAACCGGCTTTGCGGTATTCAAAATCGCGCGGCAGGCCGACGCCGTCATCGCTCACGCTCAAGCTCACATGTCCCTCTTCGTTTTGAGCAAGCCGTAGTGTCACAGTGCCGCTGCGTCCCTGTATAAAACCATGCTTGAGGGCGTTGGAAATCAGCTCATTGACAATCAGGCCGCAGGGCGTGGCCTGGTCAAGGTTTACTGTCACCGGGCACAGATCCAACGACAGAGTGACTTTGCTGCTGGGACCGATCATGGAGCGCGCTGCCTCGGTGGCGAGTTGGCGCAGATAGACCGACAGGTCCACCGACGCATAGTGATCGGACCGGTACAAGGACTCGTGCAGCAGGGCCATGGAGCGTATACGCCAGTTCATATCCGTGAGCGCGGTCTTGACGTCCTGCTGCGGGCTCTTGCGGGCATCCAGCCGCAACAGACTGCTGATGACTTGCAGATTATTTTTAACCCGGTGATGCACCTCGCGTAGCAAGGCGTTTTTGTCCTTGACCAACGCATTCAGCGCCTCCAGCGATTTGCGCTGCGCCGTCATGTCATACAGAACCACAAGGTGTTCGCCGGCTAAGGAGTCCAATAATTTATCTGCACTGAACAGCACATGTTTGGTGCTGCCGTCTTTGCAGTGCACATCAGCTTCCTGGGGGCTAAAGGGTTCTCCGCTGAGCACAACGCGGTTCAGCTCTTCCTCCCACCTTTGCTGCACTTCTGCGCGGTACTGCACGTCCGGATAGGCCTTGTTCCACCACTGCGCCAACGTGCTGACTTCGGCCAACTGGTACCCGAACGTATGGGTAAATGCGGGGTTCACGTAGGGAATTTCCTGTAAGCCATTATTTATGGCCATGGGGATGGGCGATACGTCGATAATGGATTTGAACTTGCGCTCGCTCGCGCGTGCCCGCTGCAAGGCGCTTTCAACGCGGATCCACGCCCTGTAGGCCGTCAATCCCAGACCGACCACCAGAGCGGTGCACAACATGGCAAGGACTAAGTAAAGGTTTTCCGTCGGCCTCACGAATGCGCGCAGGTTTGCCATCGAAGAACTTACCACCACGACCAGCGGATATTCCCTGAGCAGGCGATAGCTTACCGTGCGCTCTACGCCGTCGGATGCAGTGACCACTACATAGGTACCGACGGGGGCCTTGCCAATTTCCTTAAGCAATTGAGATGCCCTCAGGTCGTCGCCAAATGTTAACTTCCCGTTGCTGTTACGTACCCGGCCTGTACCGTCCGTCCCGATAAGTGAGACGGTTGAATTCGGCCCCAACTGTGTAATGCCGAACTCTGTAATGAAATAGACAGGTTCTACCGCCATGAAAAGCACCCCGCCAAAGCTGCCATCGCGCTTGTTGACACGCCGCGTTAAAGAGATAAGCCATTTGCCCGTGAACTTGCCCAGAATTGGCTTTCCCACCAGCAACTCATCGCTAGTGTTTGACCTGTGAAACTTGAAATACTCACGTTCCGCAAAATTCACTCTGACGCGTGTTCCGTTCGTTGCAACAATGTTTCCATCCGGTCCGATGAGGGACACTACGCCAACGGCGGCGTCCAGGTGCATCTCATTGAGATGCTCGGATAAATTGGCGTCGCCTGCATGGTGGGTATAGTCGTGGCGCAGCACCAGAATTGCCTGATCGAGTACCTGTAAGGAACGCAACACGCGCTCTTCCTGTGATTTCGCAAGGTTGCTGTTTTTCAGATTCTCCGCTTGCAGTGCTGCTTCACGGTTGACACGTATTTGAAATAGCGTAACCGCCCAAATCATGGCAATCATGAAAATCATCAACAGGAGCAATGGATAGGAGGGCCCGCGCAAGCGCCTGCGCAGCTGCTGGAACACAAGTGTCAGCTTAGGCTTGAATTCCGATTTCACTGTGAAGACCTAGGTCGATGCGGAAACAATGCCGTTGCGAATGGCGTAGCGCACCAGTCCCGCGAGATCGTGGATGCCGAGCTGGTTCATAAGGTTGGTGCGATGCGTGTCCACGGTTTTTACCGACAGATCCAGCTTGATGGCAATTTCTTTGGTGCTCAGGCCTTCGGCAGCCAGTTTAAGGACCTCGAGCTGGCGCGGCGTCAGGCTGGCGTTGTTGTGGGTACCGGCATTACCCTTCAAGGTACCCACCATGTCTGTCACCATGCCATGTGCCAGTGCCGGACTCAGATAAGTGCGTCCATTCATAACGGCACAAATGGCAAGTTCCAGCTCGTCGGGCGCGGCGTCTTTGAGCAGATAGCCGCTGGCACCGTTTTGCAAAGCCTTTCGCACGTATTGCTGCTCTTTGTGCATAGAGAGCATTAGCACCCGGACGCCAGCGTGACCTTTTGTCAGTCGGGCGCAAACGTCGAGCCCGCTGAGCTTGGGCATGGCAATGTCCAGCAGCACCATGTCCGGCATGCATTGGGCGGCCCGGGTCAGCACCTCTTCGCCATCGCTGGCCTGCCCGACCACCTCGACGCCGTCCATGGTCTCTAGCAGCTTTACCAGACCCGCCCGGAGGAGGGCATGGTCATCTGCCACGAATACGCGTGCTTTCATGAACACTCTTTAACCTGACTTATTTGTATTGGTGTTGAGTCTAGTTGACTTGAATTCTTTCGTATACAAAAAAAGGGCCACTGCTCGCGCAGTGGCCCTTTTCAATGGCCCTTACAGCCCTTTTGCTTGTTTGTGATCCTGCTTTATTTCTTTTTGGCTGTTTTGGCGGGTGCCAGCATCAAGCCCTCGGGCAACACAATGCCGTTGGCAGCTTGTGCCAGCTTGAAGAACACATCGGTGTTGTCCTGCACACCAGTAAATGCCCAGGCACCGGGGCCGTATGCGGACAGTGGAATATCCGTTGCCGTGTGCACCGCGCTGTCGCCGGGGACCTGGCCGGTCACGAAAAACTTGCCTTCCACATCCCTTACAGCGGGGCCAGCGGGGTAAACGGACAGGGGCTCCTTTTTGACAAACGGTTGCTGGCTGTCCTGCAGGGGCAGCGCGTTGGTGCGGAAGTCTTCATAGCGGTCAGAATTCGCGCCGTAGCCCACCAATAGCCGGTAATTGATATCGGTGGTTTCCGGGTATCCGTCGGCGGCCATCTTGTATTTGGGAAACCCGGCCTGTTCGTAAATCCCCACCACTTTGTCGCGGATGTTGGCGGTGCCACCTTCGCGCACCAGTTCCTGCAGACGCGCATCCGTCACGCGGGAGCTACCTATCAGAGCGGCACCTGAGCACTCGTGGTCAGCGGTCACGATCACCAGCGTATCGCCGCGCTTTTTGGCGAATTCCTGCACCAGCTTGATGGCACGGTCAAATTCAATGGTTTCCAGTAACCAGCGCTCGGTGTCCATGTTGTGGGCTTGCTTGTCAATGGAAGCGCCTTCGACCATCAGAACAAAGCCCTTCTTTTGACGCTCCAGCACCTCCAAGGCTTTGACGGTCATCTCATCGAGCATGGGCTGGTCAGGCAGGCCGTAGTCGTCCACGACGCGGTTCTTGCCTTCGTTGCCCACGCCGCGCGCTTTGTTGCGCCGGCCATCAATTTTGTCGAGCGACACGTTCATGTTGGAATAGGCAAACAGGCCCAGCAAGCGGTCAGCTTTTTTGCTGTCAATTGCGTTCAGCGCCATTTTGTCGGCGGCATAGGCAAACCCGCTATTTTGAAAGTCGGCCAGCAGGTCGCGGTCTTTGTCCATACTGCCCGGCGCTGCGCCCCAGCGTTTGACAATGTCTGCCGTGTGCGCATCGGTGCCGGAAAAAGCGTAGTCGGTGCGGTCACCACGGGCCGAGCCGGGCACCGTGGACGGCAGGAACCACTTGCGACCACCGCCCATCAATACGCTCAGGCCAGTCAGGCCGCGGTCGTCCAGAAACTGGTCCACGATTCCAGTACCTGCACCTCGGTTGCTGGTGTGCACGGCATTGCCAGCTGGCGTGGCGTCAAATACATCAGCGGTGGTCACCAGGCCAAGTGCCTTGCCCTGTGTGCGGTGCAGGTATTCGCTCAGGTACTCAATGCGTGGATTGTCAAACGGGTCCACCGTGTCGTCCGGAAAAACGCCTTCTTCATTATTGTTGTTTTTGTTGCCCGATACATAGCTGGTCATGCCCGGTGCGGAGTCGGTCACCACGGAGTTGAGTGAGGCCGTTTTGACCATGCCGGTGACAGGTAATGTGTCCATCGCCAGCGGGGTAATGACTTTGCCCTGGGTATAGCCACCGGCCACAATGCGCGCGCCAGTGCGCTGCGCGGCGCCCATGCCGTCACCCAGCATGATGATGATGTTTTTGACCTTCTGACCGCCAGCCAGTAAGGGTACGACTTCGAAGTTGCCAGTGGCCTTCACGGTTTGACCGTCGCTTTGTGTGGCACTCACTGTGACCGTGTGCACACCGGCTTGCATGGCACTCACGGCGCGAATGGTAGCGATACCCGCATTGAGCGGCACATTGGGCAGGCAACCGGCGGCACAATTTCGCAGCGCTACGTTAGCGTCCACGGACTTTCCGTCTATGGCAAAGCTGGCGCCGCTGATGGTCATGGAGGCTTCATCCGGGCGAATGGTCGCTTGCAGGTCAAAGCGCTGGCCGGGCAGAAAGCGCGCAATAACCGGGGCCGCATTGCCGCTGCTGAAAAGCTCGCTGGGCGGGCTCATGCGGCTGATGGTGGGCGCGGCGATGGCAGCAGAACTAGCCGCACCCAAAAGGGCGCAGGCCAGCCGTGTCATTAGAAGGTGATTTTTGGGCGTCATGTTTAGGGGTGGATTTGTGGACGGGTTGAGGACAGGTAGTCTCGTTTTTGTCTAGTGCCGGTGCTGCAGCGTGTGCATGTATCCCGCCAGTTCAAAGGCGTTCATGCCGCGTGTGGCTTCGGGTGCGAGTTGCAGGCGTACCCAGGAGACGCGGCCATCGGTCTCTTCAAAGCGCCCCACACTCAGGCGCCCGCTGACTTCGATCAGGCCGCTCACATGCGGCACAGCAAAGTCCTGCTGGCTCGGGTCCAGATAGACCATGAGTGTGGCGACTGGTAAGTCGTCGGCATCGCCATCAGCATGCTCGCTCATTTGCACCGGGCGCGGCGTCAACATAAAGCGGCCCAGAGGAGGGCGCTCGTTTTGCACCATGTAGCCGGTAACGCGCACGGTCTGGCCGTCGGCGTTGAGCAAGGTGTTGCTCATTTCAAGCCCCTTGGGGCCCTGAGGACTGCGAAAGAACTCTTTGAAGCGCAACTCGGTTGGCGCGCGGGTGGTGCCTTCCGGTACTGTTTGCGGGAATGCGCTACCCATCCATAAGGCAGTCGTGGTGGCAAGAATGACGCGCAGCGGCGTAGTCAGGCCACCGGGGCGTTCAGATTTTTTGGGGGGGACCGTATTCATGCGCCGCAGAATACGGCGCGCAGGTTACGGTTTTGTGACGCTGCCGTCCATGTAGCCGGAGCCGTCCTTGATGCCTTTGTGCCCGGCAATTTGCCATGCAGTGCGCTGGTTCACCAGCCGGGCCAGCGCTTCGATTTCTTCGTCGGTGTGGTTGATGGCTTTGGCGGGACTGAGGCTGCGCCCGTTCTTTGGCGTCGCTTCGCCCCAGAAGGCCTGGTGATAATCCGCCCGGCTCACCACCGTATCGCCACTTGCGGTCAGATCCACGGTGCCGTAGCAGTTGCAAAAGTAAGTTCGATAGTCGTCTTTGGCAAAAACTTCTGTGTACACGCCGGTACCGCGGATGCCCGCAGTAAGCGTTGGCGTGATGATTCTGCGCTCGACCCCTTTGCTCCACACACTGGCCACCGCGCCGCTGAGCAGCCGCAAAACACCTACCGCAGACAGGCTTTGCCCACGATCAACTTGCATCAGTGAATTCTGGCGCACATGAAAGGAAGCATTGCCCATGACAAAAATCAATGTGGAGGCGGGCCCCGTGCGCACCTCGTCACCGGTTTGAATAATCTGTTCGGGGCGCAGACGCTTACCGTTGAGTAGTGCCTCGCCTTGCAACTCCACCACATTGCTGCGGCTTTGCGCCTGTGCCATACCCATGCCACCCATCGTGGTCCAGGCAGCAGCAGCTTTCAAAAAGCTGCGCCTTTTGTGCCACAGAATCTCGTTCTCGCTTCGGCTGCTCAAGGTGTGTCGGGTCATAGCGCCTCTCCTTCATCCACCGTGAAGCTGTCTTCAAAGGTGAAATAAATCGACGTAAAAAACATGGCCGCCATCAGCATCGCCGCAGGGAACATGATTGCAGTGGCAGCCTCCGGGCTGCCGGCAAGCGTAGCCACGACGGCGACCACCATGCCCATGGCTATAAAGGCTCCCAGCCACACCAGGCTGTACACCGTAAAGGCCCAGAAATTGCGGAAGCAGGCCACCATGCTGAAGAACAGGCTCTTGACCGGGCTGATGCCGTACCAGTGCACCAATGCCGGCGCATGCCAGAACAGCAGCGACAGCGGCATATAAAAAGCCATAGCCACCAGCACCGCCAGTTCAAAGTCACCTTCCTGCAGCGCCTCGGCTGAAATGCTGGAGCCCAGCAAATACAGACGCGCAAACTTGCCGCCGTCAATCATGGCCGAAATGGCCAGCACCAGCAAAAAACCGGCAGCGTAAATAGCCCCCAACACCAGCATGGATCGCAATTGCTTTTGACCGACCCGGAAGGCGCTTAGCAGAACCGTTGGTAATGGAAACTTGCCGCCCAGCGCTTCTTTGGTTGCGGCCATTAAGCCTAGCGTTGCACCGGGTAAAAGTGCCAATGCCAGCACGTTGCCCAGCACCGGTATCAGACTCAGCACCGACATGGCCGCCATGAACAGGAAAAACAGGCCGGCCAGGGCCAGTGGCTGTTTCAGGAACGTTCGCATGCCAAGCTTGACCCACAAGACGCCGGTGCGCGCGGGAACGATGTTGAGTTTCATGCAGATTGGAGCTCGGGGGCAGTGTCTTGCGACGTGTCGGGGCAATCAACGGCAATGGTTGCCATCGATAAGGGGTGTTCAATGCGCTGGCGCAGTACGCGCTCGAAATGGGCCGGGTCGTGCGCTTTGAGCATGGAGGCTTCGCGCGGCAGGTGCAAGTCCCATAAGCGTGACAACCAGAACCGCAGGGCACCGGCGCGCAGCATGGCGGGCAGCAAATCGCGCTCTTGCGGGGTCAGGCGGCGCACGCTCTCGTAGGCCTCGATAAATGCACGGGTGCGTGGCAGGTCGACCACGCCGCTGGATAGATCGATGCACCAGTCGTTCAGCACCACGGCGATGTCAAAAAGCCAGGTATCTACACCGGCAAAATAAAAGTCAAAAAAGCCACCCAGTTGCGCCCGCGTGCCGCCGTCTGCCGCGGCGTCCGGCACGTTCTCAAACATCACGTTGTCGCGGAACAGGTCGGCGTGGATGGGGCCGCGTGGCAGCGCGCCGTACGCGCTTTGCGTGGCAACGTGGTTTTGATAGGCGAGTTCGCTTTGAATCAGCGCGCTTTGCGCTGCATCCAGAAACGGCAGCACCACCGGCACCGTCGCATTCCACCAGTCCAGGCCCCGCAGATTGGCTTGCTGCATGGAGAATTCGCGCCCTGCCAGGTGCATCTTGGCCAGCATGGCGCCCACCTGTGCGCAATGGGTCTTCCGGGGTGCCAGTTCGCTCTTTCCCCGCAACAAACTCACCACCGAGGCGGGCTTGCCGTTGACGGTGTGCAGTACATCGCCATCACTGTTAGCCGCCGGGTCGGGCACCGGAATGCCGTGGTGGGCCAAATGCTTCATAAGACGCAAGTAAAACGGCAACTGCTCGGCAGTCAGACGCTCAAACAACGTCAGCACATACGCTGTCTGATCGGTTGTTGCGAAGTAGTTGGTGTTCTCAATGCCGCCGGAACAGCCCTCCAGAGTTTGGAGTGTGCCGAGCTTGAGTGCTTGTAAAAAGGTGTTGGCCTCATCGAACGAGACCTCTGTGTAGACCGCCATGTATGAATTGTAGGGTGCCGCCCCCGACCCGGGCGGTACAGGCAAAATGGCCCCATGAGTGATCCCCAAAAAACCCTGCTACTGATTGACGGCTCCAGTTACCTATACCGCGCCTTTTTTGCCGGGGGTGACAGCATGAGCGTCACCTTGCCCGACGGCACGGTGCAAAAGACGGGGGCGATCCGCATCATCATCAACATGATGAACAGTCTGCGCAAGGAAGTCCCGGCGGACTTTGTGGCCTGTGTTTTTGATGCCAAAGGCCCCACCTTCCGTGACGAGATCTACCCGCAGTACAAAGCGCACCGCGATCCCATGCCGGATGATTTGCGCTCGCAAATTTCCCCGATCCACGAAGTGGTGCGCATGCTGGGCTGGGCGGTGCTGGATGTGCCGGGCGTGGAAGCCGATGACGTGATCGGCACGCTGGCCGTCACGGCGGCCCAGCAGGGCTTTGAGGTGGTGGTCAGCAGCGGCGACAAGGACCTGGCGCAGCTAGTCAATGAGCGCATCACGATTATTGACACCATGAACGGCAAGCGCCGCGATCTGGCCGGGGTTCAGGCCGAGTTCGGCGTGCCCGCCCATTTGATGATCGACTACCAGACGCTGGTGGGCGACACGGTGGACAACGTGCCCGGCGTGGAAAAAGTCGGCCCCAAGACGGCGGCCAAGTGGCTGGGCGAATATGGCTCCTTGCAAGGCGTACTGGACAACATGCATGCCATCAAGGGGGTTGCCGGTGAAAACCTGCGCAAAGCCCTCGACTGGCTGCCCATAGGTCGCTCCTTGTTGACCATCAAAACCGATTGCGATCTGGACGGCCACGTAACCGGTCTTCCCGCGCTGGACTCCCTCGTTGTCAAGTCGCAGGAGATTGAGGCGCTGCGCACGTTTTACGAGCGCTATGGGTTTAAGGGGCTGGCCAAGTCCCTGGGCGGTGCAGGGGACGCGGTTGCCGGCGCAGGTGCTTCAAAGCAAAAAGCGGCTGCCAAAAGCTCCGCAAGCCCCGGCTTGTTTGACGAACCAGAAGAGCCCACGCAGCCACAGCCGTCGCGGGTCAGCAATGTCGCTTATGACACCGTGATGACCTGGGAGGCGTTCGAGCGTTGGCTGGCCGTCATCAGCGCAGCGCCCTTGACCGCACTGGACACCGAGACCAATTCGCTGGACGAAATGCGCGCCGAGATTGTGGGCATCAGCTTCAGTGTGACGCCGGGCGAAGCGGCGTACATACCGCTGGCCCACAGCTACCCCGGCGTGCCCGACCAGCTGCCGCGCGACGAGGTACTTGCAAAGCTCAAACCCTGGCTTGAAAACCCGGCTGCCCTCAAACTGGGCCAGCACGTCAAATATGACCGCCACGTCTTTGCCAACCATGGAATCGAGGTGCAGGGCTACGCACACGACACGATGCTGCAAAGCTATGTGCTGGAAGTCCATAAGCCACATGGCTTGAGCAGTCTGGCACAGCGGCATCTGGGGCGCAGCGGCATCAGCTTTGAAGACCTGTGCGGCAAAGGCGTGCACCAGATCACCATTGATCAGGTGGACATTGCGCGTGCCGCCGAATATGCCTGCGAAGATTCGGACCAGACGCTCGATGTACATCTGGCACTGTGGCCGCAGCTGGAGAGCAACGCGCAACTGCGCTATGTGTACGAGTTGGAGATTGCCAGCAGCGAGGCGCTGTACCGCATTGAGCGCAACGGTGTGCTGATCGACGCGCCCACGCTGGCTGCGCAGAGCAATGAACTCGGCGCGCGCATTTTGCAGCTGGAAACCCAGGCGCATGAACTGGCAGGCCAGCCCTTTAACCTTAGTTCACCCAAACAAATCGGTGAAATCTTTTTTACCAAGCTGGGTTTGCCGGTGGTCAAGAAGACCGCGACCGGCGCGCCCAGCACCGATGAAGAAGTGCTGGAAAAACTGGCCGAAGACTTTCCGCTGCCGGCCAAAATTCTGGAGCACCGGGGCCTAGCCAAACTCAAAGGCACCTACACCGACAAACTGGCCCAACTCGCCCTGCCGCGTACCGGCCGCGTGCACACCCATTACGCACAGGCCGTGGCCGTCACCGGGCGGCTCTCCAGCAACGATCCCAACCTGCAGAACATCCCCATCCGCACGCCCGAGGGCAGGCGTGTGCGGGAGGCTTTTGTGGCCCCTGTGGGCAGCGTGATTGCCAGCGCCGATTACAGCCAGATTGAGTTGCGCATCATGGCCCACATCAGCGGCGACGAGGCACTGCTGCGCGCCTTTACCGACGGGCTCGATGTGCACCGCGCCACCGCTGCTGAAGTGTTTGGCGTGGCCGTGGATCAGGTCAACAACGAGCAGCGGCGCTATGCAAAGGTGATTAACTTCGGACTGATTTACGGCATGAGCGCATTCGGTCTGGCGCGCAACCTGGGCATTGACAACACGGCGGCGAAAAACTATATCACCCGCTACTTCGAGCGCTACCCCGGCGTGAAGGAATACATGGACAACACGCGCCTGGAGGCCAAATCCAAGGGCTATGTGCAAACCGTGTTCGGGCGGCGCTTGTATCTGGCGGAAATCAATTCGGCCAACGGGCCACGGCGCGCGGGCGCAGAGCGCGCTGCGATCAACGCGCCCATGCAGGGCACGGCGGCAGACCTTATCAAGCTCAGCATGGTGAAAGTGCAGCAGGTGCTCGATGCCGAACAACGTGGTACCAAAATGATCATGCAGGTGCACGACGAACTGGTGTTTGTAGTGCCAGAAAGTGAAGTGGATTGGGTGCGCACCGAAGTGCCACGCCTGATGGCCGGTGTGGCAGACCTGAAGGTTCCGCTGCTGGCGGAAGTCGGTGTCG
>CANBYM010000058.1 GCA_947373605.1 Comamonadaceae bacterium
CTAAAATGAAAAGCGTAAATGCCGACCTTAACGGACCGGCGCAGCCCCAGGTTATCGCCATTACGTCGCAAAGCCTGCCAGGGCAAGCCGGCGCTTTGCAGCGCGCACGCGCATTTGCCGATCCACTGCTGGCGAAGCAGCTGCTCGACACGGGGGAAAACGTATTGGCCCATGCCGATGCGGTGGCGGAAATTTTGCGAACCATCGGCGGGTCGGAGGCCATGCAGGCGGCGAGCTATCTGGTGTACACCTGCGACCACCTGAACAAGCCGCACGAAGTTATTGCCAAAGCCTTTGGCAATAACTTTGCCGATCTCGCAGTTGAGACGACCAAGCTGGTGCGGGTGCAGCGCATGGCCCGCCTGGCGCAAAACGCAGCCAGCCATTCCGGTCTGCCAGCACCCATGGCGCAAACCGCCGCTGCGCAAACCGAGAGCGTACGCAAGATGCTATTGGCATTTTCGCGTGACTTGCGCGTGGTCATGCTGCGGCTGGCCTCGCGTTTACAGACACTGCGATTTTTTGCCGTCAGCAAAGCGCCGGTTCCCGCCGGATTAGCCAGCGAATCTTTACAAGTGTTTGCACCCTTGGCGAACCGGCTGGGCATTTGGGAAATCAAGTGGGAAATGGAGGACCTGTCGTTTCGGTTTCTGGAACCCGACATTTATAAACAGGTGGCCCGGCTGCTGGATGAAAAGCGGGTGGAGCGCGAAGCGTCGATTACGCATTTGCGCCAGCAACTCGCGGCAGATCTGGCAGCACAGGGCATACACGCAACCGTGCAGGGCCGCCCGAAGCACATATACAGCATTGTCAAAAAAATGCGTGGCAAGTCGCTAGGCTTTGAGCAGGTGTATGACATTCGCGCGCTGCGGATTGTGGTGCCTGATGTGCCTGCTTGTTATGCCGCTTTGGGTCTGGTGCACAGCCTTTTTTCACCGATCAGCAATGAGTTTGATGACTACATTGCCAGGCCTAAAGGCAATGGCTACCAGTCGTTGCACACCGTAGTGCGTGATGGCAACGGTCAGCCGATTGAAGTACAGGTGCGCACCCAGGCCATGCACGACCATGCCGAGCACGGCGTAGCCGCACATTGGGCTTATAAAGAAGCCGGCACCAAAGGCTATGCCGGCGTGTCGGCCAGCGGTGAATACGATGCCAAGATTGCAGTTCTGCGCCAGCTGCTGGCCTGGGAACGTGACTTGTCGGGTACACAAGGCGCGGTGGTGCTGGACGACCGTATCTACGTGTTGACGCCGGATGCTGCCATTGTGGAGCTGCCGCAGGGCGCTACGGCAGTGGACTTCGCCTACAGTGTTCACACCAGCCTGGGTCACCGTTGCCGGGGTGCCAAGGTCAATGGTGCCATGGTGCCGCTCAATACACCGCTTAAAAATGGACAGACCGTAGAGGTTACGGCAGTGAAGGAGGGTGGTCCGTCGCGCGACTGGATCAATCCGGAACTGGGTTTCCTGGTCAGCCACCGGGCACGTACCAAAGTACGGGCCTGGTTCAATGCGCAAGCCATGGGCGAAACCGTGGCCAAAGGCCGTGAGGCGGTGGAAAAGCTGCTGCAGCGCGAGGGCAAAACTTCTATCAAGCTCGATGACTTGGCGGCACAGCTGGGATTTAACTCGGCGGACGACTTGTTCGAGGTCGTCGGCAAAGACGAGTTTTCATTGCGTAGTATCGAAATGGTGTTGCGTCCGCCCGAGCCGGTGGCACAGCAGGACGAGCTACTACTCAAAAAGCCGCGCGTCCCGAGTCACTCCGCCAAAGGCGGGGTGCTGGTGGTGGGCGTGGATTCGCTCATGACGCAGTTGGCCAAATGCTGCAGGCCCGCACCGCCCGACCTGATTACAGGTTTTGTTACGCGTGGCAAAGGTGTCAGCGTGCACCGGTCGGACTGTTCCAACCTTCGCAATATGGTTCAGCGCAGCGGTGACCGCTGTATTGATGTGGCATGGGGCAGCAACAGCGGTAAAGACGCGAGCGTGTATCCGGTGGATGTGGCGGTCGAAGCGTACGACCGGCAGGGTTTGCTGCGTGATATTTCCGAAGTGTTTGCCAAAGAAAAAATGAATGTGATCGGCGTGCAGACCCAGTCTGTCAAAGGCACTGCGTGGATGACATTCACCGTCGAGGTCACCGAGTCCGGCCGCCTGACCAAAGTGTTGGGCATTGTGGCCGAGCTGCGGGGCGTGCGTTCGGCCCGGCGGCGCTGATCCGTTGTCCATTTAATCCAGCGCAATAGTCTTCAGCGCAACCCCACATAGCGCTGCCAGGGCTTCCACCACAATGCCGTGGTCATCGCGTTGCGGCACGCCGGATACCGTAACGACACCGACACATCCGACGCCTTTCACGCGGATCGGAAAGCTGCCACCGTGGGTGGCGTAATCGCAAGTCTGCACGCCCATGCGTTGCTCGATGGAGGTGTTGTCGCGCTGGTTGGTCAGGCCCGCCGCGTAGGAACTTTTATGAATCAGTTCTACAACGTTGCGCTTGCGCCGGACCCAGTCCGCGTTGTTGGGTGTGGTGCCCTGCATGGCGTAAAAAAACAGGGTTTCTTTGCCACGCCGCACTTCGATGGTCACTGCCACATTGCGCGCCTCGCACAGCGCTTTGATGCGAGTGCCCAGTTCCCACGCTGTGGCTTCGGTGAATTCGTTTAAGAGCAGTGTCTGCTCCTGCAGCGAGATGCGTGCAAGATCTTGATCGATAGAGTGGCTCATGCTTATTGCGTTCCGAAAATGCGGTCACCGGCATCGCCCAGACCGGGCAGGATGTAACCATGGTCGTTGAGTTCGCGGTCAATGGCTGCCGTGAACACCTGCACATCGGGGTGCGCCGCGTACATGGTGTTGATGCCTTCCGGGCAGGTCAGCAGGCACAAAAATTTGATGGACTTGGGCTTGCAAGCCTTCAGGCGTGTAACCGCCGCTGCTGCCGAGTTGCCGGTGGCCAGCATGGGGTCTACGACTACGACGTCGCGCTCTTCCATGTTTTTTGGCATTTTGAAGTAGTACTCCACGGCCTGCAGGGTGGTGGGGTCGCGGTAAAGCCCGATGTGACCCACGCGGGCACCCGGCACCACGGACAATACCCCGTCCAGAATGCCGTTGCCCGCGCGCAGGATAGACACAAACGCCAGTTTTTTGCCGTCGATCATTTTGGCGGTCATGGTTTCTAGCGGGGTTTCAATTTCAACGTCCTGTAAGGCCATGTCGCGACACACCTCATAAGCCATCAGACTGCTAAGTTCATTCAGAAGACTACGAAAGCTGCTGGTGCTTGCCTCTTTTTTGCGCATTAATGTGAGCTTGTGTTGCACCAGCGGGTGGTCGATCAAATGCACGTTGGCACGGGCGGCGGGGTCTATGGTGATCATGGTGGGTAGGCCCTCAGTAAATGAATGTTCGGATGGAAAGCAAGTTCAACGCCTGACGCGTCTTATCTGGATGCGGTGGGAGTTCCAAAAAGTACAATCCATGCCTTAAGCGTAACGAATTTTTAAAGGATTTCTCGTGGCAGGACACAGCAAATGGGCCAATATTCAGCACCGCAAGGGCCGGCAGGACGAGAAGAGGGGAAAGATCTGGACGCGCATCATCCGTGAAATTACCGTCGCAGCCCGCGCCGGCGGCGGCGATTTGAGTGCGAATCCGCGGCTACGTCTGGCCGTAGAAAAGGCAAAAGCGGCCAATATGCCTGCGGATCGGGTCAAGTACAACATCGACAAAGCGACCGGCAACGCAGAGGGCGTGAGCTACGATGAAATCCGTTACGAGGGATATGGAATCGGCGGCGCGGCCATCATCATTGACACCATGACGGACAACCGGGTCCGCACTGTGGCAGAAGTGCGCCACGCTTTGAGCAAGCACGGCGGCAATATGGGGACCGAAGGCTCGGTGGCCTTTCAGTTCAAGCACTGCGGGCAATTGATTTACGCGCCGGGCACCAGCGAAGACAAAGTCATGGAAGTGGCCCTGGAAGCGGGCGCAGACGATGTGGTGAAGGACGACGATGGCGCTATTGAGGTGTTAACGACGCCGGGCGAGTTTGAGTCCGTAAAAGCCGCATTAGAAGCAGCAGGGCTGATCGCTGAAGTTGCGGGGGTAACCATGCGCCCCGAAAATACGATTGAGCTCAATGGTGAAGATGCTGAGCGCATGCAAAAGTTGCTCGACATTCTGGAAGACCTGGACGACACGCAAGACCTTTTTCACAACGCGGCGCTTTAAAAGAAACTTATGAATATTCTGGTAATCGGTGGGGGTGGACGCGAACACGCATTGGCATGGAAGCTGGCGCAATCGTCCAAGGTGCAGATGGTTTATGTGGCGCCGGGCAATGGCGGTACCGCCACAGATGCGCGGCTGAAAAACGTTCCTATTACCGACGTCGTGGAACTGCGCAAATGGGCTCAGGACAACAAGATCGGTGTCACAGTCGTCGGTCCTGAAGGCCCTTTGGCAGGCGGCGTAGTGGATGAATTTCGTGCCCACGGGATGCGCATTTTCGGCCCGACCAAAGCGGCAGCTCAGTTGGAGAGTTCCAAAGCCTTTTCCAAGGCATTTATGCGCCGGCATGGCATTCCCACGGCGGAGTACGCCACTTTCTCGGACCCCATATCGGCCCATGCGTATGTGGATAAGGTGGGTGCGCCCACAGTGGTCAAAGCCGATGGACTGGCAGCCGGCAAAGGCGTGGTGGTCGCCATGAACTTGCAGGAAGCACACGAGGCCATTGACTTCATGCTTGTGGACAACACGCTGGGCGTGACCCACAACGAAGGCGGCGCGCGCGTGGTGATTGAGGAGTTTTTGCAGGGCGAAGAAGCCAGCTTCATCGTCATGTGCGATGGTAAAAATGTGCTTGCGCTGGCCACCAGCCAGGACCACAAGCGCCTGCAGGATGGCGATCAGGGTCCCAACACGGGCGGCATGGGTGCTTATTCCCCCGCTCCAGTGGTTACGCCCGAGGTGCATGCCCGCGCTATGCGGGAAATCATCCTGCCAACTATCAAGGGCATGGAAAAGGACGGAATACCTTACACCGGATTTTTGTACGCCGGTCTGATGATCGACTCGCAGGGCCATCCCAAGACACTGGAATTCAATTGCCGCATGGGTGACCCGGAGACGCAGCCCATCATGATGCGATTAAAGACGGATTTGTTGGATGTGCTGCTGGCCGCAACCGAACCCGGCCCGCATGGCAAGCTCGATGAAATCGAACTGCATTGGGATCGCCGTACCGCGTTGGGCGTGGTCTTGGCGGCACCCGGGTACCCGGCCGCCCCGCGCAAAGGCGATGTGATTACCGGTATCACGCCGGACACAGAAGATGCCGCGGTATTTCATGCCGGCACGACCCTGCAGGGCGAACAGTTGCTCACCTCCGGTGGCCGTGTGCTGTGCGTGACCGCGATGGCCGATGGGGTAAAGCAAGCCCAACAACGGGCCTACCAGGTGATTGAGGGCATTCAATTTGATGGCATGCAATACCGCACCGACATCGGATACCGCGCGGTTAAAGGATAAATTGCAATGAGTACCACTGAAAACCAAAACGCTGCCACACCTGCCAGTGTGCGCAGCTACCTGATGGACCTGCAGCACCGGATTACAAGTGCCATCGCGGAAGTGGATAGTAGCGAATTTGTTGTGGATCATTGGGAGAAACCCAAGGGTGAAAAGCTGCAAGGCAATGGCATTACCAAGATTCTGGAAAACGGCCCTGTGTTCGAGCGCGCGGGCTGCGGTTTTTCGCATGTGACCGGACCTAAACTGCCACCTAGTGCGACTCAGCACCGGCCGGAGTTGTCGGGTGCGCCGTTTGAGGCCATGGGGGTGTCGCTGGTTTTTCATCCGCGCAATCCGTATGTCCCGACGGTGCACATGAATGTGCGCATGTTGGCTGCCAAAGCGGAGGATGGCCGTGAAGTGTGCTGGTTCGGTGGAGGCATGGACCTGACGCCTTTTTACGGCTTCGAAGAAGATGCGCGCCACTTTCACCGCACCTGCAAAGAAGCGCTTGCCCCGTTTGGTGACGACAAATACCCGCGCTTTAAAAAGTGGTGCGACGAATACTTTTTTTTGAAGCACCGCCGTGAGGCGCGCGGTGTAGGTGGCGTATTTTTTGACGATTTTTCGGAGCTGGGGCAAGACCGCAGTTTCGAGATGCTCAAATCCGTGGGCGATGCCTTCATTGGGGCCTATATGCCCATCGTGGCAAGCCGCAAAGACACGTCCTATACCCAGCGTGAACGCGACTTTCAGCTGTACCGCCGGGGCCGCTATGTGGAGTTCAATCTCGTCTGGGACCGTGGTACCCATTTCGGTTTGCAGTCGGGTGGGCGCACAGAATCGATTTTGCTGTCCATGCCGCCTTTGGCATCGTGGTCCTACCAGTCGGTTCCTCAGGCGGGTTCGGCTGAGTCTGCGCTGTACACCCGATTTTTGCCACCCCAGGACTGGGTGTGAGTTTGAATGTTGAGCAGCCGCTGCGTATCGGCATGTTCGGCGGTGCGTTCGATCCGCCGCATATCGCACATTTGGCACTGGCCCTTGCCGCAGTGGATCAGTTGCAGCTGGAGCGCCTTCACGTGATTCCCACGGGTTTTGCATGGCACAAGCCGCGTGCGCTCACCGATGCTGTGCACCGACTCGCCATGTGCGAATTGACTTTCGCGCAAGTGAAGGGTGCTGTAATTGACTCGCGTGAAATACTTCGCGATGGGCCCACTTATACGGCGGACACATTGGCGGAACTCAAGACGCAATATCCGGGGGCGGAAATATTTTTGGTATTGGGTGAAGACCAGGCCAATTCGCTTGAGAAATGGCAACGGCTCAATGAGGTGCTGAACAACGCTATAATTTGTGTAGCTGCAAGGCCAGAGCTGGCGTGTCCTGCGGGGGACGAAAAGTCAGTAAGCCTTGAAATTCCCGGCATGCGAACACTCGACATGCCGCCCTACGCAGTCAGTGCAACCGAAATTCGCCACACTGTTGCGCAGCGCATGAGCCTGACGCCTCTGGTTTTTGATTCCGTTGCGCGTTATATTGACCAACATCACCTCTACCAAACTGCCTGATGACCACTTCAACCGTTGCCAAAAAAGACACCCAAAAACTCCAACGCGCCATCATTGATGGTTTGGAGGACGTCAAGGCGCAAGACATCGTGGTGTTTGATACCGAACACCTGTCCGCCTTGTTCGAGCGGGTCATCATTGCATCGGGTACTTCCAATCGCCAAACCAAGGCGCTGGCCGCCAGCGTGCGTGATGCGGTGCGCGAAGCCGGTTTCCCCAAGCCGCGTATTGAAGGTGAAGCCAACGGTGAATGGATCATTGTGGACTGTGCGCAAGCCGTCGTGCACATCATGCAGCCCAACTTCCGCCAGTATTACCACCTCGAAGAACTCTGGGGCGAGCGTCCAGTGCGCCTAAAGCTCGGTTCAGCCAAGCCCGCAGCGCCAGCCAAAGCCAAGGCGGAGCCTATCAAAGAGAAGGTGCCCGCCACATTGAAGCGTTCCAATGCGGCCAAGAAGGGCGTGGCCGAAGCCTTCCCGTCCAAGGCACAAGTCAAGAAAAACCTGGCAGCCAAGTCTGCTGCCAAGCCCGCAGCAAAATCTGCTGCCAAAGCGCCCGCAAAGAAAGCGCCTGCCGTCAAAACCGCTGCCAAGACCTTGGTCGTGAACGCGCCGGTGAAAGTTAAGTCACCGGCCAAAGCTGCCGCAAAAGCACCGGCTAGAAAAGCGCCCGCCAAAAAGGCTGCCCCCCGCAAAGCCTGAGCTTTGCTGTGAAGCTGCTCATCGTTGCTGTGGGCCAGCGGGTGCCGGACTGGGCGCAGACCGCTTGGGATGATTACGCCAAGCGCTTTCCGCACGAAATCAAAATTGAACTCAAGGCGGTAAAGACGGAGCCCCGCGGCTCCAAAACACTGGACACCTTGTACGCGGCTGAGCGCGCCCGCATTGTGGCGGCCATTTCCAAAGGCACGCGCATCGTCGTACTCGATGAACGCGGTACCAACCTCACCACCATGGCCTTGGCCGGCCGGCTCAAAGACTGGCAACTGGGTGGCGGCGATGTGGCCCTGGTCATCGGCGGTCCGGACGGTATCGACCCTGCCTTCCGGCAAGCGGCCCACGAGCGGATCCGCCTGTCGGACATGACCTTGCCGCACGCTTTTGCACGTGTGTTGCTGATTGAACAGTTATATCGGGCGTGGTCTATCAATGCCAACCATCCCTATCACCGTGAGTAAAAATGTCCTATGCACGGCTTTATTTATCTTGCTTCGCAAAGTCCACGCCGAAGCCAACTCCTGACGCAGCTGGGTGTTGTGCACGAATTGCTTTTGCCAGGAGTCGATGAAGATGCCGAAGCACTGGAAGCGGTGCTGGCGAATGAAGCGCCAGCCCTTTATGTGAAGCGTGTCACGGCACTTAAACTGGAGGCTGCCCTGGCCCGTCTGAAGCGGCGCGGGCTGCCCAATGCACCCGTGTTGTGCTCGGACACCACAGTGGCGTTGGGGCGGACCATTTACGGGAAGCCTGCGGATGCACCGGATGCGAGACGCATGCTGACAGAGTTAAGCGGAAGGACACACCGCGTGCTGACCTCGGTCGCGGTGGGCAGTGCACGCAAGCAAATGCAATGCGTATCAGAGTCCAAAGTCACGTTTTCACCCATGACCCGCGCCCAGATCAACCGCTATGTCGAATCCGGCGAGCCCATGGGCAAAGCGGGCGCCTATGCGGTGCAGGGCATTGCAGCAGCGCACATCGTCAAGCTCAGTGGTAGTTACACTGGCATCATGGGATTGCCATTGTTTGAAACCGCGCAAATGCTGGCTGCGTTCAATGCAGACCGGAAGTGATGTATCGCCATGCAACAAGACATTTTGATTAACTGGTCGCCGCAGGAAACGCGGGTTGCAATCGTCGAGCATGGGGCTGTCCAAGAGCTGCATGTAGAACGTTCGTTGGAGCGCGGCCTTGTGGGGAATGTGTATCTCGGTAAGGTAGCGCGCGTCCTGCCCGGCATGCAATCAGCGTTTATTGACGTGGGACTCGAACGCGCGGCTTTCCTGCACGTAGCAGACGTATGGCACCCGCCGCAAGAAGGTGAAACGATCAGCGCAGCGCGCACGGCTAACGCACAGATCCCGATCGAGAAGCAGGTTTTTGAGGGCCAGTCGCTCATGGTGCAGGTGATCAAGGATCCGATTGGCACCAAGGGTGCGCGCCTGTCCACGCAAATCAGTATTGCCGGACGCTTGCTGGTCTTTCTGCCGCAGGATGACCACATCGGCATCTCGCAAAAAATTCCCCTGGAACAGCGTGAAGAGCTGCGTGCCCGGTTGCAAAGCCTTGCCGGCTCTGAGGGAGGTGGATTCATATTGCGCACTAATGGTGAAGATGCGTCCGATACCGAATTGGGCGAAGACATACGCTATCTGCGCAAAGCCTGGGCACGTATTAAAGATGCATCGGTGCGCCTGCCCGCGGGAAGTCTTTTGCACCAGGATTTGAGCCTGATGCAAAGGGTTTTGCGCGACCTGGTATGCGACTCTACGCAGACGATTCGCGTCGACTCGAAAGAACAGTTTGATTCCCTCAAAGCGTTCGGCGCAGAGTTTATGCCGATGGCCGTGAGCAAGCTTCAGCACTATAAGGGCGAGCGGCCGATTTTTGACCTGTACGCTATAGATGAAGAAATTGCCAAGGCATTGGGGCGCCGCGTTGATTTGAAGTCCGGTGGCTATCTCATCGTGGACCAGACCGAGGCGCTCACTACGGTAGACGTGAACACCGGCGGTTTTGTCGGGGCGCGCAATTTCGACGACACCATTTTCAAGACCAATCTGGAGGCAGCACAGGCCATAGCGCGACAATTGCGACTGCGAAACCTCGGTGGCATCATCATCGTGGACTTTATCGATATGGTCAAAGAAGACCACCGCGATGCCGTGCTTGCAGAGTTTCGCAAGCAACTTGCCCGCGACCGCGTCAAAACCATGGCTGGCAGTTTTTCACACCTCGGTTTGGTAGAAATGACGCGCAAGCGAACCCGCGAATCCCTGGCGCACATGCTGTGTGAGCCCTGCGAGGTCTGTCAGGGCAAAGGAGTCGTAAAAACTGCACGCAGCGTGACCTATGACATTTTCCGCGAGATTCTGCGGGAGGCACGCCAGTTCACGCCGCGTGAATTCCGGGTGGTGGCCTCGCCCAAAGTGATCGAGTTGTTTCTGGACGAAGAAAGCCAGCATCTTGCGGGCCTGAGCGAGTTCATCGGCAAACCGGTGTCCTTGCAAAGCGAAGCAGCCATGGCGCAAGAGCAATACGACATCGTGCTGCTTTAACCGGCCTACCATTTGAGATGCGCATCGCAGTATTGAGCCGTAACTTTGTCTCCACCGGTGGCGGCGCAGAGCGCTACGCGATTGCCGTGGTGGAGCAGTTGGCTACGGATAACGAGGTGCATGTGTTTGCACAATCAATCTCGCACAGTTTTCCGGGTGTGCGTTACCACGTGCTGCCCGTGCGCATTGAGCGCCCGAGATGGATTAACCAACTGCTGTTTGCTTTTCAGGCCTGGCGCGAAACCCGTAAAGGGTTTGACATTGTTTATTCGCATGAAAATGTCTGGCATGGCAATGTCCAGGCCGTGCATGTATTGCCAGCGAAGCATGGCCTGTTTAGTGGTCGCACCGGTCTGGCCCTTTGGGTTCAGAGGCTGCGCGCAGCAACCAGTCCGCGCTTGCTGGCGTATCTGTGGCTGGAGCGCATGCGCTTTGCGCCCCAAAAGCGCAGGCGCATTGTGGCGGCGTCCGGGGCGTTGGCGGCGACCATGCGGCAGAGTTATCCGGCTACGGCAAACGCGATGACCGTGATTGCACCCGGTGTTGATATGCCGGATGTCATAGCCGCTGAACGTCTGCAACGGCAATCCGGCGCGCGGAAAAGTTTGGGCTTGCCGACAGCAGGAACCTGTGTCCTATTTGTTGGGAATGATTTCCGCAAAAAAGGTTTGCCCGCTTTGATCAAGGCGTTTGCCCAACTTGGGGACGCGTCGGCGAATATCTTTGTGGCGGTGGTGGGTAAACCTGTGCATCGCGAAGCCATGCAGGCGCTGGCGGTGGACTCGGGCGTTGCAGATCGTGTGCATTTCCTTGGATCACTCGCGCAAATGGAAATGGCCTATCTTGCTGCGGACTGTCTGGTGCACCCGACCTTGCAGGATTCCTACGCGATGGTTGTGTTGGAGGCCATGGCATATGGTTTGCCAATCATTGTCAGCAAAGCACCGTTCTGCGGTATCGCAGAGGATTTGACCGATGGCGAGGATGCGATGCTTATTGCCGACCCGCATGATGCAGGTGAGATTTCCAGACATTTGCGCACTGTGCTTACCGATGCAATGCAACGCGAGACTTTGATTTCCAATGGACTGGCGTTTGCGAATCGCCATACTTGGCAAGCTGCGGGGAATGCCCATCGCGAATTGTTTGCAGAGGTGCTTGCATGACTGCGAATGCCCGACCGATTTCCATTTTGATGTACCACCAGATCGATGCTGCGCCGCCCAAGGGCAGTGCGCTGCGGGGATTAGTGGTTGCGCCACGCACTTTTTACTGGCACATGGCGGTCATGTGGTTGTTAGGCTACCGTGGTCTGTCCATTTCTGATCTGGAGCCTTATTTGCTGGGGCAGAAACATGGCAAAGTATTCGGCATCACATTTGACGATGGCTATGTGAATAACCTGAAGAACGCGTTGCCGGTATTAACGCGGTTCCGCTTTACCTCGACTTGCTATGTGGTCCCCGGTTTGTTGGGGAAAACCAATGCGTGGGATGCCGAACACGGCATAGACCAAGTGCCGCTCATGAATTCCGCGGATTTGCAAACGTGGCTGACCGCAGGTCAGGAGATCGGGTCGCACACCATGACGCATGCGCGACTGCAGGGCATGGACGATGCGCAATTAAGCGCAGAAGTTGCGGGATCTAAAGCGGCCTTAGAAGCTTTGTTGATGATGCGCGGCGTGCGGCATTTTTGTTATCCCTATGGCGCTTACGATGCTGCGGCAGTACAGGCCGCGCGCGTCGGTGGCTACGCCACCGCAACCACCACGGTCCGCGGGCGCGTGCTGGTGAGTGAGAGTTTGGACATGTTGCGGTTGCCCCGCGTGTTGGTAAGTCGGACCACGACTTGGGTACATCTGTTGCTGAAATGTTTTACCCGCTATGAAGACAAGCGCGCCGCTGCGCCGTTTGTGTATGAGCAGACCTCTGTATGACATTGAAAACTCCTCCGACCAATATTTTGCTGATCAAGTCACACAGCATGGGCATTGGCGATTTGCTGCGCAGCTCCGCCGCCTGGTCCGCGTTGAAAAGCAAATGGCCGGATGCGAAATTGCATTTTTTAATGCTCAGCAATCACGCCGGTTATCCGTCTGAAGCATTTATCCGATCGCACTACCTGCTTAGCAGTGCGCAGTTTGTAACGGTTAAAAGCGGCGATCCCGGCCAATCGAAACAACAACAAAAGTTGCCCGTGTCGGAAATATGCCGCGCGATCGAGCAAGCGCTTGCCGGGCAGGCTATTGATCTGGTCATTGATTTTGAAACCGGAGGCCTTAAGACCCCGTGGATCACCCGCTGGATCGCCAAGCGTAAGGGCGCGTATTCTGTGGGCATTGCCCAGTTCCCCTTGCGAGGCTGGTTTTATGATGCCGCGGCACCATCCAGTCGGGAGTACCAGCGTGAACATGGCTTGGCCCGCCAGATGGACTACACCGAAAAAGATTTTGTTGCGCTGGCTGCTTTGGGAATTGTCAGAAACGGCACCCGTATCACGCTTCACACCACGGCGCCTGGTGCTGCGTGGCAATTGGAAAATCCGCGCCATGTACCGGCGCATCAGAAGATGGTTGTTCTGAATATCGGTTGCGGGACACTGGACGCTTTGCTGAAGCGTCCAGATCTAAGCCACCTGGCGGACTGCATGCTGGCCTTGTTTCGAATACAGCCCTTTCAATTGCATTTGTCCGGTGCGCCATTTGAGCAGGCGGTGAACGCCGAGTTCGCAGCACTGCTGCAGTCCCGCATCCAAGCGGCAGGATTGCAATGTGCATTGACGGACTGGGCGGGACAACTATCGCTGGAACAACTCAGTGGGCTGTTGGCGCAGGCCGATCTGGTGGTATCCAGCGACTCCGGCCCCTATCATATGGCGGTGGCCGTGGATATACCAACGCTTTGCTTGTTCAACTTTGATACGCCGCCGTCGTATCACACACAGCGTGGCGTTGAATGCCTGATCCTTCCGGATGTAAGGGCCTTTGTGAGCGCGGCGCAGCGTTTGCTTACGAGTAGCTCAGGCGAATAAAGTCTTCATAGGCGCCGCCCTGGTCCAGCAGTGCCTGATGGCTACCGCTTTGCAATATGCGGCCATGTTGCAGAACAAAAATGGTGTCCGCGTCCCGAATCGTGGTGAGCCGATGTGCAATGGCGATGGTGGTACGGCCTTGCATGGCGGTGCGCAAAGAGGCTTGCACCAAGCTGTCCGTGTCAGTATCAAGGGCCGAAGTTGCTTCGTCCAGAATCAGAATCGGCGCATCTTTGTAGATCGCGCGCGCGATGGCCAAACGTTGACGTTCACCACCGGAAAGCAGGCTGGCGTTGTGGCCCAGAACCGTGTCCAGGCCTTTGGGCAGGGCGGCAACACGGTCGGACAAATTGGCAGCCGCCAGCGCCATTAAAGCCCGCTCCCTGTCCAAGGGCTGGCCCAGCGCCACGTTGTTCAGAACTGTGTCATTGAACATGACGACATGCTGACCGACCAATGCAAACTGCTGGCGCAGAGAATGCAAGTTCCAGTCGCGCAGCTCCACGCCATCCAGACATACCTCACCCCTTGTGCAATCCACAAATCGAGGCAGCAGATTTGCCAGAGTGGTTTTGCCGGAACCTGATAAGCCCACCAATGCTATAAATTTACCGGGTTCAATGCTCAGATTGACATCGACCAGTGCCGGGGCTGGGGCACCCGGGTAAGTCACCCCAACGCCTTTAAATTCAATCCGTCCGACGGATCGCGCGCTGGTGTAGGTGCCGCCCTTTTCTGTGGCGACAGTCTCCACCAGTGCGATTGCCCGCTCGGCCGCGACCACACCACGGGTGATCGTGCTGGACACTTCTGACAGGTGTTTAATCGGCGCGATCAGCATCAGCATCGCCGTGATAAACGCAACAAAGCCCCCGGCGGACAGAGAACTGGACTGGCTCTCGACTATGGCAATAGTGATGACTGCGGACAATGCGATAGAGCCGAACAAATTGGTAATGGGCGCAACCGCAGAACCCGCCACTGCGGATTTCATGGCCAAGCGCCTGAGTCGCGTATTAACGCCTGCAAAGCGTTCTTCCTGCTGCACTTCAGCATTCTGGATGCGGATTTCCTTGTGCGCCAGCACGCTTTCCTCCACCACATAAGCCAGTTCATCGATGGCAGCTTGCGAGGCCTTGGTCAAGCCGTAAAGGCGTTTGGCCAACGCACGCATTGATAGAGCCACGATGGGGAATATCAATAAGACGATAAGGGTGAGTTTCCAGTTCAGGTACAGCAAATAGCAGACCAGTGCGGTCAACGAGAGACTGTCCTTAACGACGGTAGTTACCGATTGAAGCAGTAATATTGCACCATTGGTGGCCTCAAAAACGATGGTATTTGCCAATGCGGTAGCAGGTTGCCTGCGGTACAGGTCCAACTCGGCCACGCTGATGCAGTCGAACATTTTTTTGCGCAAGCTGTGCAAGCTGGTTTGTGCAATTTTTGCCAGCGAAACGTCAGCGATAAATGATGCGCCGGATCGCAATGTAAACAGCAAAATGACCGACACCGGAATCATCCAAATCGGCAATTCTTTTGACTGGAAGCCTTTATCGAGCAGCGGTTTCAAAAGTGCAGGAATCGTGGGCTCCAAGGCCGAGCCCGTGATCACTGACAGTGCCAGAGCGAGCCACACTGCGCGCGGCTTGGAAAAATAGGACATTACGTGCCAAAGCCGCTGTCGTACCCTTTTGTCTTGCAATGCGTTCTCAGACATCCCTGCACCCTTCCTGCAATTGAGAATTGATAGTCAGGGCAGGCATGCTGGCCAGAATTCCCAAGGCGACACAGAAAAAATCACCCATTCCGATGCCGTAAATCATGGAATTGAACATTCCGGAAATCACCAAAGCGGCAACAATTGCCTGAAGGCTCAAAGCATCGGCAATGCCAAGTTTGCCGGCATATAACCATAGGCTGAGCAGTACCGCACACAGTAAGGCGACTCCTACCAATCCGGCGTCTACTGCCCAGAGCAGAAATAGTTGATGGGGGTTGTCTACATTCAGACTTCCTGCAATGGCCCGCCCGCCCTCCAGACGATGGTACTCATGGTTCCAGCTGCCGGCACCGAAGCCGAACAGGGGCCTTTCGGCGATGGCTTTGAAAGACGTTTGCCAGTAAACAATGCGTTCGCCGGAGGATGTGTTCGCATTGCTGTCACGGGTATAGGCCGTGATGTCCGAAGAGATCTGCATCATGCGTCCACGGAAATTGCTGGACGCTGCCCCGATGATGGCCAAAGCTAAAAAAGGCACCAACACGGCAGTCCATTTGTAGCGTTTGGGAATTTCATGTACGCACGCAACGCTGATGAGGCCCAGAGCAACCAAGTGACCGCTTCGACCGGGCAAAAAACCCAAAGTAAGCACAAGGGTTGCAGCGGCGGTTCCCAGGGCCAAGTACTTTCCACGTTCGCCGAAAACTGTGTTGCGTTGGTGCCAAAGCAGCGCAACCAATACCGCCTGAGAAATAGATTGCTCAAGGTAGCTACCGAAAACGGCGTAAGTGTCGCCCGCATAAAGGGCCGTAACCCATGGAGCACGGATGCCAAATACCAGCAACCAGGAACTCATCACGACAAAAACCTGCGCGTAAATGAAGGCCTTCAATACGACGTGCGCCTTGGAGCTATCGCGCAGCAAGTAGTAAAGGATGGGAATAGTCAGCAGTCGCGCGTGTCGACTCCAGGAAATCATTGCGCTTGCCACGTCCACCTGCGACCAGCATACGGACATCGCCATGTAAATACAGGTAACAAGTATCACTACAGATATGGTCTGGCGCGGGTCAACTTTGTTCACCGCCGATTGCGCCTTGATGCGCCAAATAAACACGACCAAAGCCATGAGGTAAAGCAGTAGTCTGCCAATGGCTGCAACTGCGGTGCCCAAACTCGGAGATATCGCTATAAAGCACAAAAGCCATAAAGGCAGTGAAGCCCAAAACTTATTGCTGGCGGGTTCTGTACGCGTCAAATTCATCTTGTAATTCTAGGAAGTAGCACAGCTTACCAGCACCTTTGAGGCTGGGCTATGCTAGCGGCTTTAGAAATTCACTCGTTTTGAAACCTACTTTGCCTTTACTAAGCGTTGTCGTCATCACGCGCAATGAAGCTGCCAATATTGCCGCTTGCCTAGCCTCGGTCGCCTTTGCAGATGAAGTCATCGTGCTGGATTCCGGTAGCAGGGATGGTACGGTGGAGATTGCTATGTCTTGCGGCGCCAAGGTGGTGAACACCGCAGATTGGCCCGGCTTTGGTCCCCAGAAAAACCGGGCACTGGACTTGGCTACTGCGCATTGGGTTTTGTCCTTGGATGCCGATGAACGTGTTTCCAGCACACTGGCAGCGCAGATCAAAGGAGCTATTGCAAACAATAGCGATGCGCCGGACGCATACAACATCCCGCGGTTAACGCAATTCTGTGGGCAGTGGATTCGCCATTGCGGATGGACGCCAGATCTTGTCTTGCGACTCTTCAGGCGGGATCTTGCACGGTTCAGTGATGACTTGGTGCATGAGCGTGTTGTGGTGAATTCGTCGCGTGTATCCAGTTTGGCGTCACCACTGTTGCATTACAGCTACCCGACTCCCGGACATTATTGGCGCAAGTTGGAGCAATACAGCCGCGCATGGGCAGAACAGCGTTATGCGGCGGGCCAGCGAACATCCATGTTTCGGGCGTTTTTGGCGGGCTTGACTGCATTTCTTCGTAGTTACGTGTTTCGGCTAGGATTCCTTGACGGCGCTATGGGCTTTGCGGTGTGTACCATGCAAAGCCAAGCTGCTTTTGGAAAGTACTTCGAGTTACTTTGTCTACATCAAAAAAATGAAAAAGACCCTGAATAAATTTTTGTTGTTGCTATCAGCCATAGCAACCTTGTGTGTTGTTCCGCCTACTGTTTTTGCGCAGTTCCGGGTGGAGGTATCCGGTGTGGGGCTGACTCAGGTACCGATTGCGATAGCGCCGTTCAAGGGTGAAGAAGCCAGTCCGCAAAAAATTTCTGCAATTGTGCAGGCTGATCTGGAGCGCAGTGGACAGTTTCGTGGTGTTGATGCCGGTAGCGCTGGCTTGGACGAGGTGCAACGGCCTGACTTCACAAACTTCCGTCAAAAAAATGCAGATGCGTTGGTGGCCGGGAGCATTACCAAGCTGGCAGATGGCCGCTACGACGTGCGTGTGCGCCTTTGGGATGTGGTGCGTGGGCAGGACCAGGGTGGACAGAGCCATGCCGTGGTGGTGGGTGATTTGCGTTTGGCCGCCCACAGAATTTCGGATTTCATTTACGAAAAACTGACCGGTGACAAAGGTGCATTTTCCACGCGAATCAGCTATGTGACCAAAGCCGGGACGATGTTTAATTTGTGGGTGGCGGACGCGGATGGCGAAAACGCACAAAGTGCGCTGAATAGCCCTGAGCCGATTATTTCGCCTGCCTGGTCACCATCGGGCACCCAACTAGCCTATGTGTCGTTTGAAGCTCGCAAGCCAACCATTTATGTGCATGAGGTCGCTACGGGAAAACGCCGTCTGGTCGCTAACTTTAAGGGCTCGAATAGCGCGCCTGCCTGGGCCCCGGATGGAAAAACTCTTGCAGTAACACTGAGTCGCGACGGGGGGTCGCAGTTGTACC
Source organism: Comamonadaceae bacterium (assembly GCA_947373605.1). Lineage (GTDB taxonomy): Bacteria > Pseudomonadota > Gammaproteobacteria > Burkholderiales > Burkholderiaceae_C > Allorhodoferax. The sequence continues at coordinate 18,057 of CANBYM010000058.1, forward strand.
TGATGGATGCAGCTGGTGCCAATCCAGACCCTAAGCGCTTAGCGCAGTCCAACTCCATTGATACGGAACCAGCATTTTCCCCGGATGGGGCAACTATCTATTTCGTCAGCGATCGCGGCGGGTCACCTCAGATTTACAAAGTAGCGCGTGCAGGTGGTACGCCCGAACGCGTCACCTTTACAGGCACTTACAACATTTCACCGGCAATAAGTCCTGATGGACGTTGGCTTGCGTACATTTCCCGGGTATCCGGTGCTTTTAAACTCCATGTCATGGACTTGAAATCCGGCACAGCAAATGCAGTAACAGATTCAAACGCCGATGAGAGTCCCAGTTTTTCGCCCAACAGCAGGCTGTTGATATATGCCACCCAGATACAAGGGCGCGAGGCGCTTATGACAACAACCCTTGACGGAAAGATCAAGGCACGCCTGGCCGGTCAAAACGGTGATATTCGGGAGCCCGACTGGGGTCCCTTTCAGAAATAGCGAATTTAATTAGGAGTGTGTGATGAAAAAGGTTTTGATTGCGGTTTCGTTGGTCGCCCTCTTGGCGGCGTGCAGCTCACCGGTAAAGCTTGATGATGTTCCTGTGGTTGACAAATCCGCCACAGTCGTTACACCGAATGCAGGCGCTAATACCGATGGTGCAGGCGTGGCCAAGGGTGCCGTTGCGCCGGTGGATTTGTCCAAGAACAACAACGATTCACTCATGCAGTTGAGCAGCCGTGTCATTTATTTTGACTACGACAGTTTTGTAATTCGTCAGGAATTTCAAACGGTGATCGAGTCGCATGCAAAGTTCATCAAGTCCGACAAAAATCGCAAGGTGGTCATTGAAGGGCACACCGATGAACGAGGTGGGCGCGAATACAACCTGGCATTGGGCCAAAAACGTGCTGAAGCAGTTCGCAAAGCACTTTCTTTATTGGGCGTTGTGGAAGGGCAAATTGAGGCGGTAAGTTTCGGCAAGGAAAAGCCAGCCGTGCTGGGTTCCAGTGATGCCGCGATGGAAAAGAATCGCCGGGCTGAAATTTCGTACCGTTGAGTCGAGATTGGCGTCTTATGAACTGGATTAAACCTTTAATTTTGGCAGGGGCGCTTTGCAATCTGGGGAATGCATCAGCCGGGCTTTTCGATGACGAAGAGGCCAGGCGCGCAATATTGGATTTGCGCCAGAGGATAGACTCAGTCAGGCACGATTCGGACCAGAAAAATGCGGAAGAAGTGAAGCGTTCTACTGAAGAAGAAACGGAGCTGCGTCGCAGTTTGCTGGATTTGCAAAATCAGTTGGAAGCTGCCAAAGCAGACATCTCCAAGCTGCG
>CANBYM010000059.1 GCA_947373605.1 Comamonadaceae bacterium
TCCATGGCTTCGATTTCGTCCATGTTGTAGAGGAATTGGCGCAGGATGCGGGTCTTTTGGAGAATTTCCGGCTGTAACAACAATTCTTCGCGGCGGGTACCGCTGCGGTTGAGTTGAATGGAAGGGAATACGCGCTTCTCGTACAGGCGGCGATCCAGGTGGATTTCGGAGTTGCCGGTGCCCTTGAACTCTTCAAAAATCACTTCATCCATACGACTACCGGTGTCCACCAGCGCCGTCGCGATGATGGTCAGTGAACCGCCTTCTTCCACATTGCGTGCTGCACCCAAAAAACGCTTGGGGCGTTGCAGTGCATTGGAGTCCACACCGCCGGTCAAAACCTTACCGGACGACGGTACGACATTGTTGTAGGCGCGGGCCAAACGGGTAATTGAGTCCAGCAGGATGACCACGTCTTTTTTCAGCTCCACCAGTCGCTTGGCGCGCTCAATCACCATTTCGGCCACATGCACGTGGCGGGCTGCCGGTTCGTCAAATGTGGAAGCAATCACTTCGCCCTTGACGGTGCGCTGCATTTCGGTAACTTCTTCCGGCCGCTCGTCCACCAGCAACACCATCATGTGGCTGTTGGGGTAGTTGGCTGAAATGGCGTGCGCGATGTGCTGCATCATCACCGTTTTTCCGCTCTTTGGCGGTGCTACCAGCAGGGCACGTTGCCCTTTGCCGATGGGCGCGATGATGTCGATGATGCGTCCGGTAATGTTTTCTTCACCCTTGGAGTCGCGCTCCAGGCGCATCTGCTCTTTGGGGAACAGCGGCGTCAGGTTTTCAAACATGACTTTGTGTTTGTTGCTCTCTGGCAGGTCGCCGTTGACCTTGTCCAGCTTATTCAGTGCAAAGTAGCGCTCGCCATCTTTTGGGGTACGGACTTCGCCCTCAATCATGTCACCGGTGTGCAAATTGAAGCGGCGCACCTGGCTGGGACTGATGTATATGTCGTCTGTGCTGGCGGTATAGCTGGTGTCGGGGCTTCGCAGGAAGCCGAAACCATCCGGCAGGATTTCCAGCACGCCGTCGGCAATGATCTGCTCTCCGGTACGCGCGCGCTTTTTGATGATGGCAAACATCAATTCCTGCTTGCGCATACGGCCGGTGTTTTCGATTTCAAGCTCTTCCGCTTGCTTCAGGACTTCGGAAACGTGCAGTGCTTTGAGTTCGTTTAAGTGCATGGAATGGTTCCCGTCAGGGCGTTGGCCGTTGAATCGGCGTTGTGTCGGATTTTTACCGGAGAAGAGCTAAAAACTGGGGAAATTAAGGAGGGCAAAGCGGGTTAGCCGGCCCTTGCATGTTCGTCACCGTTGTCCGGTGTCAGCCACTAATGCAGCCGCTGAACTTGGATAATTATGACAGGAAAAACCAGCCGTGCTGCAGTGTCACGGCCGGCGGGTTCAAACAAGGCCTTTTCAGGCTAGCTGTTGGTCAATAAAAGCCGTCAATTGCGCCTTGCTCATAGCGCCGACTTTGGTGGCAGCCAACTGACCGTCTTTGAACAGCATCAGAGTTGGAATGCCGCGGATGCCGAACTTGGCCGGAATGTCACGGTTCTCGTCCACATTCATTTTGGCGACTTGCAGCTTGCCTTCGTAGGTGGTGGACACTTCGTCCAAGATCGGCGCGATCATTTTGCAAGGGCCGCACCATTCAGCCCAGTAGTCCACCAAGATGGGTTGTGCAGATTGCAGCACGTCGGCCTCGAATGTGGCGTCGGTTACGTGTTTGATCAAATCGCTGGCCATGGAAGTTCCTTTGGGAGTTGCTAATACAGCTAAAGTTGCGGCATTGTGACAGAAACCAACCCCCGCGCAGTAGTGCAAACTCCTATGGAAGACATAGCCAAAAGCGATTTGCCTGGGCCGTGGACCCCATCCATCGCTGCATTCTCTTATCCAGCAGACCATCCGGCGGTTGCCCTGTGGAGCCGGGCTGGCACTGGTTTGCTGCACCGGTTGCAGGCACAGATAAAGGCAAGTGGTGCGCATCCCGCGCGAACCGTCGTGCTGCTGCCCTATGCGCAGTTGCGTCCGCTTGCCAGTCGCATGTGGGCGCAAACTTTCACCGACGGATTTACCCCCCGCTTCGAGACCAGTATGAACTGGAGCGTGCTTCCCGAAAGGCTGGCACTGGAGGCGACCGATATTCATTTTGATGGCGCATTGGACAGCCTTACAGCGCACGACCTGCTGACACAAGCCGGTTTGTCGGCGCAGGCAGATGTGTTGGCCCCGCGGCTGGTGCAATGCGCGCAACAGCTGGGCACTTTGGCTGCTGCCATGGAGCCGGAACAGCGCATGGCATGGGCGCATGCGGCGCGCCAGCAACTCGGAGTGGAAATGGCAGGGCAGGCGTTGCAATGGGAGGCTGCCGTAGCCCATATTGCGCTGGAATGGGCAGCCATGTCTGCCTACCAGAGTGAGAGCTTGTTCGATGACACCACCGTGGCTTCGCTGGATTTGCTGGTTGTTGTGGAAGGACTTCAGCCTGACACCCTTACCGCAGGATTGCGCAGCGTCTGGGGCGAAAAACTGTGTGCGTTGCCGCTGGCCCTTTCTGATGTGTCAGCCAATGCAGGAACAGGGCAGCTTTCGTTGCATGAATGTACCGATGCAGAGGATGAAGCCCAGCGCGCGGCCGCATGTGCCCTGCGCCACATCGAGGCGGGCCGGTTTCCGCTGGCACTGGTGTCCTCGGACCGTGCGCTGACGCGAAGGGTGCGGGCCATGCTCGACGGTGCGGGCGTGCAGATGCGGGATGAAAACGGCTGGAAGCTGTCTACCTGCGCCGCAGCGTCCAAACTGATGGCCGTACTCAAAGCGGCGGTCTGGAATGCCAGTAGTGACGCCGTTCTGACCTGGCTCAAGCTCGCACCTGCCCTGATGCCCCATTTGCCAGCGCTTGAGGCGGCTATGCGCCGTGAAAAGCTGGGCAACTGGCTGCACGTGAAGGACCATCCGCGCTTTCAGGCGAATGCGGAGCTGCTCAATTTGTGTACAAAGGCCAATGCAATTCGCAGCAGCTTGTCCGGTCGCCATACGCTAATGGACTGGATACTGTTGCTGCGGAACGCTTTGATTACCAGCGCGATGTGGGATGTGCTGCAAACGGATAGTGCCGGCGCGCAGGTTTTGGCGGTGTCGCGGCTGGAGCCTGAGTCCTTTGCGTCTTTGAGTGGATTGGCTGCCCACGCGGCATGGAGTCAGCGGCGCCTGGACCTTGCTGCATTCACGACCTGGGTGAATCAGGCGCTGGAAAGTGCCAATTTTCAGCCGCAGTTTGCGCAACTGGAAGAAGTGGTCATTCTGCCAATGAGTCAAATGCTGGGTAGGCCATTCGCCGCGCTGGTGATGGCAGGCTGTGATGAGGTGCGTTTAAGCCCATCGCCGGAGCCACCGGGTAATTGGACAGCAGCGCAGCGCGCGGTGCTGGGTCTGCCCGCACGTGAAGAGTTGGAGGCTACGATGCGCGCTGCGTGGCACGCGGCCTTGCAGACGCCTGTGTGTGATGTTCTATGGCGCACGGGCGACGAGGCTGGCGAAGCGTTGCTGCCCAGCACGCTTGTACAACTCTTGAAGTTGGATTCCTTCATCAGTGTCACAACAGCGGACCCGCGCATAGAACGTAGCGTCAGTATGCGTCCAGTGCTGCCGCCATTGCCGGTGGGTGCCGCTTTGCCGGTGAGCGATTTAAGCCAAAGTGCCTACGAAGATTTGCGCGATTGTCCGTATCGATTTTTTGCATTACGTCAGTTGGGCCTTGCGCAGGTGGACGAACTTGATACCGAAGTGGGCAAGCGGGATTTCGGCAATTGGTTGCACGAAGTGCTCAAACGCTTTCACGAAGGGCTGGCTGTCAATGGTGTGACCGACGCCGGTCAGTGGTCGCAATGGATGGATGTCGCCAGCGTAGAGGTGACCAAGGCGATGGCGCTGGAAGAAGGGGATTTTTTACCGTACGCGGCCTCATGGCCGGCGGTGCGCGATGGGTATCTGGCATGGCTTGCGCAGCATGTCGCGCAAGGCACGCAGTTTGACAGTGCTGAAGCAGGCCATCGCCAGAATATCGGCACTGTGGCGCTGCACGGACGAATTGACCGCATTGATGCAACTTCCGATGGCGGTGTTTTGGTGCTGGACTACAAAACTGAAAATTCCGCCAAAACTACAGCGCGTGTGAAAAGTCCTTCAGAGGACACGCAAATGGCGTTTTACGCAGCATTACTGCCCGACCATACATTGCGGGCTGCTTACGTGAACGTTGGTGAGAACACTACCAAAATGGTGGAGCAAAAACAGGTAATGCAGGCACGCGATGCATTGATCCAAGGCATTGTGAGCGACATGCAACGCATTGCAGCGGGAGCTGCCTTACCCGCGTTGGGCGATGGTGACGCCTGCGTGTATTGCAGGGCACGTGGCATGTGCCGCAAAGACTTCTGGGCAGCACCATGAGTACCACGGACGCAGCCGCTTTTGAGCACAACGGTATGCTGGTCAGCCGCCAGCGCTTTTATGAAATTGCATGTGACCCGCGCCGCAGCGTGGCCGTCGAGGCTTGCGCCGGCGCCGGCAAGACCTGGATGTTGGTGTCGCGCATGTTGCGCGCACTGCTCGACGGTTGCGCGCCGCAGGATATTTTGGCTATTACTTTCACCAAAAAGGCAGCCGGTGAAATGCGCGAGCGGCTGCAGAAATGGTTGGTTGAATTTTCTACTGCCTCAGACGAGCAGCTGGCGATTGAACTGCGTGCGCGGGGTCTCACATTTACGGATGATGAGCAGTCAGGTGCAGAGGCCGGTACGCAACAGATTGCCGCTTTGCGTAAGCTGCACTCTACGCTGCTGCACAGCGGCCGACCGGTACAGATACGCACCTTCCACAGCTGGTTTGCTGCCCTGGTGCGCAATGCGCCCCTGGCAGTGCTGCATGAATTGGGCCTGCCCACGGCTTACGAGCTGCTCGAAGACGATAAAAAGGCCGTCGCCCTGGTGTGGCGACGCTTTCAGACCCGTGTCGCGCAGGACCCGCAAGCCCGCGCAGATTACGCTGAAGCGGTGGCCAATTACGGGCGCTACAACGCGCACAAAGCATTGGAAGCGGCGCTTGCAAAACGTACAGAGTTTTTGCTGGCCGATGCGAAAGGCGTGGTCGATGCCTCGGTGCAGCGCCTTGAGGATCTATTCCCCGAATATTCGGGCCTGAGTGATCCCATGGAATATATCTTTGGCAAGCCTGCCACGGATGTTCTGCATGAAGCCGCGAAAACGCTGGGCAAACAATCTGGCAAGAAGTGCCAGACGGCCGCCAGTGAATTGGAGCAGGGGCTTACTGCGCGGGATGCTGATGCAATTATTTTGGCTCTGTTCACCAAGGCAGGCGAACCCCGCAAGCTTGGTGAATTTGACGGTGCCGAACGGGTAGCTCATGCGCAAGACCTCCTGCGGCGTTTTCAGGCTGCGCTTAACCAGCATCAGGCTTGGCTGCATCAGCGGCGCATGGCGCGCCTGTCACGTGGCCTGATTAACGATTACGCAAGCCTCAAACGGGAACAGGGCTGGGTCGATATGGGCGACTTGGAAAGTGCCGCGCTGACCTTGATGTCCGACCTGATGCTCAGTGGCTGGGTGCAGGAGCGTTTGGATACGCGGGTGCGCCATTTGCTTATCGACGAATTTCAGGATACGAATCCTTTGCAATGGCAGGCCTTGCACGCGTGGCTGTCCGGATACACCGGGGCAGGGACTGCGCCCAGCGTTTTTATCGTAGGCGACCCCAAGCAAAGCATTTACCGGTTTCGTCGGGCCGAGCCGCAGGTGTTTATTGCCGCCAAAGAATTTGTCTGTAACGGCCTGCAGGGCGAAGTGCTCAGTTGCGACCACACCCGGCGCAATGCCCAAGCCATCATCGGGCTGGTCAATACCGTGATGGGCGAGGCGCAGGCCCAAGGACAATTTGACGGCTTTAGAGCGCACAGCACCGAGTCCGAATTGCCGGGCGAGGTCATCAAACTTGCGCGCATTGCGCGCGAACCTAAGGCCAAAGCAAAAGCGCAGGCCACGACGGAGCTTGAGGCCGAATTGACGTGGCGTGACTCGCTAAGTACCCCTCGTTTTGAAGAAGAGGAAAGCCGAAAATCCATCGAATGCTGCCAGGCAGCGCACTGGATTTTGCAGGCCTTGCAATCGCGCAGGATGCCTGATGGGCGCGCATTGCTACCCGGTGACATCATGGTGCTGGCGCGCAAGCGAGAACGGCTCGCGTTGATGCAAGCCGAGTTGTCCGCACTGCATATCGCCGCCCAGCAGCCTGAAAAAAATGATCTGGCGGATATGCCCGAAGTGCAGGATCTGGTGGCCTTGCTGGATGTGCTGGTTTCGCAGCGCCACGATATTGCACTGGCTCGCGTGCTGAAGTCGCCCTTGTTCGGTGTGAGCGACGACGCATTGGTGCAACTTGTGCGCACTCGGCGTGACCTGCAGGCGCAGGCGCCCGAGGATCAGGTGGTTAGCTGGCTGGAAACGCTGCAACGCGGCGTGGGGCTGCCGTCCGCACTGACAGACGCATGCACCATGCTTCTGCAATGGCAAGACTGGGTGGCTAATCTACCGCCCCACGATGCCCTGAGTTCCATCTACCAAAGTGGGGATGTACTGGCGCGTTACGCCGCGGCTTGCACACTGGAAATGCGCGACAGCGTGCTTGCCAATTTGAAAGCATTGCTGCATGCCGCTTTGGCCTTTGATGGCGGTCGCTACACCACTGCCTATTCATTGGTGCGCGCCTTGCGTGCCGGTGGTATCAAGGCGCCGGTGCGCGCCGATTCTGCAGCCGTGCGTTTGCTGACCGTGCATGGCGCCAAAGGGCTGGAGGCACCCGTGGTGGTCTTGTTGGACACCGACGGCGAGGCGCAAAAAGGCGAGTCGATGGGCGTGCTTGTGGAGTGGCCAGGTCAGGCGGAGCATCCCACGCGCTTTGTGTTTCTGGTGAGCGAGTCGCGCCCCAGTCCCTGCGCGGCGTATGCTTTGGCAATAGAACGTTTGGCGCGCAGCCGTGAGGAACTCAACGGCCTCTATGTGGCGCTCACCCGAACGCAGCAAACGCTGGTGGTGTCCAGCATGGAACCTCTGTCTGCAAACCCTTTGAGCTGGTGGCAGCGCTTGCAGGGGCACGCGCATGATGTAGAGCCTATGCCTGCCGGGCAGTTGGCGTTGTCAGGATCGGCAAACGTCACTGACGAACGAAAAGGCAACACTGCGGACTTTTTGTTGAAAGAGCTGCCCGTGCGTACGCTTACCGGCGGCACTGCACCAAGCGGTGCCGTGCAGGGCGCGGCGTCGGTGCAAGAGAGTCTGGAGTCGCGAATAGGGCAGGCCATGCACCGCTTGCTGGAATGGTTGCCTGTGCGTGTGGGTGGCTATGGCGAGGTTGGAACCACGGCCCCATATGGTTTATGGTCCCGCGAGCAAAGCGCCCATGTAGCGAATGAATTCGTGTTGGATACAACCCAAGTCGAATCGGCGTCGCGTATGGCTTTAGGCATTGCGCAAGGGCAGGGCGCTTGGTGCTGGAATCAAGCGGCGCTGCAGTGGCATGCTAATGAAGTGCCAGTGAATCGGGGCGGGCGCCTTCTGCGCATTGACCGTCTTGTGCAGGATCTTGCCGGTCAATGGTGGGTGTTGGATTACAAATCTAATGCCGAGCCGCAGTTGCAGCCTGAATTGTGTGCTCAACTCACGGGCTACCGCGCCACCATTCAAAGTGCCTATCCGGGCCAAATGGTGCGATGTGCTTTTTTGACGCCACAAGGCGCACTGATCGAGATTGCCAACCCATGACACAAGAAATTCCCGTCGCCATTGTTGGCGGCGGCCCCGCCGGACTGATGGCTGCCCAAATGCTCACAAAGGCCGGCCATGCCGTGGAGTTGTACGACGCCATGCCTTCGGTAGGGCGCAAATTTTTACTGGCCGGCAAAGGTGGCTTGAATCTGACGCATTCGGAAGATGCCGACCGTTTTGCCGGGCGCTACGGTGCGCGCAGGGCAGTGATTGAACAAATGCTCAAAGACTTTAGCGCCTCAGATTTGCGCAACTGGGCGCTGGATTTGGGTGTGGAAACCATTGTCGGCACCTCAGGGCGGGTATTTCCCAAGGACATGAAGGCCGCGCCCCTGCTGCGCGCCTGGTTGCAGCGGCTGCGTCGTCCGGGGTGCGTGCAGTTTCATATGCGCCACCGCTGGCTGGGGTGGAATGATGCGGGTGCACTGCTGTTTGAAAGTCCCCAAGGCGAGGTCGCCGTTAAAGCCCGCGCCGTGGTGTTGGCTTTGGGCGGTGGCAGTTGGGCACGTCTTGGTTCCAACGGCGCCTGGGTGCCCCTGCTTGCGGCCAAAGGCATAGCTGTGGCGCCTCTGTTACCTGCCAATTGCGGCTTTGACTTGCAAGGGGGATGGAGCCCGTTTTTTAATGCCAAATTTGCCGGGCAGCCCTTCAAGTCGGTCGCCATTACATTCACTAGCAGTCAGGGTCAGAGCTTTTCCCGCAAGGGCGAGTTTGTCGCCACGCAAACCGGCGTGGAAGGCAGCCTGGTTTATTCCGCCTCAGCCTTGCTGCGTGATGAAATTGTGCGCAAAGGCCGTGCAACATTGCATCTGGACCTGTTGCCGGACATGCCGCTGGAGAAGGTGTTGGCTGAGGTGAGCCACCCGCGTGGATCACGCTCCCTGTCGAGTCACATGAAAAGCCGCTTGCATCTGGACGGAATCAAAAGTGCCATCCTGCACGAGCTTTTGGACAAAGCAGCAATAGCCGATCCGGTACAACTCGCGAATGCCATCAAAGCTTTGCCGATTCAATTGCAGGCGGCACGGCCCATTGACGAGGCGATCAGCAGCGCAGGTGGTGTTCTTTTTGAAGTGCTCAGCAACGACCTAATGTTTGAGCAAATGCCCGGCGTTTTTTGCGCCGGCGAAATGCTGGATTGGGAGGCACCCACTGGGGGCTACTTGCTGCAGGCATCAATGGCCAGTGGTGTGCGGGCGGCACAAGGCGTGCTGAAGTTTCTAAACTCTGCACCTCAAAACTGAACAAACCTTTGCTAACGCTTATGAGTCGACTCGGACACACTCGCGACAAAATTTATAAAATCGTTGCACGACAGCTTCATGGTGTTGTGCCTTGCTGGGTGTGCGCGCAACCCGTGGAGCCGCAGGACGCGACCCTTGAACACATCCAACCCCTGAGCCAAGGGGGCAATAGTCATCTTGAGAATCTGGCTATCAGCCATGCACGCTGCAACCGGGAGCGGCATTCGCCGCCATGAAAAAAGGACATGAGCCTTGACTCCGGAGCCGGCTCTGGATTTTCAGTATGCCGGCTAAATTAGTTCAGGCCTTGCATCAAGGTTGACGAGTAGAGTGATGCGCGAAAGTCCTTGGACTTGTTGGACGAAGCGTCAAACGCCATCTCTTCCAGCTGCTCGGCCGGCATGGGCATAGCAAAGAGGTAGCCTTGAAGTTCGTCACATCCCATTTGGACCAGAATTTCACACTGTCCCACGGTCTCGATTCCCTCGGCAACCACCCGCAGCTTCAAGGTCTTACCCAGGCTAACAATCGAATGGGCGATTGATCGGGCATCTTCATTGGCTTCCAGGTCAGTCACAAACGCGCGGTCGATTTTGAGTTCGGCGGCGGGCAATTTGCGCAATGTGGCAAGGCTGGAATAGCCGGTGCCAAAGTCGTCAATCGATACGTGAAATCCTGCACGTCCCATCTTCTCGAACGTTTGCTGCGTGACCTTGGTGTCCTCCATCGCGACTGATTCGGTGATTTCGCAGGTAAAACGGTTGGGCGCTATTCCGTGCTGTTCAATCGTTGATTCAATGTACTCCATCAAGTCATCTTCCCTCATCTGGTACCCCGATATATTGACCGCTACGCGCATACGCAGTCCCCGGCTCTTCCAGTTCGCGGCTTTGGTACAAGCCTCGGCGATCACCCAGCGTCCAATGGGGCCCATGAGGCCGTACTTCTCGGCAATCGGAATAAACACACCAGGGCTGACAAAGCCTTTCTCGGGGTGATGCCAACGCAGCAAGGCTTCCGCGGCTGTGAACTGCAAAGTCTCGCTGTCCACCTTGGGTTGAAAGTAGAGCTCGAATTGCCCAAGCTCCAACGCCTTTCGCAAGTCCAGCAATAAACTGACTTGGTCCCGCATATTGGTGCCCATATGGACGTCGTAAACACAAAAGTCGCTACCGCCCGCTAATTTCACAGTACGCATGGCCAAAGCGGCAAAACTCAGTAAATTTTGGTGCGCACCGTGCTCCGGGTACGCGGAAATTCCGATGGAACAGGTTGCAGTCATGATTGCGGCCCCGATTTGGATGGATTGCTCCATCCGCCGGCAAAGCTTTTGGGCAACATCCTGGCCGATATTGATTCCGCCGCTGACATAGAACGCGAATTCACCGCCATTGATACGACACACAGCCGCTTGTTCGCCTGTAATGGTCTTGAGTATTTCAGCGGTGGCTACAAGCAATTTTTCGGCTTTCTCCCGGCCAAACCCATCGTTGATCATGCCCAACTCATCGAGTGCCAAATAGATCACGCAAAAGGAGCCACCGGCAGAGTCCGCCTTGTCTGCCCGCCCGGTAAGAGCTGACTCGAATCCTTCTAAAGACAAAAGGCCGGTCAGTCGGTCGGTCAATTGATCTTTGGCATTTTGCGAAAGTAGCAACGCTAACTTGGCCTCCAGTTCCTTTCGCCGTTTCGTCTCTCGTACCCCAAAACCAATTGAGACAATTACTGCAAGCAAACTAGCAATGGTAAGTGCAACGACCCATGGCATTGGAAGCTCCCGCTATTCGATTAATTTGACAGGCAATACGCTTTAAGCAGAAAGCCTATGTGCCAAGTTCTAATGTATCGTCAAAAGCAGATTGCACTAGCCATGTGTTCCTGTAATAGCCCCTGCTGTCAATGTAAAAGTGAACACTGAAGGGATTCAGACGCATTCAGGGGAGACGCGCTGGACGATACGCTCATGTGACACAAGTCGCAGCTTGTGAGAAAAGGTGACGAGCCTTGACCCCGGCACTGGCTCTACAGTTAGAGCTGCTTGGTTCCCCACCTGACTCGGTTGGCCGCTTTACCATGCGGGAAGGCCCGTCAGTTTAGATTGTAGCCCCTTAGAATCAGGCGCATGTCTTATCTCGTGCTCGCCCGTAAGTACCGCCCCCGCAATTTCACTGAAATGGTGGGGCAGGACCATGTCGTGCAGGCACTGACCAATGCTTTGACGACGCAGCGCTTGCACCACGCCTACCTGTTCACCGGTACACGGGGTGTGGGAAAAACGACCGTTTCGCGTATTCTGGCCAAGTCGCTGAACTGCCAGGGTGTGGATGGCACCGGCGGTATTACTGCCACGCCGTGCGGCGTCTGCCAGGCGTGTACTGATATTGATTCAGGACGGTTTGTCGATTACACCGAGCTTGACGCCGCCTCCAACCGCGGTGTCGATGAAGTGCAGGCGCTCCTAGAGCAGGCGGTTTACAAGCCGGTGCAAGGTCGTTTTAAAGTGTTCATGATCGACGAAGTGCACATGCTGACCAACACGGCATTTAACGCCATGTTGAAAACGCTGGAAGAGCCGCCCGCGTACCTGAAGTTTGTGCTGGCCACCACCGATCCGCAAAAGGTGCCGGTGACGGTGCTCTCACGTTGCCTGCAGTTCAATCTGCGCCCTATGGCACCTGAAACGATTCGCGAGCACTTGACCAAAGTGCTGGAAGTTGAAAATGTCAGCGCCGACATCCAAGCCCTGCGACTGCTGGCACGCGCTGCACGCGGCTCCATGCGCGACGCCTTGAGTTTGACCGATCAGGCTATTGCGTTCGGCTCTGGTCAGTTGCGGGAAGCAACGGTGCGCCAGATGCTGGGCAGCGTGGACCGCTCCTATGTGGTTCGTTTGATTGAAGCATTGGCGCTGGGCGACGGCCAGACCGTGGTGGAAACCGCTGAAACACTTAGGCTTAACGGTTTGAGCGCAGCCTCAACGCTGGAAGAAATGTCAACAGTTTTGCAGCGAATGGCGGTGGTGCAAGCGCTGGCCGGTGCGCCTTTAGCGAGCGCGGATGACGCTGATCCGGAAGCGGCGGAAACAGCGCGTCTGGCGGCATTGCTGCCCGCGGACGAGACACAGTTGCTGTACAGCATCTGCCTGCACGGACGTGCTGATTTGGGACTGGCGCCGGATGAATATGCGGCGCTGACCATGGTGCTGCTTCGCTTACTGGCATTCAAGCCGCAGGCTGAAAAAAAAACTCTAGCGAAAGCTGAAACACCCCCTGCACGGACACCTTTGGTACCTGCATCGCCAGTGGTACCCGCTCCGGTTGCGATTAAGGCTGTGCAGCCCTGGGAGGATGAGCCAGCGCTGCCACCGGGTCAGGTGCTGCACGTGCGATCCAGTGGAACGCCTGCCGATTCCACTTTGGACGAAGATATCGAAGCGGTTGACGATCTTGAAGATGACACCATTGTTGCGCATGCGACAGCGCCGCCTGAGGCTCCCGCACCGGTCGCGGCCCAGGCCACCAAAGTGGTTGCGGTGCCGGTGCGCGAGCAGGCGGAACCACGCTCAGAGGCGGTTGCACCGTCCAATTCGGTTTTGGTCCCCACTGAAGAGGGCGATTTCTGGCACACCACCGTCACCCGGCTTATTGCGGCAGAAGCCATCAACGCGCTGGTGCGTGAACTGGCCCTGCAGTCGCAATTGGTGGCCCGGGACACGGATCAGTGGCTGCTGCGCGTTGAGCGTGAGTCATTGAACCAAAGCGGCACGCGTGAGCGCTTGGCGAACGCACTGCAAGCGGCAGGGTTTGGCGTCAAACTGGCAGTGGAAATCGGCCGTGTCACGGACAGCCCGAGCCGCCGCAACTCGGCGGCCTCGGCCGAGAAGCAACTGGCTGCTGAAAAGATTATTTTGGATGCGCCCTTTGTGCAGGCGATGATGCGAGACTTTGGCGCGAAAATCGTGCCCGGATCTATCAAGCCGCTGTAGGCGTTTGCTTGTGTATTTAGCTACTGTTAATAAAAAGGAAACCCATGTTCAACAAAGGACAACTCGCCGGCCTGATGAAGCAGGCGCAAGCGATGCAGGACAACATGAAAAAGGCCCAGGATGAATTGGGCAATATTGAAGTTAGCGGCGAGTCCGGTGCCGGTCTGGTCACGGTGACCATGACGTGTAAACACGATGTCAAACGCGTCACGATTGACCCCAGTTTGCTGGCGGACGACAAAGACATGCTTGAAGACCTGGTGGCTGCTGCCTTCAATGCCGCAGTGCGCAAGGCCGAAGAAACCTCTGCCGAAAAAATGGGCAAGATCACCGCAGGCATGCCGGGCCTGCCCGGTGGCATGAAGTTTCCGTTTTGATCGACGCTTTGGCGCTGCATGTCTGACGCCCATTCGCTTGACGCATTGATTCAGGCGCTGCGGCGCTTGCCGGGCGTTGGCGTCAAGTCAGCACAGCGCATTGCTTTTCATTTGCTGCAGCATGACCGCGCCGCCGCGCAAAGTCTTTCGCGCGCGCTGAGCGATGCGGCAGTGAATGTGCGCCATTGTGAGCGTTGCCATACTTTTACGGAGTCCGCAGTGTGCGATACCTGCTTGGACGAAAAGCGCGACCAAAGCATACTCTGCGTGGTTGAGACGCCGGCAGACCAGTCCGCGTTGGAGCGCACCGGTGCGTACATGGGGCTGTACTTTGTGCTGATGGGCAAGCTCAGCCCGCTTGATGGCATCGGCCCTAACGATCTGGGCCTCAAAAAGCTGTTTGATCGGGCATGCGACGGCGAAGTTCAAGAAGTGATTCTTGCTACGAACTTTACCGCTGAAGGTGAAGCCACGGCCCACGTGATCAGCGAAGGGCTCAAGGCCCGCGGTGTCAAAGCGACCCGCCTTGCCCGCGGTGTGCCGGTGGGTAGTGAACTGGAATATGTAGACCTTGGCACCATTGCGCATGCGCTGGTAGACCGGCGCTAAAACCTTAACTCTGAAAGGCAATCGGGCTATGCAAAACGTCCATTTCACCGTCGCGTATTGGTGTGTTTTAGTGGTGGCGGTCATGCCCATTGTTTGCGCCGGCATTGCCAAGGGGGGTATGTTCGGCAAGCCACCAAGTCAGGGTGGTTTTGACAACGGCAATCCGCGTGCCTGGCTGGCGAATCAGACTGAGTGGCGTGCGCGCGCCAACGCTGCCCAGTCCAATTGTTTTGAGGCCATGCCGTTTTTCATAGGGGCGATCATCATTGCCCACCAGTTAGGTGCCCATCAGGGGCGACTGGACATATTGGCGTTTCTGTTTGTGGTGCTGCGAATCGTCTACGTCATGATGTACATCGCAGGCTTGTCCAATGTACGCAGCGTCGTGTGGGTCACAGCTTTCGCACTGAATGTCGGGATCCTGTTTTTGGGATACCACTGAGCTACTTTTTCTTCGGTTTTCTAACCGGCTGAGACTTGCCGTTGGCCTTTTTGCCAGGCGACGCGGGCAAGTACAAAACAATCTGTTGTTTGGCCTTGAAACCGGTCGAAGTGCTCACACCATTCCACTGTGCGACGTTGGCAGGCGTGAGTTTGTATCTGCGGGCGATACTCGCGACACTATCACCCTGGCCTGCTTTCACCGTTGTGCGCTTGAGCACCACTTCGGGGGCCAGACTCATCTGTCCCGAATCGGCCACGCTGCCTGCCACGTCTTGTTCGATATGTGCACCACGCGGCACAAGCAGAGCGGAGCCGGGTTTGATCACCATGCGGGCCGGTATGTTGTTAATGGCTCGGAATTCGTTCTCGCCCATACCCACTTTTTTGGCCGCATCCGCAGCGCGCATCGTGGTTGGGGCTAACCACACGGTCCAGCTCGCCAGCCGACCACCGCTGTAGCCCTCCAGATTGGTTTGGAACGTGGCCGCGTTATCCCAAGGTAAAAGAATTTGAGGTGTGCCGTTGGCCATGATGACCGGCTTGTTGACTGATGGGTTCAGGGCTTTGAAATCTTCCAGCGGAACTTCGGCTAGCTTGGCTGCCAGCGTGACGTCAATATCGCGGCGGATGGTCACTGACTGAAAGTAGGGGTGGTTTTCAATCAAAGGCAGCTTGGAGTTGAATCCCTCCGGGTTGGAAACAATGTTTTTGATAGCCTGCAACTTGGGAACATAAAAACGCGTTTCCATCGGCATATTCAGGTCGGGGTATCCGGTTGCCAGACCGGCCTTCTGGTTCTTGCTGATGGCACGTCCCACGCTGCCTTCACCCCAGTTGTAGGCAGCGAGTGCCAAATGCCAATCACCGAACATGCCGTAGAGCTTTTGCATGTAGTCCAGTGCCGCGCGGGTCGAGGCCAATACATCGCGGCGGTCGTCGCGGAAGACGTTTTGTTTGAGTTCGAACGTCTTGCCGGTGGCCGGCATGAATTGCCACATGCCAGCGGCTTTGGCGCCTGATACCGCCTGCGGATTGAACGCGCTCTCGACGAAAGGTAATAACGCAAGTTCTGTGGGCATGTTGCGCAATTCCAGTTCTTCAACGATGTAGAACATGTATTTACGGGAGCGCTCGGTCATGCGGAAGATGTAATCCGGGCGCGAGCTATACCACTGCTCGCGGTCGTGCACCAAATCATTCTCTAGATCCGGCATGGCATAGCCACGGCGAATGCGCTCCCACAAATCGGCCGGGGGCGTAAGTGCTGCAACGCCGCGGGAACTGGTGTTCTGCTCGGCAATCGGGGCAAGCGGAACATTGTTGCGGTGGGCTTGTGTGCCTGCGTTGGCAGGGGTCTTGGGCTTGCTGTTGCTCTGGGTGCTACTCAGTTCGTGACTGGAAGAGAGGGTGATGCCGTCAACGTTTGTCGTGCTGCTTGAAGGAGCTGTACCGACACTCTGTGTTGCGCAACCTGTGAGCCAGAGAAGGGTGCCCAAGGCGGCAATTTTCAAAAAATTCATCGGTACACGTTCTTCCATTGGCGCAGGGTTGCGAAGGCACCGGATTGTTGGGTCATTACCGCGTCATGGCGGTTGGCGGATGCGACCACTTCAGCGTTGCGGCTTCGCAGGAACGGATTAATGGCCCGCTCCAGCGCGATACTAGATGGAAGTGTTGGCAAGCCCTCTCCCCGCAGCGCAAGGCAATGCGTGTTGTATTGCACCAGCGCCGCGTTAGACGGTTCTACTTCCAACGCAAATTTCAAATTACTCAAGGTGTACTCGTGCGTGCAGCAAACGCGGGTGTTATCCGGCAAGGCCGCCAGACTATTGAGCGACGCCAGCATTTGCGCAGGTGTGCCTTCAAACAAACGACCGCAGCCCCCGCTAAAAAGCGTGTCGCCGCAAAACAGCAACGGCGCTGCATCCACGTCGGCGCAATAAAACGCGATATGTCCGGCAGTATGGCCCGGTACGTCCATCACGGAAAAATTCAGTCCCAGACTTTGCACCGTGTCGCCACCATGGAGCTTGTGAAATGGCCCGGGAATGTTTTCGCGTTCGGGGCCGTAAACCGCCGCGCCGGTAGCATTGCGCAGCGTGTCGACACCGCCAGTGTGGTCAGCATGGTGGTGCGTGACTAAAATGGTTTGGAGTTGCAAGCCCTCGCGTTGCAAGGCTTCCAGTACAGGCTGCGCGTCGCCGGGATCTACCACCAAAGCATTACGCCCGTCGCGCAGCATCCATAGATAGTTGTCAGCAAAAGCAGGCAGCGGTATTAACTTCATGAGCATTTCAATTATAGGTTTGCACGAATGGTTTCAGACGCCGCTTGGCGCGTATCTGCTGGCATGGGAACGCAATCAGATGAACGCTGCGGTCGCAGACATTTTTGGCTATCACGCGCTGCAGCTCGGCGTGCCACAGCTCGATGCGTTGGAAGCCAACCGTATTCCACACCAATGGCTAGCCACGGACCATTGGAGTGATGTGCCGTTGCAAGGTGCCCGTAGCGTAGCACTGGTCAGCGAGTTCAGTGCGCTACCCTTTCCGGCCAGCAGTCTGGACCTTGTGGTGCTGCCCCACAGCCTGGAGTTCAGTGCAGACCCACATGCGACCTTGCGCGAGGTTGAGCGCGCGCTGGTGCCTGAGGGCAGGGTGGTAATTTGTGGTTTGAACCCAACAAGTCTTTGGGGGGTGCAGCAATCACGCGCGCATCTTTACAGGCGCTTTGGATTTGGCGAACTGCTGCTGCCCGACGGCGGCGACTTTATTGGCTACTGGCGCTTGCGCGATTGGTTGCGGTTGCTGAGTTTCGATGTGGAGGTGGGCACTTTTGGCTGCTACCGTGGGGGTGTTCGCAGTGAGAAGTGGCTGCAGCGACTGGAGTGGATGGACAAAGCCGGGCCCAAATGGTGGCCGATATTTGGAGCCGCCTATTTTTTGGTGGCTGTCAAACGGGTGCGTGGCATGCGGCTGCTGGGGCCCGCATGGAAGGGCAAGCCGGTGCGTGTGGGCAAATCAGTTCCAATGGCCCACCGCGCAAGCGAACGCAATATTTTGGAGAAAAGCGATTGAACACGATAGTGATTTATACCGACGGTGCATGCAAGGGCAATCCGGGGCCCGGTGGTTGGGGCGCATTGTTGCGCTCGGCCGATGGAACCGAGAAGGAACTTTTCGGCGGCGAGTTGGGGACCACTAATAACCGCATGGAAATGATGGCGGTCATAGAGGCGCTGAGCGCCTTGAAGCGGCCCTGCATTGTCACCTTGCATCTGGACAGTCAGTATGTTCTCAAGGGGATTACCGAGTGGCTGGTTGGTTGGAAAGCCAAAGGCTGGAAAACGGCGGCCAAGCAACCGGTAAAAAATGTAGACCTTTGGCAGCGTCTTGACGCGTTGGTTTCCAACGGCGGTCACACGATCGACTGGCGCTGGGTCAAGGGCCACGCCGGTGACCCCGGCAACGAGCGTGCCGATTCTCTGGCCAATTTGGGTGTTGATGCGGCGTTAAAGGCTTGAATGGTGCGCGCGGGCGTCAGATGACGCCGTCAAACATCATCACGTCGACCAGATCGCCAACCGCTACGTCGCCCTGATCGTGGTGCAAAACGATCAGTCCGTTGGCCTGCGCCATGCTGCTTAAAACGCCGGAGCCCTGCTGACCGGTGGTTTGCACCTGAGGTTCGCCATACTGTGACGTGGTGACAGTGCCACGCTGATACTCCGTGCGGCCGAGCTTCTTGCGGATCGACTCGGTGCTTTGCGCCTTGAGCAGGGGCAACGGCTGTGATGTACAGCCCATCAATTGCAGTAAGGCAGGGCGGACAAAGGCCAAAAATGTGACCATCACGGCGACCGGATTGCCCGGCAATCCGAACAACACCGCTTTTCCGATACGGCCCACAGCCATGGGGCGGCCCGGGCGCATGGCGATTTTCCAGAACGCCACTCCATTTTCTCCACCCGCCAACTTGCGCATGATGGCTTTGGTGTGGTCTGCTTCGCCCACGCTCACACCGCCGCTGGAGATGATGGCATCGGCTTGCTCCGAGGCTTGCAGGAAGGCCTTTTCCAAAAGCAGTGGATCGTCTTTCACAACGCCCATGTCCAGCAATTCGACGCCCATTCGTGTGAGTAGCCCAAAGAGCGTGAAGCGGTTGCTGTCATACACAGCGCCTTCACGCGGCGGCTCGCCCGGACTCAAAATTTCGTCACCGGTTGAAAAATAAGCCACGCGCAAGGGACGCAGCACGTCCACATGCGCGATGCCAAGGCTCGCCAGCAGGCCCAGTGCCGCTGGTGTGATGCGTGTGCCGGCGCGCAACGCCGGTTTTCCCTGCTCCAGGTCTTCGCCTTTGAAGCGGCGGTTATCCCCTTGCTTCAATGCGCCAGCGGGAATCGTAATGCGCCCCGCATTGATGTGCACCAGTTCCTGCGGCACCACTGTGTCCAGGCCAGCCGGCATAACTGCTCCGGTCATGATCTTTACGCATTGGCCAGTGGACACCTGTTCGCCCCATGCGGCCCCGGCAAGCGCGGTGCCTACAACTTCCAGATCCAAAGCTTGCCCCACCAATGCGGCACCGTGAAAGGCAAAACCATCCATGGCAGAGTTGTCGTGAGGAGGTACGTTAATGGGCGAGATGACATCGCGCACCAACACTTTGCCGAAAGCCTTTTTCAGCGGAAACGATTCCGTAGCAGTGACGGGTTGCACCAGTGAAGCAAGAAACTGGTTGACGGTATCAGCGCGTAGCGCAAGCGGGTCGTAACCGGCCAGCTTTGCGGCGATGTCATTGAGAGTCGGTACTGTGGCTGT
>CANBYM010000060.1 GCA_947373605.1 Comamonadaceae bacterium
GTCACAGGCATTGTCTGGTGACCCAGCGCAACGACGGGTATGGGTACTTCTTTTCAACCCCGGCCACAACCAAGGACGTGAAAAAGGTTGGCCAAGAGAATCGGATGCAGAGCATCCGGCGCTCTACCTCCCCGGCCTGAAGGCCAGGGTTTCACGCGCATTTTGATGAATTCACCGATGCTTCCATCCGTATCCACCCACGACACCACCCGTATTGACGACCTTCGTATTGGAGCTGTCAGGCCGCTGATTACCCCGGCATTGCTGGAAGAAAAGCTGCCGGTTCCACAAGATGTCTCACATTTGGTAGAGAGCAGCCGCGCCGCGATCTCGCGCGCGCTGCATGGTCAGGACGACAGGTTGATTGTTGTGGTGGGGCCTTGCTCTATTCATGACCATGACCAAGCGATGGAATACGCACGCCAACTCAAGGTTCAGGCTGATGCATTGCAGGAATTTCTGCTCGTGGTAATGCGTGTTTACTTTGAAAAGCCGCGGACTACTGTGGGCTGGAAAGGCTACATCAATGACCCCCATCTGGATGGCAGCTTTGCCATCAATGAAGGCTTGGAAATGGCGCGACAGTTGCTGCTGGAAGTGGTGGCACTGGGGCTTCCAGTGGGCACGGAGTTTCTGGATTTGCTCAGCCCTCAATTCATCAGTGATCTGGTGAGCTGGGGTGCCATCGGCGCCCGCACTACGGAGAGTCAAAGCCACAGACAACTCGCGTCAGGTTTGTCATGCCCTGTGGGTTTCAAAAACGGTACCGACGGTGGCGTTAAAGTTGCTTCAGACGCCATCCTGGCGGCCCAGGCTGCGCACGCCTTTATGGGTATGACCAAAATGGGACAAGCCGCGATTTTTGAGACGCGCGGCAACAATGATTGCCATGTGATTTTGCGCGGCGGTAAGCAGCCCAATTACGCCAAAGCAGATATTGATGCCGCTTGCGCCCTACTCAAGTCCGCAGGTTTGCGCGAGCAAGTGATGGTGGATGTAAGCCATGCCAACAGTAGCAAACAGTACGCGCGCCAGGTTGTAGTGGCATCTGATGTGGCCGCGCAAATTGCAGCGGGTGACACGCGGATTTCCGGCATCATGATTGAGAGCCACTTGCAGGAGGGCAGACAAGATATCGTGGCTGATGCACCTCTTCTATACGGAGTTTCTGTTACTGACGCGTGCATCAGCATGGCACAAACTGTGCCGGTATTAAACGAACTGGCCGCTGCAGTGCGTAAGCGCCGCACCGCTTCCCAAAATTTATAAGAAGGAGACGATATGACCCAAAGAACCGGGCAATGCCTTTGTGGCGCAGTGCGCTTTACCCTTGCAGCCGACCCGCTTGCGTCACGCGTATGCTGGTGCAAAGATTGCCAGCACATCGCGTCCAATGGAACGGTAAACATCATGGTGCCTACCGACTCGCTGACGTGTTCAGGTGAACTCAGCGAGTTTGTCAGCACCGCTGCGAGTGGCAATGAAATCAAGCGACGCTTTTGCACGCGCTGTGGTTCTCATCTGTTCGCGAACTCGTCTGCACGTCCTCAATTTACAGTGGTGCGTGCGGGTACGCTGGATGATCCGTCTTCAATTCGTCCAACCGCCAATATTTGGACTTCCAGTGCGCCGGCTTGGGCTTGCCTCGACAGTTCACTGGAGCGTGTGGAACAACAACCGGCGCCCCCACAGCCTGCGAAGCCACCGGCCTGAAGGTGGAGCCATCGGTCCGCAGGTGTCTATAGGTTTGTCCAAGTACCGTTGTTGAGGCTGGAGCGAATCACAGCGTCGACGAAACGGATGCCTTGCAGGCCATCCGTTGCATTGGGGAAATGCAAGGCCAGCGGATCTGCTGTTTGACCGATTCGCCGCGATGCAATCGCCACTGCCGCGTCCGCATAGATGTTGGCAAAGGCCTCATGGAAACCTTCCGGGTGGCCTGCCACGATGCGGGACGCACGGGCCGCTAGCGGCAGCGTGCCGGGGCCGTTGGGCGTTCGTATTTGTGCGGGCGCTCCCAGCGGTTTGAACGAGAGCAGTTGTGGTTGCTCCTGTTGCCACTCCAAGGTTCCGGTCGCACCACTCACGCGGATGCGTAGACCATTTTCCACGCCGGCCGCCGCTTGGGTGATCCAGAAGCTGCCTCGCACCCCATTTTGCATGCGTAACATGGCACCCGCGTAATCATGGGTTACCCGGTCGGGGACGATGGTGCCGACCTCGGCAGCTACTTGCTCGACTTCCAGTCCCGTAATAAAGCGCAACAGGTTATGGGCGTGTGTTCCGATGTCACCCATTACCAAGGATGGTCCGCCCCGCTCAGGATCATCTTTCCATGCGACACGGGAAGGACCGGCTTTGGCACGACCCCCTTGGACATATTCGACTTGTACCAGCCGTAACGCACCCAATTGCCCGTCAGACACCATGGCTTTGGCCTGGCGCACCATGGGATAGCCTGTGTAGTTGTGCGTCAGGCAATAGACCAGACCTGACTCATGGACCTTGTCGCGCAGCAATTGCGCCTGCTCCAAGGTATTCGTCATGGGCTTATCGCAAATGACGTCCATTCCCGCCTTAAGTGCGGACATGGCGTACGAAAAGTGGCTGTCATTGGGTGTCATGATGGCAACCACTTCTGCGCCATTCGTTCTATTGGCTGCTCGCGTTGCTTCGGCAGCAATCAGTGCATCACCACCGCCGTAACAGCGTTCGGGTGCGAGTCCCAATTCGCTCCCTGATTGAATCGCTTTTTCGGCATCAGCTGACAGCGCTGCAGCAACCAGTTCAAAGCGGTCGTCCAAGCGGGCCGCTTGCCTATGCATTGCACCAATAAAGGAACCGTGCCCGCCGCCAATCACGGCAAGTCGTAGCCGGCGTCCCAACATGGAAATCACAGGATTGAGGGACATGGTGACAACGACTCCCGGAAAAAAGACTGCCGCTTAAAAAAGCGGCAGATCTAGTGAACTTGAAAAACTTAAGGCTGTGGACGACGCGGCGTCATCGGACCACGTCCCTCAATGTGTCGGAAGTTAATCCGACCTTTAGAAAGGTCATAGGGGGAGAGTTCCAATGAAACACGGTCCCCCGCAAGAATGCGAATATGGTTCTTCCGCATTTTTCCTGCTGAGTAAGCGATCAGTTGATGGCCGTTATCCAGTGTTACGCGAAAACGGGTGTCCGGCAACACTTCGTTGACGACGCCCATCATTTCAATCAGTTCTTCTTTAGCCATGATTTGTCCTTTAGCCTTGGATTATCGTATGAGTTCACTGGGGGCGGGTAGTCTCGCTCACCCAGATGATGCCTTGTGACAACGCGTAGTGCGCCGCGGCATCGTGTGAGGGAAAGTCATCGCAAAAACGCATGACACGATCGGTCGAAGCGCTTCCGCTTCCGCTGGCAATGGAAACCTGAGCTGCATACCGGCCTGTTTCGAGGGGACGGGGGCAGGCGGCAATGCGGTATTTGCCGATAGTTACTGGTGTCAGTGACGAAGTATTGTTGTTATGAATCATTAAAAAGTAAGTCGCATCGGCCGCTGGCAGGGGCTATATGCAATAAAGGGAAAAAACGCCAGGTCGTGAGAGAACCGCGTGTCGCCTCTTAAAGACTGAACAAACGACCCCTCTGCCGGGAGCCAGTGCAGGTTCGCATAAAAGCATCCGCACGGTCTGTTCGCCTGAAGCGATGGACTAATGTAACACGAAGGTGCAATTTGACCTAATTTAAGGCCCAAAACAGGGAAAATGACATCCTATGAAACTTTGCATTCTTGAAAACGACGATCTCGATCCGGCTATTGCTCCAACCTACACACGCTATGGGGCAATGTTTGAGCGGCTTTTTCTTGATGCCGGCGCCATTGATTGGCAATTTGACATTTTCAACACCCCGCGTGCAGAGTACCCCGTCTCGTTTGCCCGTTACGACGCTGTTCTACTAACCGGCAGCAAGGCCGATTCCTTTTCACAGGAACCTTGGGTCGTAGAACTGCGACAGCGTGTCAGCGAATTGCTGGATCAAAAGATGAAATTGTTGGGTATCTGCTTTGGCCACCAACTCATCGCACTATGTCTAGGTGCCAAAGTGGGTAGAGCACCCCAAGGCTGGGGCGTTGGCCGCATGTCCTATGACTGGCACGCTGCTGATATACCGCTAGCACCCGAAGACAAAAAAATGTCTTTGCTGGTAAGCCACCAAGACCAAGTCCTCGAATTGCCGGAAGAAGCCACCTTGCTGGCCAGTAACAACCATTGCCCAATTGCCGCTTACTCAGTAGGCGATGAGGTTTTTTGTGTACAGGGACATCCTGAATTTGAAGCTGGCTACAGTTCTTTTTTACTGGAAAAACGGCGTGATCGCCTGGGGGAGCCAATGTATACCTCAGCCATGGCAAGCCTGCAACATGGGCATGATGGACTGTCTGTTGCGAAAATGATGATCGCTTTTGTAGAAGATCAAGGCAATACTTAATGTGGAACGTGTAGGGCCTCAGTAATTGCCTGCTCATCCAAGGTTCTTGCTGCGCCGAAACCTGCGACCTGGTTGGCTGATGTGACGTGAATGGCAAAGAAGCAGAAGTCTCCTAATTGTGTCATCGGCTCCGCTTCTGGGAAACGCTGCAGATACGCGTTACGCGCCAATGTCCAAACAAGCGTTTCCGGCTGCAACGGGACAGCCTGCCCCAGTAAAGTTATCCGATGCAGTGCATGCACGGGTTCTCCCGGCATCTCTGATTGCATGACCAGTAGTGATACTTGTGGTGAGGTCTGTAAATTGCGCGTGTGGGATGCCAAACCGCTCACATGAATGACGATACGGGCATCCGGGCCAATTGCATATGGCACCATAGAAACAAACGGTGTTCCGTCCGGGTTGGATGTTCCAAGTGCTGCAATACGATGCGCCTGGAGTAATTTGCGCAACTCTTTGGTAAGGCGTGGTTCGTGAGCCATAAAAGGTCCGGTTACGGGCTTGGATTGTGCCTCCGACTTTGACCTGTCCCTGGGGCTGCGGGTGCCGCCCCAAGGGAGAGCCGTTGCGTAAACTTACCTGATTGGGTAGTTGGCGTTAAAACAGCATCAAGCTTTTGACCTTAGCTGTCTTCAAATATTGGTTTTGTAAACCAACATCTGTAGTGTCCTACATGTCTGCTGGCTATGAATTGCGTTGTTGTTCAAATTTTGTTTATTTTTGCAATAATCTGCCAATTAATTAAAATATCAAGGTTAAAAAATGACTTTTGATCGATACGATAGGCAAATTCTGGAAGTCTTGCAAGTTGATGGACGTATCAATAATCAGGATCTAGCCGACCGGATCGGCCTATCTCCTTCGCCTTGTTTGCGTCGGGTTCGTGCGTTGGAAGAAGCGGGTTTGATCGTGGGCTATCGCGCCTTGGTTGATGCACGTAAATTAGGGCTCACACTCATGGCACTTATTCACATTTCCATGGATGTGCATACGCCGGAACGTTTCGCTAATTTCGAAACTTCCGTTTCGATACTGCCTGAAGTGCTGGAGTGTTTACTGATTACCGGACAAGACGCGGATTACCAGTTAAAAGTGGCGGTCCGTGATATGGACCATTACCAAGCATTATTGTTGGACCGCATTACTCGCATTGCTGGGGTAACTGGTGTGCATTCCAGTTTTGTACTTCGACGCGTCGTTGACAAAACGGCTTTGCCAGTGGCATCTGTGTAATTTTTTTAGCTAAATTAAACACCCTTAGATAGAAACCATGGCACGCTCTATTTGGCACATTGTTTTTAACAAGATAAATATCCGGTAAGAGCTTGAGCATGATTTGATGTGCTCCATGCGGTTCTAATGACCCAAAAACCGTACGCTTTTAGCGTACGGTTTTTTTGTACGAAGTTTGGTTATATCCCGGTCGCACATTAGCGCGCATCAGGCAATTCAATCTTTACTTCCAGGACTTCCAGGTTGTCCTGACGTTCCAAATTTACTTTAATGTCATCAGGATTGATCTTGATGTACTTGCTGATAACGGCAACCAAATCACGTTGTAAATCCGGCAAGTAATCAGGTTCAAATGCATTTCGACCACTGCGCTCATGGGCCAAAATGATTTGCAAGCGTTCCTTAGCA
Organism: Comamonadaceae bacterium; assembly: GCA_947373605.1. Taxonomy (GTDB): domain Bacteria; phylum Pseudomonadota; class Gammaproteobacteria; order Burkholderiales; family Burkholderiaceae_C; genus Allorhodoferax. The sequence goes on from CANBYM010000060.1 coordinate 6,121, forward strand.
ACGCTGGCACTTTTCTTCTTTTCACCCAGGAAAAAAGACAGGAAAGACATGTTTTTATTTACCCCCGAAAAGGCGCTTGAACAAGCCCTGCTTTGGCGCTTCAATGAATCGCATGGGTTTTTCTTCTCCCAAAAAGCGCGAAATAACATCTTTGTATGCTTCGGAAACGTCACTTCCCTGCATATGCACAGCCGGTACACCTTGGTTAGAGGCTTGCAAAACTGACTCACTCTCAGGAATTACACCGATCAATTTGATACGCAAAATATCCTGAATGTCTTCGAGCGAAAGCATCTGCCCTTGGTCTACACGCGCGGGGTTGTAACGCGTAATCAGCAAATGCTCTTTGATCGGTTCTGCGCTTTCCATTGCACGTTTGGTTTTACTGGCTAACATTCCCAGGATTCGGTCTGAATCACGCACTGATGAAACTTCCGGATTGGTTACTACCAATGCTTCATCTGCAAAGTGCATTGCCATGAGTGCGCCGGTTTCAATCCCTGCAGGTGAGTCACACACAATGTATTCAAAGTCCATTGCAGCCAGATCGGTGAGTACCTTTTCAACACCATTTTGAGTCAGTGCGTCCTTATCACGCGTCTGTGAAGCTGCCAGCACATACAGGTTTTCGCATTGCTTATCTTTGATAAGCGCCTGATTCAAGTTGGCTTCACCATTGATTACATTGATCAGGTCGTAGACCACCCGTCGTTCACAGCCCATGATCAGATCGAGATTACGCAAGCCGACGTCAAAATCAATTACCGCTGTTTTGTGGCCGCGCAATGCCAACCCGGTTGCAAAGCTGGCGCTAGTGGTTGTCTTACCCACACCACCTTTACCGGAGGTAACCACAATGATTTTCGCCATGGGTGATTTTTCCTTTACGTTTTTAACGGTTCAATAATTAATTTTTCCTGCCCATCCGTACTCAAACGCACTTGGGCAGCCTTACCGGCAATATCTTTGGGAAGCGGTGTTTCACTCGTGCGGTATACACCAGCAATAGAAATCAATTCAGGCTCAAGGCACGTTGAAAAAATTCGTGCATTGGTGTTGCCACGTGCCCCGGCCATGGCCTTACCACGCAATGGCGCATACACATGAATATTGCCATCTGCGACAACTTCCGCACCTTGATTAACCATAGCCAATACAACCAAATCTGCGCCCCGCGCATATATCTTTTGACCTGACCGCAAGGGCTTGTCCACGACCATCGTGCCCGGACCTGGAACTTCCTTAACCACTTCAACAATCTGCTTAGGCTCCGACTCGGTTGTCAGCTGCCGAGGCGCTTTCGATTTAACGCGTTCCAATTCTGCAGGTGCGTCTACCAAGCCTAATGTCAACAAATACGCAGCCCATGCTATTGGTGCGTTGCGGGTTGCAACCGGCACAAGATGACATTGACGGATTGCATCCAACAATGATGCAAATTCGGCGGTTGACGCTTCACTGCCCATCACCGCCAAATCGATCACGACGGCATCACGTTCAAAGAATTCGGAATTTTCACTGGTCGGACCAAATTGTTTCAAGAGTTCCATTACCACCGCTTGAACATCGTTTGACTTCAACAGCAGTGCCACCGTGGAAAGTTGTGCACTTTTGATTTCAAAACAATTGGGCGCTGATACGCTGGCTTTGCCTTCAGGCTTAACGGACATGAATGGGTTTCGTACTGCTTCGGTAGGGAGGCCAAATCTTACTTGATCAACTTGCATAAATGCCTGTATCGGTCAGATAACTTTTAAAGTTTATTTTGAGGATGGCTTTTGTCTGTAACTCTTCTTCTTTTTATAAATAAAACTTAGTAGTAGTAGATAGAGACTTGCGATATTTTGTGGAGAAGTACTTTATTTCCTTTTAAATCAATGAGTTACGCTACGTTAATGGATGTGTGCGAATGTGCAATTTTGCTGTCTTGCTTTTATGAACAGTTTTCCGAAAAGTGATCATTGTGTGGATAACTCCGGTTTTATTCAGAAACTATTCACAGATTTATGCTTTGACAAACTTCTCGAATAGATGACTTTTTCACGTTGCTTATTGCCCTACCATACAGTCACCTTGGCGGGTTGGAGAATCAAGTAGCATGAACCTGTCTAATGACTTATTGGTGGCAGGTCTATGAACGAAAAAAAATCCTTTGAAGTTGCGCGCGAAACGCTTAAGCAGCTGACGGCACGCAAACTGGCACCTACGCCTGTCAATTACAAGTCGATTTACAACGAAATTGCCGGTATTCCTTCGGTAGAAGCATTTCCAGCGCGTGAATTGAAAGAAATAGCGCATGCTTTGCCTGCTAAAACACCAGGGCAGCAAAAGCAACGCGGGTTGTTAGAGTTTGCAATTGATCGCATGCAATGGGACGGTATTAAGGCGGCATTAGTAGCGTATGGCGGTTTTACGCCCGTTACATCTGCTGACAGCCCACCTAGTGGTCCGGCACCGCTATCTTCCAACCATACAACTTCGGGCGCGCCTGCTCTGACGAGTGAATTTTTGTCACAAATTGGCAAGCTTATTGAATATGCGCAACCCGCTCTTGGCAATGATGATCAGCACTTTTCGGAGCAAACTACGAATCTTCTGAAGTCCATGCGATCGCCCGGCGCAGATGTGACAACCGTAAAGATGATGCTCGTGAATTACAGCCACCGACTATCGTTCGTTGCGGAAGATCAGGCAGAAATTAAGAGTGTTTTACTCAAACTTTTACACCTGGTTTTTGAAAACATTGGAGACCTTAGCCCAGAAGAGCAATGGCTTAGAGGTCAAATGGATGCATTGATGATCGCGGCACAGCCGCCGTTGAGCTTAAGACGATTGGATGACGTGGAACGACGACTCAAGGATGTCATCGTGAAGCAAAAAGATGCCAAAGAGAAGGCGTTGCAAGCTCAAAACGAGATGCGCCAAATGCTGGCATCTTTTATTGATCGTCTCTCTCAAATGACGGAATCCACGGGATCTTTTCAGGAGAAGCTTGAAGACAGTGCACGTCAAATTGAGCAAGCAAAATCCCTTTCAGAAATTGCTCCTGTGTTGAAAGATGTTGTCGGTGCTACACGCACTATGGCGCTCAATAGCCAAACTGCTCGGGATGAGTTGCGCACGATGCGTGTTAAAGCTGAAACAACTGAGGCGGAGATTGCCAAGCTCCATCAGGAGCTTGATCGTGTGAGCGTTCAGGCGCGTCACGATCCGCTTACTGGAGCATTAAATCGTAAGGGACTTGAAGAAGCCTTGGAACGAGAAATATCGACGGTTCGCCGAAAAGACACACCGCTTTGTACTGCATTGTTGGATATTGATAACTTTAAAACAATCAATGACACTCTGGGCCACACAACAGGGGATCAAGCACTGAAGCATTTAGCTACTGTGGCGCGGGAGTGCATGCGCCCGCAAGACACGTTGGCGCGTTTTGGGGGTGAAGAATTCGTAATACTTTTACCGGACACGCCACTGGACAAGGGCATTGAAGCTATGACACGTTTGCAGCGTGAACTTACCAAACGCTTTTTCTTGACTGGCACTGAAAAATTATTGATTACCTTTAGCGCCGGTGTTGCACAGCTTGCAGCAGACGAAGCCGGCATGGAAGCGATTCGTCGTGCCGATCAGGCGATGTACCTGGCCAAGCGCTCAGGAAAAAATCGTGTTTTAGGTGCTTAACCCATTTGTTAATTGAGGGAAACCCATGATTTATTTGATTGCCGGTCTGGTTATCTTTTTAGGTGCACATTCAGTGCGAATTTTTTCAGACTCCTGGCGTACGCGAGCAATTGGCAAGGTAGGTGAGAAAACCTTCAAAGGAATCTTTAGCCTGGTGTCACTCGCTGGATTTGTGTTGTTAGTCTGGGGGTTTGGTGTGGCCCGCGAGACACCTGTTGTCGTTTGGAGTCCGCCGATAGCGATGCGTCATATTGCCGCATTGTTGACACTATTTGCATTTATCTTCCTGGCGGCAGCCTACGTACCGGCAAATGCCATTAAGGCGCGTATTCACCACCCTATGGTGGTGGCCGTGAAGACATGGGCACTGGCCCACTTATTGGCTAATGGCACGCTGGCACATTTGGTTCTATTCGGCGCATTTTTGATTTGGGCAGTGTTGGACTTTATTGCTGCACGTAGACGCGACCGCACCAATAATATTCAATACCCGGCGGGAACAAAAATTGGCACTTTTGCGTCCGTCGTTGTTGGTTTCACAGGCTGGGCAATGGTTGCCTTCTGGTTGCATGGCCTGTTGATCGGTGTGAAACCTTTGGGCTGAGGATTGCAGGTCTGAAGAAACCGGCCAGGCCATCAGCGCGTTAGGAACCACTGAATTGCAAACTTAGCAACAAAGCCGACCATACCGAAGGCCAGACCCAGGAATATCACAAATGTGCCGAACTTGCCGGCTTTTGATTCCCACGCAAGCTGGCCGATGATGAACAGCATGTACAACATGAAGCCACCCACGCCAAAGGTGAGGCCAAAAGTGGCGAGCTGTTCTTCGCTAAAGCCGAACATCAGGCGGGCCCATAACGGCTGTCAGGCGCTGACATCGGTTCACGCAATGGCAGGGCAGAGGCGTCTACTAAATCGTGATAGGCGTGCCAACTGGCGTGACCCAGCATAGGTATGACAAATATCAGCCCGAGCAGTAAAGATCCCAGACCCAATAGCGTAAATCCCATGATGATGCTGGCCCAAAACGCCATAGGCACCGGGTTCGCCAGAACGGTCTGCCAACTGGTGAGTACGGCGTCTCGTAAGGTAACGTGCCGATCCAAAAGCAATGGCATAGCCACCACACTCGATGCGAACATCGGCGCAGCCATGACAGCACCGACGGCCAACCAAAGTTCAAATAACCAGCCTTCACGTGCCAACAAGACGTTGTGAACAAAGTCCATCGGCGTGTGTACGGGAGCCGCAGCGAGAAGCGTAATTAAAGCGGCAGAAGTGATGACCCACCCTGTGGCAGCCAGAGCCAGCAATGCGCCAAACTGCACCATGCACCAATAGTCATTACCCCATTTGTTGAAACTGCTTTGTTGCCAATTGGCCCACGTTTTAAGTACTACGCCGAGGTTGGGTTTTTCTTTGCGTTCGATAGCCCTGCTCAGTGCATATAAACTGGTTGCAAGTACCGGCGCGACCACCATAAAGCCCGACAGTGAACCAGCTAATAGCCAGAACCTGTCGTGCGCGATCAGCATGATGGCGCCACCGCCCAGTGTCATTAGCAATCCGTGTAAAACGCTAATCCAGCCGGAGCGTGCGATATCGCGCCAACCGAGTACAAGCCATATCAGTGGCTGCATCAGGCCGATGGTGCGTACGGTGATGGGGGGTGAGGAAGATTGCGGCATAGTGTGTTCCGCAAAGTTTAAACCCATCGCACTTTGTATCACTGGACACAAAGTGCGAGGGCTCGTCGATGTACATTTATTGTTTGGCGGGTGCCGCCTTGTCTGGGCCCATTCCGGGGCGGTGCGCCATCATTTTGTTGTGTTCTGCCTCGGCAATTTTTTTCTGCTCCGGAGTTAACACGGCGTAGAACGTTTTGATTGCCTCATCGCGCTTGTCCATATTGGCTTCCATTGATGCCATGTGTTCTTTGCGTAACGCTCGCATTTTGTCAATGCGCTCGGGCAGGGGGAGTTTTTCCATTTCGGCGCGATCCGGACGCTTACTCATGTTGGCAGTATTTGGCTTCATCGCTGCGGCAAATGTTGTCCACGCGCCCTCCTGTGCAGGCGCGAGCTTCAGTTTGGCTTTGAAGTCTGCCAGATGCTGACTCACCATTTGTTCCATTTTGGCCGGGTCCATCCGGCCATGGTCCATGTGGCCAGCCATTCCGTCTTGACTTTGTGCCATGGCCGTGAATCCGGCGGCAGTCAAAGCACCTGCGATAAGGAGAGTTTTCACTAGCTTTTTCATGTTGCGTTCCTTGAGTTAATCCTGGTGCGACGACCGCCTGCAGGTGGGAGGCAAGTGTGCGCGTCACTTGTATCGCCCGCATTGCGCAGCGATAAGAGTTTGTAAAGTCTTGAAAATTATCGACTTACGCCCAGCGGCCACAATATGGGCACGCGATCGCGCAAAATTTTGAATAAGGGTATTTGTGTTTAAGAACGTAATGATGTACCGGTTGGTTTCTCCTTGGACCGTTAATGCTGCGCAACTGGAATCCGCTTTGCAAGAAGCCCGTTTTGAAGTCTGTGGCGCCAGTCAAGAGAAGTCTGTGGGTTGGATTGAGCCCCGTGGTGTTGAGCACGGCACATTGCTCGAAGTGGTCGCAGGCCAGTGGATTTTGAAGCTGATGATGGAAGTCAAGGTAATTCCCGGCTCGGTTGTGAAGCGTAAAGCAGACGAACAGCTGGCAAATATCGAAGCCACTACTGGGCGCAAGCCAGGCAAGAAAGAGGCGCGTGATATTCGCGAGGATGCTCGGTTGTCGCTGTTGCCCATGGCCTTTACCAAACAGTCCACAACTTTGGTTTGGGTTGATCCTAAGGCCTCGTTATTGGTCCTTGATGCGGGTAGTCAGGCAAAGGCCGACGAGGTGCTGACTTGTCTCGTGAAGGCCGTGGACGGATTGGCGGTACAGCTCATTGATACGCAAACTTCACCTGCAGCGGCGATGGCGATCTGGCTCTCGACCAAAGAGGCGCCACAGGGATTCAGCGTGGATCGGGAGTGTGAGCTCAAAGCAGCGGACGAGTCCAAGGCCGTGGTGCGATATACCCGCCATGCACTCGATACGGATGAGGTAACGCAGCACATTGCAATGGGCAAGATGCCAACGCGGCTGGCATTGACTTGGAATGACCACGTGTCTTTTGTCTTGACGGAAGCACTGCAGCTTAAGAAGGTGGCGGTTCTCGACGTGGTGTTTGAAGCAGCGGCTTCCTTGGCGTCGGATGGTAAAGATGACAATTTTGATGCCGATGTGGCCATTGCAACGGGGGAGCTTCAAGGACTCATACCCGACCTGTTGGAGGCGTTGGGTGGTGAGAGTTTGCACGCGGGATAATTGCGGGTTATGACACTTCGCACCCCTGAATTGCTGGCGCCTGCGGGCTCGCTGGACATGCTTAAGACCGCATTTGCCTTTGGTGCCACTGCCGTATACGCGGGACAACCGCGGTACTCGTTGCGGGTACGCAATAACAGTTTTGGCAGCCTGGAGGTATTGAAGGACGGTATTGACCATGCCCACGAAAAGGGGGGAAAGTTTTTTCTGGTGTCGAACTTGATTCCTCATGATGTCAAGCTCAAGCATTACGTGGCCAATATGGAGCCTGTGGTTGCGCTCAAGCCGGACGCCATGATCATGTCTGATCCCGGCTTGATCATGATGGCGCGGGATGCTTGGCCCGATATGGAAATCCACCTCTCGGTGCAAGCAAACACCGTGAATTCTGCGGCCGTGAAATTCTGGCAGAAGGTGGGCATCCGTCGCGTTATCCTTTCGCGTGAACTCTCGCTGGATCAGGTGGCGCATATCCGCCAGGAGTGCCCCGACATGGAGTTGGAGGTGTTTGTTCACGGGGCGTTGTGTATAGCGTATTCGGGACGTTGCCTGCTGTCAGGCTACTTCAACCACCGTGACGCCAATCAGGGTGCTTGCACCAACGCCTGCCGTTGGGACTACAAGACGCATATGAGCGGTGTGGATGCCGGTGGCGATGTGATGAACCCATCCGGCAGTGGCCACAGTCTGCCGGCAGAGGCCCGCGACTCCATCTCTTATCTGCTTGAAGAAGGCAACCGCCCCGGTGAGTTCATGCCCATTGAGGAAGACGAGCACGGCACTTACATCATGAATTCCAAGGACCTGCGCGCTATTGAGCACGTTCAGCGGCTGGTAGAAATTGGTGTTGATAGTCTCAAAATTGAAGGGCGTACCAAGAGCCCCTACTATGTGGCGCGTACTGCGCAAACTTATCGCGCCGCCATTGACGATGCTGTAGCGGGCAAACCACTTAACCCGGAATTACTGGGGCAACTCGAAGGGTTGGCCAATCGGGGCTATTCCAGCGGCTTTTTCCAGCGGCATACGCCGGACGCAACCCAGAACTACCTGCGTGGTTTTTCCGAAAGCGGGCGTAGTCAGTATGTGGGCGATGTATTGGAGTTTGACGCAGTACGCGGGCTTGCCAAAATTAATGTGCGCAACAAGTTTTCAGTGGGCGACTGGCTGGAAATTGTTCACCCGCAAGGAAACTTTGACGTACAGCTGACGCGGATGGAGAACGTTGACGGTGTGGGCGTTCAAGTCGCCCCCGGCAGCGGCCACACGATGTGGCTGCCTCTGCCGGAAGCTGCGGTGGGTGCTTTCGTCGCGCGTTATCTAAATGTTAAGGAAGAAGCAGCGCTTCCAGTCTGAGCTTTATTCGTGGTGACGATCACCGCCACGTCCTTCGAAACGCTGCTCACCCCAGCCCCGGTGTTCGCCGTCGCGCCATCCATCGCGCCATCCGCTATGTGTGTCATAGCGCACCTCATGGGCGTAGCGGTCGTGACCATAGTAGGGCTGTGACGCTACATAGTAGGCAGGCTGCTGTTGAACATAGACAGGTTGCATATGAACCGGTTGCACCATAACTGGGGGAGTGCGGCTGTAAACAGGTTGCTGCACGTAGCGTTGGCGGTAGCCGTCGTTGGCAATGGTCACGCCGGCAGCGCCACCCACAGCTGCGCCGATAACCGCGCCGTTTTGCCCGCCAATGGACTGTCCGACAACGGCACCGGCGATAGCCCCCAAGCCGCCTCCCAGAATAGGGTTGAGGTTGTCTGCATGTGCGCTGGCAACCGGGGTCAAGGACACGGTCAGTGCGCTTAACGTCAGAGCGAGGGTAGTCGCACCGCGAGTGGCAAAACGCTTTGCTGCAAGAGTGGTCATGGTTCAGAGGGCATCAGCCCGTGCCGGCAAATTTGACGGCTTATGAACCTTTAACGCCCGCGCCTTTCGGACGATGACGTGGTTAACAAGGACTTACAACTTGCACAATCGCGATACTTTTGAAAGGCCGGCGCCCTTGGGCTATCCTATCCGGCCAGCCTGAAAGTCTTCTACCGCGGTCATGAGCTGTTCGCGGGTGTTCATGACAAACGGCCCGTATTGCGCAATCGGTTCACGCAAAGGTTTACCGGCGATCAACAATGCACGCGCAGGCTCATGCCCGGGCTCGCTGCGCAGCTGTACAGCGTCTCCGTCATTGCGCACGATGGCCATGCGGTTGTGCGGGATTGCAGTCGCTGTGCCGTCGCTCCCGATAACCTGTAGCGCGCCCCGATACACGTAGACAAACGCGTTGTGGCTGGTAGCAATGCTTTGTACGATTGTTGCCCCGCTGGCTGGAAAGTGCAGGTCCAGGTAAAGCGTGTCAGTGGGATAGTCGCCCACTGGACGGTGCATGGCACCGGTCACACCGTGGCTCTCCCCGGAAATGACACGCACCATGACCCCTCCGGGCGCATCGCCCGGGCCATTGACGGGCGTAATGACTTCTGGAATGTCGGCGCTTTGAAAATCGCGGTACCAGGGTGCGCAAAGTTTGTCTTTACCTGGCAGATTGAGCCACAGTTGAAAGCCCTCCATCACGCCGGCTTCTTGCTCGGGCATTTCGCTGTGCACCAAGCCTTTGCCTGCGGTCATCCATTGCACACCGCCGTTTTGCAGAAGTCCTTCGTGGCCGGCGCTGTCGCGGTGGCGCATGCGCCCGGCAATCATGTAAGTAATAGTCTCAAATCCACGGTGCGGATGGTTGGGAAAGCCTGCGCCGTAGTCGTCGGGGTTGTCGCTGGCAAAGTTGTCCAGCATTAAAAATGGATCGAGGCGCTGCTGCAGGTCTTGCGTGAGTACACGCGTGAGTTTAACCCCGGCGCCATCCGATGTGGGCGTGCCTGCAACGAGGCGCTCCACGCTGCGCAATGCGGTTTGCGGTGCATCACTCATGCGGCCACCGCGTAGCCTTCTTCCGCAATGGCGCTGGCAATATCTTTGCGCGCTTGCGCCGACTCCACGGTGACTTGATTGGCCATACGGTCGATATTTACTTTTGCCTGCGGGTCTACGCTGAGCACGGCCTGGGTGACCGCGTTCTCGCAATGGCCACAGGTCATGCCGGTGACGGTAAATGTTTGCAACATATTTCGCTCCTTCGGGGGAAGCCCCTGTTGATGCTAGCTTACGTACAGGCATTTGGGGACAAAAGGTGTAGCCTCAAGGGCATGACAGAAACTGTGGACATTGGTATCGGTGGCATGACCTGCGCATCCTGTGTGGCGCGTGTGGAAAAGGCCCTGAAGAAGGTGCCCGGGGTGCAGGACGCCAGTGTCAACCTGGCGACGGAGTCCGCACGCATTCAAATCGCCGCCCCGACTGACCTTGCCGCAATCGGAGACGACGGTGTCACCAGTATGCAGGCGCGTTTACGCCGCGCGGTGCGGGACGCCGGCTATGAGCCACGTGCTGCCGATGCGGCCATGGACCTTGGCGATTTGTCACCATGGACCGGTTTTGCGCCGGTCGGCATAGGGCTGGCGCTTTGCCTGCCGTTGGTGGTCCCCATGGTGGGTGATGTGTTGGGCAAACATTGGATGCTGCCCGCCTTGTGGCAGTTTTTGCTGGCAACGCCGGTGCAATTCGGCTTGGGCGCACGCTTTTACAAGGCGGGCTGGCACGCTTTGCGTGCGGGAACCGGAAATATGGATTTGCTGGTCGCAATCGGAACGACGGCGGGCTGGGCGTTGTCGGTCTGGCTGTGGTGGTCGGCTGGGCCGGGTTCCATGGTGCACTTGTATTTCGAGGGTTCTGCCGTTGTAGTGACGCTGGTGCTGCTTGGAAAGTGGCTGGAGACGCGCGCCAAGCGCCAGACTACGTCGGCGATTCGCGCCTTACATGCCTTGCGTCCCGAAGTAGCCCATCTGCTGCCTGCAGCGAAGGTGGATCCCGTGGCCGGTGCGACGCCGGTGGATGTGCCGGTTGATGAGGTTCTGGTCGATGACCGCGTGGTGGTGAAGCCCGGCGAGCGTTTTCCCGTGGACGGTGTGGTGCTGGAGGGCACAACCCAGGTCGATGAGTCCATGCTGACCGGGGAGTCGAAGCCAGTGCACAAAGTGCCGGGTAGTTTGCTAACCGGTGGCGCTATCAACGGCGACGGTCGGGTGGTGATGCAGGTGCGTGCCGTGGGCGGACGCACGGTGTTGTCCAACATCATTCGCCTTGTGGAGGATGCGCAGGCTGCCAAAGCTCCGATTCAGAGGCTGGTTGATCAGGTGAGTGCTGTCTTTGTCCCAGTAGTTTTAGTGTTGGCGCTTCTGACCTTGCTGGGCTGGTGGAGCAGCGGGAAATCGTTTGAAGTGGCCTTGATTTATGCGGTGGCGGTACTGGTGATTGCCTGCCCCTGCGCGCTGGGTTTGGCCACGCCGGCCGCCATCATGGCCGGTACCGGCGTGGCGGCAAAGTACGGAATCCTGATTAAAGACGCCCAGGCTCTGGAGCTTGCGCACAAGGTCGATACCGTGGCTTTTGACAAAACCGGCACGCTTACGGTGGGTAGACCCCGCTTGACGCAGTGGGTGGAACTTGCACCGGCGCACAGCGGTGACGCCCTAAAGGACACGGCATTACAGCGCGCAGCCAGTTTGCAAAGCGGGTCGGAACATCCGCTGGCCCGTGCCGTAGTCGGCGCAGCGCGTGAAAAAGGGCTTGATCTCAGTGCACCGGCCAATGTGCGGGCGATCGCCGGCAGTGGTTTGCAGGGTACGGTGGAAGGGGATGAGTTTGCCTTAGGCAGCCTGCCGTGGATGCAGTCACTGCAGGTTGACATCGGCGCAGTGGCTTCCCAGGCCGCACAGATGCAGCAGCAAGGCGCGACGGTGTCTGCTCTGGCCCAAAGAATTGACGGGCGCTGGGTGTTGCTGGCGCTGATGGCATTCGCTGACGAACCCAAGCCCGGAGCGGCAGAGGCGCTGGCGACCTTGCGCGCGCGCGGATTGAAGCTGGTAATGATTTCCGGTGACAACCGGGGTGCCGCAGAAGCGATGGCCTTGCGCCTGGGCCTGCGACCTGATGCGGGCGAGGTCATGGCAGAAGTATTACCCGGCGACAAGGCTGCGCAGGTTGTTAAGCTCAAAGTGGGCGGTCATACGGTGTTGATGGTGGGCGATGGTGTGAACGACGCGCCTGCACTGGCGGCGGCTGACGTCGGCATGGCCATGGCCAACCCGGACGGCGGTGGCACGGACGTAGCAATGCATGCTGCGGGCATCACACTCATGCGTGGTGATCCGAAGCTGGTGGCGGCGGCATTGGACGTTTCGCAGCGTACGGTCTCCAAAATCCGCCAGAACCTGTTTTGGGCATTTGCCTATAACGCAGCAGGTATCCCTTTGGCGGCGCTGGGCTATCTCAACCCGGTGGTGGCTGCCGCTGCTATGGCTCTGAGTTCGGTGAGTGTGATGGCAAATGCGTTGCTGCTAAAGCGTTGGAAGCCTTGAGGACTGCCCACGCTTGTTTGATGCTGACCAATGACTTTGGCGCAATCAACGGCTACTATGTACCAGGTTATGCAGTTGACACGTTGGTAGATACAAAAACCTAAAACCTGGCAGGAGATCCCATGGCAATGCTTTCAATAATGCGGCAATTCACGATCCGGTTTCGCATGGTGGGTGCTATCGCTGTGGTGTTGTTTTTGTTGTCCATGCTGTGCGGCGTGGGCCTTTGGGGCATGTTGCGCATTCAAAACCTAAGTCAAAATTTTATTGACAACGCTTTTGCTGACGCCGGACACCTCTCGCAAATGCAGTTCGAATTAGGGCATGTGCGCATTCACGAAAAGGAAATGATCCTTGCGTATGAAAAGCCGTTGGCGGTAAAGGCAACCTTAAAGCTGTGGAATGAAGGATTACAAAGTGCAGGCACGCAAGCGCAGTTGCTAGGACGGTCCGCAAATCCAGAGGTCAAGGAACTCGCCATTCAAATCGGCAAAGATCTAGTAGCCTATGAGTCAGCCTTTAAGCCCGTGATAACCGAGTTG
>CANBYM010000061.1 GCA_947373605.1 Comamonadaceae bacterium
AAGGTCCGAACTGCGCGACTTCGCAGGATCAAAGGTCCCCCCGCCATCAGACCTTAGTCGCATGCGTTACAAATCAGAGCGCCCGGACCGGACCCCGCCGCTCCGGGCGGCGCGCTTTGTTCCACAATAGAGGCTACCCCTTCAACTCGGAGTCCCGTTCCTATGCAAGCCCCCGCTACCAACCCCGCACCCCTATCACCGTTTCACCTCGCCTTTCCGGTGCATGACCTTGCATCGGCGCGCCGGTTTTACGGCGGTCTGCTAGGTTGCCCGGAGGGCCGCAGTTCACCGGAATGGATTGACTTCAACTTCTACGGCCACCAGATCGTGGCGCATCTGGCGCCGGGCGACACTGGCGCTTCGCAGCGCAATGCCGTGGACGGCCACGGGGTGCCGGTTCGCCACTTCGGCATTGTGTTGCCCATGAATGATTGGGAAACGATGGCAGAGCGCCTGAAAGCGCAGGGCGTGAAATTCGTGATTGAGCCTTACATCCGCTTCAAGGGCGAGCCTGGCGAACAGGCCACGATGTTCTTTCTGGACCCCTCGAGCAACGCGATTGAGGTCAAGGCCTTTTCCGACATTACGCGGCTGTTTGCGAAATAGCCGCTTAAGGCCACAGCCTTACTCGTGCCGCAGGGCCTCGATCGGGTCCATGCGGGCGGCTCTGCGCGCCGGGAAATAGCCGAACACCATGCCGATGGCGGCGGAAAAAATAAACGACAGCACGTTGATCATAGGGTCAAACGCGTAGGGCACGTCCATCACCCGTGCAATCAAGTAGGAAGCTACCGTGGCAATTGCAATGCCCACCAGTCCGCCCAAAGCGGAAAGCACCACTGATTCGATCAAAAACTGCAGCAGCACTTCGCGCTCCAGCGCACCGATTGCCAGCCGCAGGCCGATCTCGCGGGTGCGCTCGGTGACGCTGACCAGCATGATGTTCATGATGCCGATACCGCCCACCAAGAGGCTCACCGCTGCCACCGCACCGAGCAGGCTGGTCAGCACACCCATGGTACTGGCCAGGGTTTCAGCAAGCTGCTGTGTGTCGAAAATAGTGAAGTTGTCGTTATCGCCCTCGGCCAGTTTGCGCCGCTCGCGCAGCAGTTGGGTCAGGGCCGCTTTGAGCGGCTTGCTGTCGGCACCATCCTTCATGCTGACCATCAACATGTCCACATGGCGGCTGCCGGTCACGCGGCGCTGCAAAGTCTCCAGCGGCAGCACCACGGTGTCGTCCTGATCGCCCATGCCGCCTTGTCCCTTGGCCACCAGAACGCCGATCACCACGCACGAAAACTGCTTGATGCGCAGCATCTCACCCAGACCCGTCTGACCCAGTGTGCCGCCGAAAATCTCGCGCCGCACGGTCTCGCCGATCAGGCACACCGCAGCACCGGCGCGCTGTTCGTCCGGCGTAAAAATGCGCCCGCCCGGCACCACTTTCCAGTTGCCCACGTCAAACCAATCGTTGGTGCTGCCGGTCACGCTGGTAATCCAGTTGCGGCCGTTGCCCACCACGGAAAGCGTGGCGCGCCCCTGCGGTGCCACCGCAGCCACACCGCCGATTTGGGATTGCACCGATAACGCGTCGGCCTGCGTGAAGCGGGGCACACCGCCGCCGCCGCCCGAGTTGCGCTGGCCGGGCATGACCATCAGCAAATTGGTGCCCAGGCTGGTAATCTGGTTGTTGATGGATTCGGTCGCACCGTTACCCAGCGTGACCATGGTGATCACGGCGCTCACGCCGATCACGATGCCCAATATGGTGAGAAAGGAGCGCAGCATATTGCGCTGCACCGAGCGCAATGCGAGCATGAAAACGCTGTACAGCATCAGGTGCTTTCCATGGCGTTGTCGGTGGCGCCCAGGCCCACCGGTGCTGCGATGGTGGGGTTGGCGTTGGGCGTGTCTTTGACAATGCGACCGTCGACAAAATGCACCATTCGGTGGGCATAGGCGGCCATGTCGGGCTCGTGGGTGACCATCAACACGGTGATGCCTTGGTCTTTGTTCAGCGCCATCAGCAGGCCCATGATTTCGTGGCTGCGTTGGGTGTCCAGATTGCCGGTGGGCTCATCGGCCAACACCACCGCTGGCCGTGTGGCAATGGCCCTTGCAATCGCCACGCGCTGCTGCTGGCCGCCCGAGAGTTCGGAGGGCGTATGGTGTTCCCAGCCCCCCAGGCCCACCGATTTGAGTGCTTTGAGTGCCTCCTCACGCCGTGTGCCGGCGCTATCGCCCCGATATAGCAAAGGCAGCTCTACGTTTTCCAACGCAGAGGTGCGTGCAAGCAGGTTAAAGCCCTGAAACACAAAACCCAGAAAGCGCCTGCGCAGGCGTGCGCGCTGGTCGCGGGTGAGCGACTCTACATGGGCGCCTTTAAATAGGTAAGCGCCTTTGCTCGGTGTGTCCAGACAACCCAGAATATTCATGGCGGTGGATTTGCCCGATCCACTGGGCCCCATGATGGCCACGAATTCGCCGGCGGCAATACTCAGGTCAATGCCCTTGAGCGCCATGAGTTCCGAGGCACCATCGCCATAGCGTTTGGTGACGCCGCGCAGCTCAATCAGCGCAGTCATTTGGCGGTGGCACTTTTCTGGTCGGTGATGACCAGCATGCCCGCTTTGAGGTCGCCACCGGTGATCTCCGTCATGCGTCCGTCGCTGATGCCCGGTGTCACGGCCACCGCTTGTGGCACACCGCTGCCGTCGGCCGGCAGGATATACACCTGCTTGGCGTTGGCGGTGCTGGCACTCGTGGCCGCAGATTTGCGCGTGATTTTGGGTGGCCCCATGCCGGAGAACATGCCTCCTTTGGCGGCCCCAGTGCTGCCCGGCGCAGCGGGTTCAAAACGCAGCGCCGTGTTGGGCACCAGCAGCACACCTTGGCGGTGTGTGGCAATGATGTCGGCGGTGGCAGTCATGCCCGGGCGCAGGCTCAAATCCGTGTTGTCGACATCGAGGTAGGTGATGTATGTGACTACGTTGTCAGTAATCGTGGAGCCGAAGGCCACCCGTGTCACCTTGGAGGGATAAGTGCGTGCAGGGTAGGCGCTGACGGTAAAGCTGCCGGTCTGGCCGTTTTTCACGCTGCCCACGTCGGCCTCATCCACATACACCTGCAGGCGCAGACGTGATAGGTCCTCGGCCTCGGTGAACAAGGTGACCGCCTGAAACGAGGCCGCCACGGTGTTGCCGGGGTCCACGGTGCGGGTCAGGATGATGCCATCGGCCGGGGCTTTGATGGAGCCTTTTGACAGCGAAATTTCGTCCGTGCTCAATGCGGCCTGCGAGTCGGCAATGCCGGCGCGCGCGCTGGCGTCGTCGGCGGTGGCGCGTTGCAATGTGGCGCGTGCCGTGTCCAGCTCGGTTTTGGCGGGTACTTTTCCACCCGAAAGGCGCGCAACTTCCAAAAAGCGGTCCAGCGTAGCGCGCGCCTCTTGCAGCGTGGCGCCGGTTTGCGCCACTTTGGCTGTGGAGGCACTCAGTGTGGCGCGTGAGCGCAGAATCTGGTCGCGCAGTTTGGCCGTGTCCAGCTCCACCAGTATTTGTCCCTTTTTGACGACGTCATTCACATCCACGTTGACCTTGAGAACTGTGCCCGAGAGTTCGCTGCCGATGTTGATCGCCAGCGTAGGCTGCAAGGTGCCATTGGCGACGACGGTGAGGGTGAGGTCGCCCACAGTGGCCGCCGCAGTGTTGAACACCGGCTTGGCGTTTGCGGTCTTGCGGATTTGCCAGTATGTAATACCGGCGATGGCAATGATGACACCCGCCGCAATGCCCCAGTAGAGCGGGCGGCGGTACCAGGCGCGCGCGGTAGGTTCGTCTAGCAAGCTGCTTACAGCGGGGCTTGCAGTATCGGGCGTGGATGGTGTCGGCGAGGGCGCAAGGGGGCTCGCGGGTGCTGGGGCCGGCAATAGGAGTTCAGTGGGTTCGGTCATGGTGCCAGTGCGGTGCTCTCGTCCAGGGTGCCGGCTTGCCAGCCGCCCCCCAGTGCTTTGAATAGGTTGACCTGGTCGGTGCCGATGTCGGCGCTGGCACCGGCGACCGCGTCCTGTGTGCTGAGCTGGTTGCGCTGGGTTTCCAGCACTACCTGAAAGTCAACAAGGCCACTGCTATAGCGGCTTGCGGCCAAGCTGGCTGCCGAAGTGGCCGCAGCGGCTGCGTTGCGCAGGCGTATCAGACGCTCGCGGTCCGTGCGCAGGCCGGTGAGCGCGTCTTCGACCTCCTGAACTGCCGTGGCGGCCGCACTCTGGTAGTTGCTGCGGGCCAGTTGCAGCGCAGCTTCCTGCGCGCGTACCTGGGCGCGCGCCGCGCCACCGTCGATTAGGGGCAGCACCATGCTTGCCGAGATGGCACCGAGTCGCGAATCCGTGTCACCCAAGGTAGCCGGAGCGCCGGCATTGGCACCCACCGATGCGCCCAGCGTAAACACCGGCAGTCGCTGGGCTTTGGCTTGCTCAATGAGGGCCAGCGCGCGCGTGACCTGGAATTGCGCAGCGCGCACGTCGGCGCGCTGCAACAAAGTGTCTTGCGGTGTGCCCAGCGTGCCTTCCTGCAATGTGGTGGGAATGGGCACCACCACGGTGTTGTCGGTAAGGCTTTGCACATCCGCTGCACCCAGAGTCGACAGCGTGGCCAGCAGGTTGCCGGCTTTTTCGATAGTCGCTTGCAGCGCCGGTAGCAGGGCATAGGTTTGCTCCAAGGCGGCGCGTGCCTGCTCGACGTCGGTGCTGGCAATCAAGCCGGCTTGCAGGCGCCACTCGGCAATTTGCAGCGTTTCGGTCTGCGTGGCTGCGCTTTGCCCGGCAATGACCAGCCGGGACTGCGACACGCGCAAGGTGATGTAGCCAAGCGCAACCTCTTGTGCAATAGCGATTTGCACGGCGCCGAGCGTGGCAGCATTGGACTGGGCGTCAGCGGCACTCGCATTCAGGGCACTTTTACGCGCACCGAAAACATCGAGTTCCCAACTGCCATTGAGCGTGGTGGCGTAAGTGTTATAGCTCGAGGTGCCTACCACATTGCGTTGGGTCGATGCTGAAAAGTTGGCCTGCGGCAAAAGCGCGGCACGGGATATGTCGCGCAGTGCATAGGCCTGACGCAAGGTTGCGCGTGCTGCACTGATGCTGGTATTGGTTGCCAGTGCGCCTTCAATAAGACGGCTCAGCATGGGGTCTTCAAAGCGCGTCCACCAGTGTTGCAAATCCGGTGTGGCATTGGTCAGGGCAAAGTCCTGCGCACGCCATGTTTTTGCCAACTGCGGTGGGGCTAACGCGTCATACTGAGCGGAATCGAGCGCACAGGCACTCAAGCCAACGGTGATCAGCATGCCGAACAGTGTACGAAAAATGTGCATCGCTCATAGTGCGCACAACGGGCCACAGTGTCTGTGCGCCTTGACACTGGCGCATGAAAGCCTTTGCCTCGTGACCCGTGTTAAGAAAATGTTTGTGAGCGCAACTACTTACAAAGCGCATACTCTATGTGTTCGCAATCGCACATACGCATTGCAAACTTCTCCCTAAAGTTGTCTTCGATGCCCGCTGCCAATGGGCGTATGGGTATTTCAATGGTTTTACAGGGAGTTGGCCAATGGTTTTGTCATCCGAATTAAAGAAAAATCACCTGCTTGCAGTGTTGCCGGAAGCAGATTTGCAACGCTGGGCGCCTGATATGGAGGCTGTGGATATGCCGCTGGGGCAAGTGCTGTACGAATCGGGTACGCAACAGCGCTATGTCTATTTCCCCACCACCTCCATCGTGTCGCTGCTGTACGTCATGGAAGACGGAGCTTCGGCAGAGATTGCCGTGGTGGGTTTTGAGGGCATGCTGGGCGTGTCATTATTCATGGGTGGCAACTCCACCCCCAGTCGCGCCGTGGTGCAAAGCGCCGGCAAAGGCTTCAGGCTGGGCGCCCACGCCATGAAGGCGGAGTTCAATTTGTCGGGCCCTGCCATGCATTTGCTCTTGCGCTACACCCAGGCGCTGATTACCCAGATGTCGCAAACGGCGGTGTGCAATCGACACCATTCGCTGGACCAGCAGCTATGCCGCTGGTTGTTGCTGAGCATGGACCGCCTGTCGGGCAACGAGTTGCTGATGACGCAGGAGTTGATTGCCAATATGCTGGGTGTGCGCCGCGAAGGTGTTACAGAGGCTGCACTGAAGCTGCAACGCGCCGGCTTGATCCAATATGCGCGGGGCCGGATTTCCATTCTTAACCGGCCAGCTTTGGAGAACCGGACCTGTGAGTGCTACGCCGTAGTGAAAAAAGAGTACGACCGTTTGCTGCCGGACAAATTGGCAATTTAACGTAGGGGATAGTCCATGGGACACAACAAACGGGTTGTGTCCCACAGCATGTGTCCAATGACGTTTACGGACGCACAATGATTTCGTTTTTCACAGCGCGAACGCCGCCGACCTTTTGGGCGATGGCTTCAGCCTCCGACTTTTCTACCGGGTTCTTGGCAAAGCCCGACAGCATGACCGTACCCTTCATCGTTTCTACGCTGATGGCGGTAGCATCGACCTTTTTGCTTTCGACAAAGCGGGTCTTGATGGTCGATGTAATACCGGCATCGTCCACGTAAGAGCCAACGGTTTCCTGACCGCGTTGCACAGCACAACCGGCAACTGACAGGAACAACACGGCAGCGATTGAGGCAGCCGCAAAGGTACTTTTATTCATTGAATATCTCCAAGGGTTAAAACACCCAATGTAGGCATTGCGGTAATGCGGGTCTGTGCGGTCTCTGACTGTGAAAAGCCGCATCCCTTGCAACACTGCGGCAACCTTAAGGATGCCTTTGTGAACAACAACTCCAACGCCTTGATTGCGCTGCTGCATGATGATGCCCGCCAGCGCTTTATGGACCACGCTACGGTGGTTGAACTCACTGCCGGATCCAGCCTGTGGGAAGGCAACCAATCTACGCCTTACGCCTACTGGCCGGGCAGTGGCATGGTTTCACTGATGGCAACTGCGCAGGGAGCTCCGGGTCTGGAGGTACGCATGGTGGGTTCCGAAGGCTTGGCCGGACTGCACACGGTGATGGGCTTTGCGGCATCGGCACTCACGGCCACGGTGCAGGTTTCGGGCCTGGCCTGGCGCTGTGAACGCGATGCCTTGGCCTCCCAATGTGAAACTGGCATAGCCCAGGCAGGAAGCTTTGCCAATGTCATGACTCGCTACGCAGGTGCAGTGGTGGCACAGATGACCTCGTTTGCAGTGTGTTTGCGCTTTCACCACATTGAACAGCGCCTTGCCAAGTGGCTGCTGATGGCGCAGGACCGGGCGCGTTCGAGCCACCTGCATGTGACGCAGGAGGCGCTGTCCACTTTACTGGGTGTGCGCCGTGTGAGTGTGACCAACGCGGCTACGGCGCTGCAGGATTTGCAGTTGATTTACTACCGCCGCGGAGAGATCAGCTTGCTCAATCGCAAAGGGTTGGAGGCTCAGGTGTGCAGTTGCTACCGGCTCGATGCGCAACTTTTCCGCAGCCACCTGCGTTCGACGCTGTTTACCGGACTGGCAAATTAGTCTTGCGTCTTAGTGGCAAGGACGCGCGCCACAATCATGGGCACCATGAGGCGCGCAACAGCGCCGCGGTCAAACCAATGCCACGGGCGGCTCCAGACCAGCAGTGCGCCAATGGCGGCTGCACCGGCCACCAGTTGCAGCGGTTTTTCGCGCGCTATGGGTTCAAGGGTGGTGTGAATCAGCGTGGCGGCAATTGCTTGAATGTCAGACACGGTGCTCTTGGGCTTTTGGCCCAGAAACCGGTCAATCAGGCCCGATGCGAGTGCATCCATTGCACCGCTTGGCCCCTGCGATGCCGGATTTTTTGCCAGCTCCAAGAGCAGCTGGGCGCGGGAAGCCGCCAAGTCAGCAGTGGCACTCATGCAGGCGGGTCCTGCATCAACGACCAATCGGCCTTGATTTGCGCTTGTAGTATCTGGGAAATAGTCGGTGACTCAGAGGCGGTTTCGCTGCGGCCAAACCATGCCGCTACTAGCAGGGGTAGGAGGGGGGCGGCTATCAGCGTCACACTGGCTACAGACGTCATGCTGGCGCTTACTGCCCACAACATGACTGCAACCTCGGCCGATATGAAGGCCACGCCGAGTGCGACGAATGCAATGCCCTGCCGGATGGCGGTGCGCCTCCAACCGGCGAACTTGAGCGATGCCTGCTCCTCGATCAGTGCACCGTAGGCAGTTGCATGGTTGACCAGCAAATCAGGCCGGTTGGACAGCAGTCGCCATAGGGCTGAGGATCGAAGTTCTGCCATGAAGGAGGCGCGATTTGTGGTGCGGATTACTTGGCGTGGTGGCTGCGGTTTAGCAGGCTAAGCACGGCCATCAAGGCTGCGCCGGTGGCTGCCGCAATCAGAATCGATTTGACCGGTTCCTGGCGGATGTAGCCCATAGCGACCTGGTTGGCATGGTCTGCCCGATCGCGCAGTTGGGCAGTTTGGTGGCGTACAGAGTTCACGCCGCTTTGCAGCGCATCATCAGCCTGTTCGATAGCATGTGTCATCAGGGGCACGGCGCCTTGCAGGAGGCCGTCGGTAGTGGAGTTGATGTTGTTCATATTGAGTCCTTGATAAGTCATTTGGCAACTTCGTGACCGATCACGCCGCCTACCGCTGCACCACCTAAAGTGCCAATGGCGCTGCCACCACCCAAAATGGAGCCGCCTACTGCGCCTACCCCAGCGCCGATGGCAGTACTTTTTTCCTGCGAGGACATTCCCGCGCAAGCTGTCAGGGCGCATATTGCGCCAATGGCCGTGAGTTGAATCACGCGTGTGAGGTAATTGTTCATGATGGGTACCCTTGAAGTGAAGTACGGTCATCGTGCACCCTCATGGCGGGCGGGTCTGTTCGCTGTCGCACTGCAGCGTCAGCTTTGTAGGTGTGAATGCGGGTGTTTAGCCCCTATGATTGCCAATATGGGTTCCTCTGACAAAGCACGTAATTCTGCCCCGGCGTCTGACGCGCTGGCGAGCGACGCGCTGCTCAAACTCAGCTTTGAAGCCAGCCCCGAGGCCATTGCGCTTACGCGCTTTCGCGATGGGATGCTCATGGCGGTTAATCGTGAATGGGAACAGCTTACGGGTTACATGCGCGGTGATGTGGTGGGGCGACCCATCGAGACGCTTGCGATCTGGCCTGATGAGCAAGCAAGGGAGCGGGGTATTCAGCCCTTGATAGAGCACGGGCGCCTGGCGGACACTGAGGTGCGCTTGCGCATGCAGGGTGGTGCGCTGCGCGTGGTACGACTCAACGCCAGCTTGGTCCAAAGTGATGGTGAGGACTACGCCGTAATTTACCTGCGCGACATTACCGCCGAGCAACTTGCGGCCGAGGCAGTGCGTGCCGGTGAGCGCGCCTTGGAAGAGACCAATATGCGGCTTAACCGCCAGGTCCGTTTGTTTGAACTTACAGAGTCGGTCGCCAGTGTCGGCTACTGGGTAACCTACCCCGGTGACCCGCTGGTTTACATGTCGCGCGGTTACGCAACGCTGGCCGGATTCGGCAGCCGCACCGCTGCGCCACTAACCGAGCATATGGAGGGGTTGTTGCCGCAGGACAAAGCGCAGTTTGAAGCAGCCCTGGAAGCGCTGGATGGGCAAATGGTGGAATACCGCTGGCGCCATCCCGACGGTCGGGTGCTGTGGGTGCGTTCGCGCATGCACCGTTATCTCGAGCAGGGGGTGCTCAAGGCGGTGATGGGCATCGTGCAAGAGGTGAGTGCGGAGAAGCTGGCCTTGCAGGCGGTGGGCGATCAACTGGCTTTTATCCAGAAGTTGACCAGCCGCGCGCCTGGCATGTTGTTCGAGTTTCAGACCTGGGGTACGAGCCGCATGGCATTTCACTTTGTCAGTGCGGGCAGCAAGGATCTGCTGGGCGTGAGCCCCGATGAATTGCGTGGCGACATTAATCATCTTTTCCGCCGGGTGGATCGAAGCGAATTCCCCCGGCTGATTCACGAGGCCATGACGGCGTTGCGGTTGGGTACTACCTGGCAAACGGAATTTTTAACCCGCGCAATAGAAGGCCATGCTTCCCGCTGGCTCCTGATCAATGCAGTACCGGAGGTGCAAAAAGACAAATCGGTGTTGTGGTGTGGGGCTATTACCGATATCAATACCCAAAAGGAAGCGCTGGAGCGTTTGCAGGACAGTGAAGCGCGCTTTCGCAGTCTGACGGAGCTCAGTTCCGATTGGTATTGGGAGCAAGACGAAAATTTTCGTTTTGTGCGGGTGGATGGAAACCTCGATACGTCCAAGGCTTTGCCTGCGCCGTCCTACATTGGCCATACCCGTTGGGAAAGCGGTGCGCTGGGCGTGGCACCGGAAGTATGGGCAGCACACCGCAAGCAGCTTGAAGCCCATGACGTATTTCATGATTTTGAGTTGCAACGCCTGCGTTCTGACGGTAGTTTGATGTGGGTGGCCTTGCATGGGGCGCCGATCATAGACGCGCGGGGCAACTTCAAAGGCTACCGGGGAACCGGGCGTGACATCACTGCGCGCAAACAGGCAGAGGCCGATGTGGAGCGGCTGGCCTTTTACGATGCATTGACCGGTTTGCCGAATAGGCGCTTGCTGATCGATCGGCTGAATCAGGCCATGGAGTTCAGTGAGCGTCATATCACCCACGGTGCACTGCTGTTTATCGATCTGGATAATTTCAAGAATTTGAACGATACGATGGGCCACGCGCAAGGGGACGAGTTACTCAAGCAGGTGGCCGACCGGCTGCGAAAGTGTGTTCGCAGTCTGGATACCGTAGCCCGGCTGGGTGGCGATGAGTTTGTCGTGATGCTCGAAGACATTGGCGAGATGCCGATGGACGCGGCAACGCAGGCAGAGAGTATTGGTAAAAAGGTATTGAATACGCTGAACCAGGAATACAAACTGGGTGATTTGCGCTATCACAGCTCGCCGAGTATCGGTGTGACGCTGTTTTTTCAGCACCTGCATACGCTGGACGAACTTCTCAAGCGCGCCGATCTAGCCATGTACCAGGCCAAAGCGGCGGGTCGCAACACCTTGCGTTTTTTCGATCCGCAAATGCAGGCCGCCGCCGCCGCGCGCGCCACGATGGAAAGCGATTTGCGCGATGCACTGCAGCAAGAGCAGTTTGTGTTGTATTACCAGACCGTGGTCGATGCCAATTCCCGGGTAAGTGGTGTGGAGGCACTGGTACGTTGGCTGCATCCCACGCGTGGCATGGTGTCGCCCGCGGATTTCATTCCGGTGGCGGAACAGTGCGGCTTGATCATTGCGTTAGGCCAATGGGTGTTAGAGCAGGCCTGTGCGCAACTTATGGCGTGGGGCACTGACCGCGCAACGGCGGGCCTGACGATTGCGGTCAATGTCAGTGCCAGGCAATTTCGTCACCCCGATTTTTGCGATCAGACGCTGGAGTTGCTGCGCACTAGCGGTGCCAACCCGAATCGCCTGAAGCTGGAGCTGACGGAGAGTTTGCTCTTGACCGATATTGAAGATGCCGTCGAAAAAATGGGCACGTTGCGCGCCACGGGTGTGGGCTTTGCGCTGGATGATTTCGGTACCGGCTATTCGTCGCTGTCCTACCTTAAGCGCCTGCCCCTGGATCAGCTCAAGATTGACCAATCGTTTGTCCGCGACGTGTTGATTGATCCAAATGACGCGGCCATTGCCCGCACCATATTGACTCTGGCGAAAAGTCTGGATCTCGGGGTGGTTGCCGAGGGAGTTGAGACCGAAGGACAGCGCGCATTCCTGTTGGAAAGCGGCTGCAAATCCTTTCAAGGCTACTTGTTTAGCCGCCCGGTGCCTCTGGACCAGCTAGTGCTTTAGAGGTGCGGCTCAAAGTAGTCTGGCGCACCGCAGCTTTGTCGCCGGCCCCGGCGAACTTGCTGTATTTGCCGACGATGCTCACCAACTGCGCGTAGACGCGGGGGTTGCCGGCCAGGCATTCCTGCTGGTCCAAAAAGTCGGCTTCGCCTGAGAAGTTGCCCACCAATCCGCCGGCTTCGGTCACCAGCAAGGAGCCCGCTGCCACATCCCAGGGTTGCAGGCCTTTTTCAAAAAATCCATCGGTATATCCGGCGGCTACATAGGCTAGGTCCAGTGCTGCTGCGCCGGGGCGGCGCAATCCGGCGGTGCGTTGCATGACGTCGCCCATGAGCGTCAGGTATTCGTTGAAGTCGTCGCCCTGGCGGTAAGGGAAGCCGGTGGCAATCAGCGAGTCTTTGAGCGCGGTGCGCTTGGAGACGCGAATGCGGCGGTCGTTCAGAAACGCGCCGCGGCCTTTGGTGGCGGTGAACAAGTCGTTGCGCGTCGGGTCATACACCACAGCTTGTTCCACTTTGCCTTTGACGGCCAGCGCAATGCTCACGCAGTAAATGGGCAGGCCGTGAATGAAATTGGTGGTGCCGTCTAAGGGATCGATGATCCAGACGAATTCGGAGTCTTTGGCACCATGTTCGCGCCCGGATTCTTCGGCCCAGATGCCGTGGCCGGGGTAGGCGGTAAGCAGGGTTTCTATGATGGCGGCCTCCGCAGCCTGGTCGACTTCGGTAACGAAATCATTGGCGTTTTTTTGCGAAACGCGGACGGACTCGATATCAAGCGCGGCGCGGTTGATGATGGAGCCCGCAGCGCGGGCGGCCTTGACGGCCACGTTGACCATGGGGTGCAGATTGAGCGACATAGAAATTGTGAATAAGAACAGACAGTCCGACCGGCGATGCGGGCGGCGACAATAGACGCTATTTTACGGGCAAGCCGATGCAGACGCGATTCATCCTTCTTAATACTAGCCATGCAGGCAATGTCGGCGCAGCGGCGCGCGCCATGAAAACCATGGGTTTTGACGATCTGGTGCTGGTGGCACCGCGTTGGGCCAATGTGCTTCGCCGTGAAGAAACCATCCAGCGCGCCAGTGGAGCCCTGGACGTGCTGGATAAAGCGCGCATTGTGGATACGTTGGACGAGGCGCTGGACGGTATGACCCATTTGTGCGCTACCGCCATGATCGGGCGCGATTTCGGCCCGCCCACCACCACACCGCGTGAACACTTTGCGGCGCTTGCGAAAGAAGCAGGGGGGCCAGTGCAGGCCTCACAGCAGGGATTTGCGTTTTTGTTCGGATCGGAGCGCTTTGGCATGCGCAACGAAGATGTTTACCGCTGCCATGTTGCGCTCAGCATTCCGAGTAACCCGAAGTTCGGTTCGCTCAATATCGGCGCTGCATTGCAGGTCATCGCCTATGAGTGGCGATTAGCGCTGGGTGGCTTTGATACGCAATCAGAAGTTCCATCCTCCAGCGCTGCAGTGGCAGACTTGCCCGCTGATGCTGCACAGGTTAGCGGCATGCTCACCCATCTGGAACAGGCATTGGTGGCACTGGAGTTTTTGGACCCTGCCGCACCCAAGAAGCTGATGCCACGGCTCAATGCGCTCTTTAACCGCGCGCAAGTGACGCGTGAAGAGGTGCATATCGTGCGCGGCATTGCCAAGGCTATTTTGCAAAGGTGCAATGCCTATGACGTCTTAGCCACGCCGCCAACAGGCTCAAGCCTGCACCGTTAGACTCTCATCTATGTTTTCACGCCTGCGCTCTGACATACAAACCATTCTCGACCGCGACCCGGCTGCACGCAGCATTTGGGAGGTTTTGACCTGTTATCCGGGCCTGCATGCGGTTGTGTTGCACCGCCCGGCGCACTGGTGCTGGAACCACGGGTTGAAGTGGCTGGGCCGTTTTATTTCGCACGTGACCCGTGGTTTGACCGGTATCGAAATTCATCCAGGTGCCAAGATCGGTAACCGCGTTTTCTTTGACCATGCCATGGGCGTGGTGGTGGGTGAAACTGCCGAGATCGGTGACGGTTGCACGATCTATCAAGGCGTAACCTTGGGCGGCACGTCGCTCTACAAGGGCGCAAAGCGGCACCCGACACTGGGCCGTGACGTGGTGGTGAGCGCCGGGGCCAAAGTGCTGGGCGGCTTTGAAGTGGGCGATGGCGCCAAGATCGGCAGCAACGCAGTTGTGATCAAGCCGGTGCCGGCGGGCGCCACGGCAGTGGGTATTCCAGCGCGGATATTGCCGAGTAAAGCAGGTGAGAGCGCCGATGTGGCCGGCCAGGACCGCAAGTTCACGGCCTACGGTATTACCAATGAAGACGATCCGGTGAGCCAGGCCCTCAAAGGCTTGATTGACAGCGCGTCTGGACAGGACCACCAGATCGCGTTGCTATGGAAAGCGATCCAGGTGCTGTCAGAAAATCGTGGCGGCGAGGTTCCTTGCGATTGTTTGCCGGAAGACGCGGCGCGGCAGGAGTGCTTTGAGGCCGAACGACTGAACCAACTGGTCGGGAAGTAGGGATCGCATAGCTTTTGCGATTACAGCAAAAGGGCATTAACACTTAGCCACCCCATCAGGAAGCGGTCCTCGATAGCGGTAATCTGCGCTAACATCAATGCGTTTTAAAGAATACAAAATAAATCACAGGTTACTTCTGGATTTACGTTGGCAAATCAGTGTGCCCTAAAGCGCAGTGAAGGCGCCAAGGATGAGAGGCGTAATGGGACATTTGTGCGACTGCTATGCAGGGTCTGCAAGGCCTCGACTTTGCGGGTGGCTTTCGTTTTTTTTCGGATTATTTTTCCTGTTTTTAGAGCCCAGTTACGCTTCCACTGCTACGGGCACTCCGACAGCTTGCTCCAACGTCGTTGGCAGCCCCGCCATCGGAACTATTCAGTGGACCAATACGGCTAATGCGTTTATCGCAGACACCAAGTACGCTACCGCCGGCGTCAAGGGAAGTGGTAAGAGTAATTCGTGGGGGACGACAGCCGAATACCTTCAGTGCACTGGATATACCTTCACTCCCGCCATTCCAGCCACCGCAACGATTAATGGTATTACGGTCAATGTGGCCCGCAAATCTAGCTCCAATAGCTCAAGCAGTTCAGCGACAAGGGACTATGCCGTGCGCATTGTCAAAGGCGGCACGATAGGCACAAAGGACTTGTCGACCACGACCGGATACACCACTACCGTGGTGACCGAAGCACACGGGAGCGCCGCGGAGTTATGGGGGCAAACCTGGACGGCGGCTGATGTTAATTTAGCAAACTTCGGCGCCGCATTTTCCGCCGCCCGGTACAACCTGACCAGCACGGGATCCGGATCCCGCACTGTTTCAGTCGATGCCATTTCAATCATCGTGAACTACGCGGACAGTGTGCCACCTGTTGTGAGTTCAATCGCGATTGCAGGCACATCGCCGACCGCCGCGAGCCAGGTTTCATGGAATGTCAATTTCAGCAAGTCGGTATCTCCCGTTGTCGCAGCAGATTTTTCGCTGGTGCAGTCGGGTGGCGTGAGCGGGGCCAGCATTGCTTCGGTCACCGGCGGTGGCACGAGTTGGGTGGTTACCGCCAACACTGGTATTGGCAGCGGCACTTTGGGCCTCAACTTGAACGACCATGACACCATTAAAGATGCGAGCGGCAACCTGCTAGGTGGAACTGGAACCGGAGTGGCCGGAGGTGGTGGTACCGGCAATGGCAGTTTTAGCGGCGCAGCCTACACGATAGACCGGCTCAATCCCGTGGTGAATTCATTCACACTGACAAGTCCGAATGTGAATCAGAACTCTTCATCCCTGTCCTGGACGGTCACGTTTAGCCAGAGCGTCAGCAATATCAGGGCATCGGACTTCGTTACAGTTACAGGCGGCACTGTGGCTAACGGAGCAATATCCGTGTCGGCAAGCAATGGCACATCGACCGTCGTTACAGTGGCGGGTATTAGCGGTACCGGCAACATCGCTCTGAATCTGGTGGATCACGACACCATTATCAATAGCGTCAGCACGCCGCTGGGGGGCGCTGGACAGGGCAATGGCAATGCATCGGGCCCTGCTTACACGATTGACACGGTAGCACCCAGTGTTGTGTCCATTTCCTGCGATGCAGGAAGTACGGGCGCCATTAACCAGGTCAGCTGGACGGTCACATTATCAGAGCCTGTGAAAGGGCTAACCCTGTCCAATTTCAGCCTTGCGGCCAGCGGATTGGCCGGATCAAGCCTGCAGAGTGTTACAGCCATCGGGAGCGGTGTAACGGTTAGCGGCAATGTGCCACCAACCCCCAATCCGTTAACAGGCTGGACCAGTTGGTCGGTTACGGCGGATACCGGGTATGGAGCGGGTTCGCTGGGTCTGAATTTGGCGAATGGCACCGGCGTTTCTGACAACCCGATGGCCAATTCGCTGAGTACTGCCGCCTATACCGGCGCCACCTGCGCCATCACTTCTACGCCACCGTTGGCGAATTACCGCATGGATGAGGTTCTATGGAATGGCACAACGGATGAGGTGGTGGACCAAATGGGCGCGACCCCTATTGGTAACCCGGGCACAGCGGTGAACGGGGCAACTACCGCCGACGTCGTACGCGCCATTGCCGGCACCACTGGTACGTGCAGGTACGGGCAGTTTTACACCCCTACGACCACCAAAGCGTATGTGGACTTGACCGTAAATTTCCCTTATCTGACGGATGATTTCACGTTGGCTGGTTGGGTGAAAACGCCTGCCACTGCCGATATGGCAGTGACTAAACAGTGGATATTTACCCACAACACCGGCGGCAAAGGATATGCCCTGAGCCTGGGTGATGCAGGGTCCGGCAAGCTTCGATTTCTTTCCGGATCCGCTCCAACCACACTGGCTTCCCCTTCTGCTCTGACCGCCGCCACTTGGTATTTTGTTGCTGTCGTGTTGGATTTTTCTGCGGCGCCCAGTGTCAAACGTACGCTTTATGTTTTCAACAGCAGCGGGGCACTCGTTTCAGGCTATCCGGTCAGTGTGCTCGCTTCCGACTGGGACGATACTGAAGCTGGTGCTGCCAGCATCGGAGGCGACGGCACCAACAGTTTTCGCGGCAATCTCGATGAAATTCAAATCTTCAGCAAGGTTCTAAATCAGTCGGCACTTGCATCGTTAGCGCAAGCGGTACATCCCTGTGGTGCGGTGTCGCTGGACCACCTCGAAATTCAATCAGCTGCCGGTGCCGGCGGTCTGACTTGCGCTGCCAACACATTAACCATCAGGGCGTGCATGGATGCTGCCGTACCGTGCAACAGCCTTTATACCGGCGGTGTAACCGGTAGTCTGTCCGCCACAGGTATATCGACGGTCAACTGGGACGGCACAACCGGCGGTGCAACTAGCAACGGCTTTGTCATCCCGTCCGGCGCGGGCACCATCACCAAGAACGTGCAGGTGGCTGCAGCGGGTACCGCCGTATTCGGGGCGACACCCAGTTCGCCAACGGCCACCAACAGCACGTCGTGCAGCTTTGGTTCCCCCGCTTGCTCCTTCGCCGCCAACACCGCAGGATTTTTGTTCACGAGCAACGCAACGGGAACAATCGCTTATGCTGTGCCCGCCCAAGTTGCAGGCATCAGCTCTGCAACGATGTACCTGCGGGCACTGGACTCGGCGAAAAACCCGGCCGTATGTACCCCGGCAATCATCAGCCAGGCGGTTGACACAAGCATGTACTACGGCTGCAACAACCCATCGAGTTGCCAGAGCGGCAACCTGGCGACCATCAACGCAACTGCCATCAACAGCAGCAGCCTGTTGCCAAACTCGGTGACATTGAACTTCGACGCCAACGGCTCGGCGCCCATGGTAGTGCGCTACGACGACGTCGGGCAAATCACACTCAACGCGCGCAAGATAGCGATTCCTTTCGTTGGCTCTACCAACATCACCCTGTCAGGTAGCAGCAACTCCTTTGTAGTGGCTCCGCACCACTTCGGCTTTTCCGCTGTAACCCCCGCACCCATCAAAGCCGGAAATAATTTTGCTGCAACCGTTACGGCTTACAACGGACTAGGTACGCCCGGCATAACCGGAAATTTTGGTCAGGAAAATGCCGTCTCAGCCAACCCGGAAGGCGTGTCGCTCAGCTTTACCAAGTGCCAGCCGACGTTTGCCGGATCTGTCAACGGCAGCTTCAGTGGCAGCGTGGGCACCTTCAGCGCAGGTTCTGCTACCAGCAGCAATCTCAGCTGGAGCGATGTTGGCATTGGCGATCTGGTTGCCACACTGACCAGTGCAAGCTATTTGGGCTCCGGCCTATCGGCCTCTGGCAATACCGACTCCGGTGGTACGGTTTGCAATGGCGGGGGCATAGTCGGTCGCTTTATTCCCAACCACTTTGATACGGCCATCACTGCAATGGCTTCACCGGTTACGCCCATCAATTGCCCGACAGGTGTCAATCCTGCAACGGGGGTGGCGTGGTCCTGCCCAGTCAATGCGTTAGGCGTCAATGGTTTGGTTTACGCCAGTCAACCCTTCACGGTGCAAGTCACCGCCAGAAACGCGGCTGGAACCACTACCAGCAACTACCAGGGAAGTTATGCCAAAGCCACCGCCTTGAGCGCATGGAATGCAAGAGGTGCCAGCGGCGGCGCGAATGCGAATCCCGGCGGCGGGACAATGAGCAATGCAAGCTTGGCCGCCAGTGCATTCACCACGGGCGTCGGCACCACCCCCGTCCTCACCCTGCCCAGTTACGCACTGAGCGCATCGACCATGCCCACCGATATATTCGTGCGCGCCATTGACGCGGACAATGTGAGTTCCTTGCAAACCACGCCCCCTAATTCGGTAGAAGCCGGAGTCAAAGTCGCCACCGGGCGCACTTACATACCCGGCGTTTACGGCTCCAACCGACTGCCCCTGCCGTTGCCCATTACGGTTCAGTTTTACAACGGCAGCTATTGGGCAACCAGCCTTACCGATAACGCGATGAGCTTTAACAATGCGCTATCGACGGCAGGCGGAAATGTCCTGGCCACACAGGTTTCCGGACCCGCGGGTTGCATCAGCGTGAACAATCCCAATGTCACCACCCACGTGGTATCCGGGGTTCGATCACTATCGATTGCTGCCAGCAGCACCACCTGCAGTTACAACCTGTCGCTTAACAATGCACCTACGTATTTGCCCGTCTTTCCAGTGAATGGCGGACGGGCAACTTTTGGTCTTTTCAAGTCGCCCCTGATCTACCGGCGTGAGAATTACTAGG
>CANBYM010000062.1 GCA_947373605.1 Comamonadaceae bacterium
GTGCGCCTGCAAACAGCCAAGGGGCCGCAATTCGGCGGAAATATCCCTGGATACGAACAGAACTGGGTGCAATCGACGCGTACGTTTCATCAGGCGAGACATATTCGCCTACAACCGATTCTCAAACTGAGTTTTGGACATGATCCCTAAGGTAGTTGAACAGTCTATGATTTACATGTGTGCCTGCCCCGCACAGGTTGCCGATAGTGTGCGTAAGCTCAGAGAGTTGTTCCGTTATCAGATGCGATGCATAGCTATTCCTGACAATGACAAACTCGTTCACGCCCAGATCGCTGAAAGCACCATTGAGTCCCATTCCATCATGCAGGACTGCTTGGACAAAATCATTGAATTGGAAGCGTGGGATCGAAGTACCTTGGAAATGCCGGCAGGACTTCGTAAGAGGCAATTGCAGGAAATGCTTTCGGATGAGAATGGCGAATAGGCGTTTTCTAAAGCCACAACGCTACAAAGTAGCAGTCCATGGTCGTCGACTGATTTTCCATAGCGAAGACCGGTATGGTGAACTCGTGCTGCTGAAGGTCTGCAATGGAGTACCGAACGCTTAGGACCGGACTGGGTCGAAAACTTCACTCGGCGGTCCAAATTAGTCTTCATCTAGACATCCACACCAGCAATTCGCCGAGGAAAATCCGCATAGAGCCGAGGGTTGCTGTGCACTGCAGCCTTGGACAACGAACCAATTGCCCTCATAAGCTCTGACCAAATAGGACGAACCCACGCCTCAAAAAGAAACGCCAACAATACAGAAACACATAAAAACCTCATTGGTTTGATAAGCAAAAATACCTCCAAAAGAACGGCAACCCACAGAAAACTTCGAGCTGACACACTTAAACGTTGTCAATGGCCCATTCTTTTTGCTTTCGCTGTGGCCAAAGGTGCCCAAGCTGTCGGTTCACCTTTGGCAAGCGGTCCCTCTCTTTTAGTTTATGGGGCAATACCAAATTGCAGATAGGCCGGTCCATTGGCAAAGTTATTCGCAGTGTTGTGACCATCGACCAGAAGTCCTGCTGGACCTGACAAAAAGTAGGTCACTGTTCCATCAGATAAGGTTGTAGATGCCAAACCTGTGACTGGTGAGTTACCCGTAATGGCATGGCTTTGACCGTTTGCTGAAATGCTGGAGGCCGTCAAAGACAGCGCTTGTTCGATTGCGTCGCTTGAGTTGGTCACAAATGAAGTTGCCGCAGGATTCCAGGTTGTCTGGGGCACAGCAAACCATATCCCAGTTACCACGCCAACTCCACCGGTATCGTGCTCAGCTACAACTAGAGTTGTGTTTGCACCCGAACCAACCAAAAAGGCTTTAGCGCGAACAAGTCCAGCTGAGGCAAGATCAAAAGAGTTACTGCTACCCGATGTCGCAACGAAGTTGCCGGACGCAGTTGCAGGCGAGCAAGTTGGTGCGTTTTTACACATGGACCAGTTGCCTACGCTGTCGATCGTAAAGGTCACATAAGACATACGGGTCTGCGCAGGGGTGGTTCCTGTATCGTTCTGGTAACGCAGCATTGTGTAGGTGCCCTGTAATACCGAAACGCTAGAGTTTGAAACCAGAGCAGTCGAGTCAATAAGGAAAGCCGCCTGATCCACACCCGAAACACTCGTGTGAGAGACGCCGAAGGGTCCACTGCTTTGCATTGCGGTACGCATGCTGGTGGCACTTCCTGAAGCGTCCAGACAGGCCGCATTAAAGGGTGCAGCTGCGCTTGAATCCTTCACCAAACTAAGCGAGCCAGACAGCGCTCCGGAGTAAGTGAGTACCGAGCCACTGCCACTGAACTGAGCAGAACCCGCAGTTCCGTTGAGCGCCACGGCTGTGAGCGCATGGGTATTTGCAATCGCACAAAGTGTGGACTGCGAATTGTTTTGTGAGTTGCCTTGAGAAGCCGATGACGATCCGTCGCCACCTCCGCCTCCACCGCATGCGGTCAAAGACAGCCCAAAAATTGCAAAAACTGACAGCCGTTGAATTTTTTTAATCATAAAGAATGGTTGAATTTCCAGACTATGTGTCTGGCCTGCAAACTACGCAGACGTCAGTGCAACTCTTTGACAAAGAGTATCAAGGAAATACACGCAGGTCACACAATGGTTAAAGGTCTTTGAAATTGACACCAAAAGGCGTTTAGTCGCGGGTATTTCACTCATGCTAACGTCATATCATCTCAACAAAATAAAAACTGTGTACTTCGATCGCTGGTGCAAAACTGCAAACAACTGAATCGAAATTAGCCCAGTCCAAATTGGACCGGGTTCTTTTTGCATTTTTATTTAAATGCCTGCAATTCAACGTGACATAGTGCCAAAAAAATCCAATCCGCGATATCTATACGTGAAAGATCGACTTGTCGAAAATTAATCGGATATGTTCCGAACATTCAAAGTGGATCAAAGCTGTTCAGGGTTGAACCCTGAAGTTGAAATCCTGAGTAGCAACGACTTCAGAACTTTCCTGGGTGCATTTGTATTGCATCACTGCGGATCTAACAGCATCATAGAAAACGCGTGGACCTGATACAAAAATAACATCTCGAACTGTACCGCCCGAAATTTTAACCTGGACCTTAACGATTCCCTGGGTGCCATCAATCAGCGCCTTACGCGGCATGTCTGGACGCACTTGGGTCGGGCAAACTATGGAGATATCCAACTTTGCGATGGGTGTAGGGGGCGTTGGAGACGGTGCGGGGGGCTGTGGTGGCGCAGCTTGAATGGGCTGCGGTAGTTCATGCGCAACTATAGTTGACTCCACCGAAAACGATGCAGCCGTAGGCTGGACTTCTGGAGTTGGAATAAATGGTGGTGGTTGAACCTTTTGAAGGGGCGCCTTTGGAGGAACAACCACTTTCGGTTTTGGAGGTGGCTCTATTGCAACATCCTGAATAACAACCGCTTGCAATGGCTTAGTCAGAAGCAAAAGCGACTTCTGTGAAGTGCCAAAAATCAACGCAGCCGCAAGTAAGACATGGACTGATATTGCAATCGAAAGGCCTCTAAACCTCCGTATGCCGTTGCTTGAACCGTAGGATGAATACATCAGCTAATTTACAAATTGTTCGCTGCCAACTACAGCAATATGCTTAAGTCCTAACCGACGAGAGTTCGCCAATACGTCCACGAATATCGAATAGTTCGCGTTTTTGTCTGTCCGCAAATGGACCTCTGGTTGAGGCTCAGTTAGCGCGCTCGCGCGCATGTTTTCTTCCAACTGATTACTATTTACGGTCTGCCCTTGCCAATGAACTTTGTTGCTGGCATCTACATCAATTTGGACTATTTCCGGCTTGATATCAGCTTGGTGTGGTCGACCCACAGGTAGTTCCAGTTTCACGGAATGCAACTGAATTGGTATGGTGATAATCAGCATGACCAATAAGACCAACATCACATCGATCAGCGGTGTGGTGTTGATGTCCATCAGTACATCCGGCTCATCAGAATTGCCAAGTGGCGTATTCATTGACACTGTCTTAACTGCCCGTTGCGGGCGGCTCCGTGATAAAGGTCACCTTGGCTATGCCTGCAAGTTGACAGGCATATATGAGACGTCCAACACCCTCATAGGGTGAATTCATATCACCACGAATTTGAACTTCAGGTTGTGGACTTACAGCAGAAACTCTCTTTAGTCGCATGATCAAATCATTACTTCCGCTCAGCTGCGTGTCGTACCAAAACGTACGACCTGCTTTATCGACTGAAATAATGATGTTTTCAGGTCTTGTCTCGCGCACTTCAACCCGCTGCTTAGGCAAGCTGACCTTGATTGAAGTGGTCGCAGCTGGGATTGTGATGAGAAAAATAATGAGTAAAACCAGCATCACATCCACCAACGGGGTTGTGTTGATCGTGCTCATAACTTCATCGTCTTCGCCAGACGAGCCAATGTTCATTGCCATAAGAAATCAGGCAGAAAGTTTAGCTTTTCGAAGCAGTTGCCAAGAGAACTGCGTGTAAATCGTTGCCAAATGCGTGGATATTTTCCATTGCTAGCTTGTTACGTCGCACCAACCAGTTGTAACCCAGCACCGCAGGTACGGCAACTGCAAGACCAATTGCAGTCATGATCAAGGACTCGCCAACTGGCCCGGCAACTTTATCAATGCTCGCCTGACCAGACATACCAATGCTGACCAAAGCATTGTAAATTCCCCATACAGTGCCAAACAAGCCAACGAAGGGCGCGGTAGAGCCAACGGTAGCAAGCATAGCCAGTCCTTCTTGCAAACGACCCTGCACGTTTGACATCGCGCGTTGAATGCTCATGGTAACCCACGTATTGAAATCAATGGCGCCCAACATTCCGTGGTGTTTACTGGCGCTTTCCAGTCCCTTGTTTGCAATAAACCGGTATGGACTTTCGTTATCTAGCTTCTCTGCACTTTGACGGATTGAAGCCCCGTTCCAGAACGCATCACCAACGGCGCGTGATTGTTTGTTGATGCGGGACTGTTCTATAAATTTTGTAACAATGACGTACCAGCTTGCCATGCTCATCAATACAAGAATGAGCAAAGTGCCGCGCGCTACTAAATCTCCCTGCGCCCAAACAGCTTGCAGTCCATAAGGATTTGATAGCTGGGTTGCCTCTGCTGCCACTTGCGCCTTTGCAGATAGTGGATTTAGCAATGTGATAAAACCAAAAAATACTGATCCAAAGACCTGATAAAACTTCGAATAGTGAGTCACAACGGATACCTTAATAACTTCGACACCTCACCGCATCAATTATTTTGAAACGGTGTTGCTTAAGCTCTCCAGTCTAGAGTGCAAATATTTCATTGTGAAGACACCCAGATGAATCGGTAATTTTGAGATGGTTCTATGTTGTGAATCTGTTACACGTACTTCAATTCATCTAAATGTCATTGGTACAAGGCACCATTTGAGACCGAGTTGTCATGTCGCAATTCATAACCATATGCCCATCCAATACCAAGCATGAAACACAAACTTCCACCATTTCAGCTACGAAAAAGCATTAAGAGCCTGTCGCATGCATTGACGCTCATCGCCATCGTTACTCCAGCCTTTGCACAGTCACAAAGTCAAGTTCAGCTAAAGCCTGTAGAAATTACTGCGTCAGCACCCGTAACATTGGACGCCACTGAAACGGCGCCATCGCAAGGCTCACTGGACGCACGTTCCGCCGTATCCATCGTTAGTGATAAAGCAGTTCGCGATTACATGACGCCCCTGGGTGACTACACCCAGGCAATCTCCATGACTCCTGGCGCATTCAGCTACACCGCGAACGGGGTAGGCCTGGGAGACGCCAAGGTGACTGTGCGTGGTCTGTCTGATAGCAATATGGTCATTGGTTTTGACGGTATTCCTTTCAATGACACAAACGGAGTTAGCCATCATTCATGGGTATTTTTCCCAAATGAATTTTTGGGTGGCGCGGTGATTGATCGCAGCCCCGGGTCTGCAGCAACCATTGGCCAAGCTACATACGGGGGCAACATTGACTTGCGCTCACGCATACTTGAAACGGAAGAGAGCACCAGCGTTATTGGTTCGCTAGGCTCATGGAACACGAATTTATTCGGACTTGAGCACCAGACAGGACAATTTGGGACTGAAGGTAAGTCAAGCCTGATGTTCAACGTTCAGAACATGCATTCAGACGGCTACCAAACGTACAACAAGCAGGACCGTCAAGCGCTGTCTGGAAAGTATCAGTATGTTGCAAACTCCGACACGGTTTACACCTTGTTTGGATCTGCTTTGGAACTCAAGAACAACACTCCTGCCACAAAGGGCATTTCGCGCACCAACTACTTGGCCGGCAACTACGTCGACATGTTGAGCGCCGATCCAAAATTGGACAGCTACTATGGTTACAACTTCTATGACGTAACGACCAATTTTGAGTACGCGGGCGTCAAAACCAAGTTCGAAGGCGGATGGAACCTCGACGATAAGTTGTATCACTACGAATACCACAACAAGCAGAACTACGCGAATAACACCACGCCTATCAGCACCACGCTGCCGTCCTTGCCGAACTTGAAAGTTGAAGGTACCGACAAGCTCAATTCCTACGTTACAAACGGTAATGTTTTGCGTCTGAGCAAGGAGAACGCTACCGGAATTTTGCGTACCGGCATTTGGCTAGAGCAGTCAAGCAGCTACCGATACCAAATCCCGACAAATCCAGTGACTTGGGTAGATGTACCGCTTCCGAATTTCTTGGAAAATTATTTGACGACTACAACACAGCCGTATGTCGAATACGAATTTAAAGTGTCTGAAGACCTTCGAGTCACACCCGGTATCAAATATGCTCAGTACACTCAAGATTTCGTTCATGCTCAAGACAACTTCGTTCCTACCGCTTCAAAGCCGACCGGCGGTGTAGGACTATTGGGTGGTACTGCAGGACCGATCGTCAATAAGGTGGTTACCTCTGCCGTCGGTGGTGCCTCGACCGTGTCCAACTCAATCACGTATACGGACTGGCTCCCATCGTTAGACGTCCATTACAAAATTCAGCCGAATTGGAGTGTGTACGGTCAGTATTCTGTTGGGGACCAAATTCCGAGCACCAGTGTATTTGATGTTCCAAACGCCAAGGTTACCCCACCACCTCTGGCCACTAAGTCGACCGGAATGCAAGTCGGCACTGTATGGAGCTCACCTGCATACACATTTTCAGCAGATATATATTCCATTAAGCTGGACAACTCTTACACGGCAGGAACTGCAGATGCATCTGGCAATGTTCCCTACAGTGCGAGTGGAACCGAAGTTAGCCAAGGTATTGAAGCTGAATCCAATATTGCATTGGGCTCCGGCTTTAGCTTGTACCTGAGCGGTACTATAGGTAGTGTTAAATATGCGGACGGTCCAACTAACGGTCAGTGGGTTGCCGGTGCGCCTCAAGATACTGAAACTATTGGGTTGACGTATCAACGCGGTGAATGGGATGTCGCGATTACGGCCAATCGTGTGGGGCAAATGTACGCTGACGACAAGTCGGGTACGGTTCACGAGGTATTCACCATTGATCCTGTGGTGCTCACGAACTTATTCGTTAATTACACCGTCAAGACACCGTTTCAACACACCAAAAAGGCAAAAGTTCAGGTGGGCGTGAACAATGTGTTTGACAATCATGCAATTACTGCGATTGCCCCAGTGACTGGTTCTACAGGTGCAAATCCTGCAGGATTAGATTTACTTTCTGTGTTGCCAGGTCGCAGCATTAATGTAACTCTGACATTGGATTTTTAATAGTTAGCTTGGCCGTTCATTTGGACTTCCACTGAACGAACTATATGCATGCGCTGGCTGCATTCAAAGCCAGGGCATGCATTTTTAACTTGAAAATTGACAATTTAGAGCGTCGCAAATTAGAAGGTTATTGAAGACAGCGCAGACTGTTTAACCGCTTGAATTGCGACTGTTTTTTGTTAATCCGTGTGCTAGCTGCACTCATATCCCACAAGAGAACACGAAATGAAACGCTTTATCGGGGTTCTGCTGAGCCTGTTTTCATTGATGCCCTTCGAAAGTTGTTTCGCTGAGAATAATGATCCGGTCGTATTTTCATTCGCAACGGTGGGTGACTCCAGGGCAGAGGCATCGGCTGAACTCAACCGTCAGGACAGGATTTGGTTGCAAAACACGAAGGCATGGAGCCGTATCATGCGCGAAGTTACGGTTCAAAGACCGAATGCATTCTTTTTTAACGGCGACATGATCTTTGGCTATACCAACGACGTGCATGAAATGAATCGCCAGTATGCATACTGGCGCGGAATGGTGACTCGGTTGCAGGAGGACGGCGTGTATGTGGTTCAGTGCCTGGCAATCACGAAGTTCAATTGATCAGTAAGGACGCAGCAGGTAAAGTGAAAAAGGTGGCAAACCAGTCCAACGAAAACGCCTGGCGTGAAAACATGGGCGATTTGATTTTGGACGCTGCACGCTGGAAAGCAACGACTGGGACTGACATCGAATCGTTCAACTTGGAAAATATGCCTCAAATTGGTGGAGATGACAATATCAGTACCAACCAGCAGCAACTTTCCTACTCTTTCGATGTTGGCTTTATGCACTTTGCAGTGCT
Source organism: Comamonadaceae bacterium (assembly GCA_947373605.1). Classification (GTDB taxonomy): domain Bacteria; phylum Pseudomonadota; class Gammaproteobacteria; order Burkholderiales; family Burkholderiaceae_C; genus Allorhodoferax. The sequence continues at coordinate 8,105 of CANBYM010000062.1, forward strand.
AAATACGGACCCGGTAGGCAATGACGGTCACGCTCCGGTTAATTGGCTCAAGGCTGACTTTGATGCCGCTACGGCAAGAGGCAAAAAAAGATTCTTTGTCTTTGGTCATAAGCCTGCCTTTACTTATGCATTCAAGCCTGGCGTTGGGTTGGACGGCCTGGATCTTTTTCCCGAAAATTTGAACGCTTTCTGGAGTGTTATAGAAAGTAGTAAGGCGACTTACTTCTGTGGTCACGAGCATATTTTTAACATGAACCAACCAGCTAAAAATAGAGGTGGCGTGGCATGGCAAGTTTTAGTGGGTTCTGGTGGGTCACCTTTTAGGGTTAAACCACACGAATCCGACAACCCTGTCGATCGCACTTATGCGTGGGCTCTGGTCAAAGTTCATACCAGCGGAATTGTGGATATTGAAGCTTATGGCTTTGATGAAAACTTTGGTTCTACGAAGTTACTGCAAAAGTTCAGCATTTAAGTTTTTTGAATATCTTGAGGGCCGTGCACATACCAACCTAGATTGAATTCCATTTAGATAGCCGAGGATTCGGAGCGCTGACTTTGCGGTTGATATGTGCGAGAAAACGGAGTTCGTGCTGTCCGCTTTTGGCGGTCCGCTTCTTCAATTTCCTTCAAAGCCATTAGCTCAACATGCAAATTGCGGACGTCCGCATCATCTTTGCCATAGCGCGATTCGAGATCCTGAATAATCCTGTGCAAGTTATCGATCTTCTTACTCATAGTGTTCACCTTCAATGCAATTGATGATGTCAGGCTGAGGCTCCATTGATCTGATCCAAATCAACGTTGTGCATTTGAGCATACATGCTCGAGGCATACGGAAAATTCAGGTGACTTAAATTCGTCCCTTCGGCTTTGTAGCCGCATAATTAATTGGTGTCATGTATTGCCGACGATTCGCCGATACAACATTCTGTTGCTAACGTAATTTTTTTGTCGAAAGTTGATGCGAGTCATAGGCCGCTTGCTAAAACTAGGCTCAATCTTATTGAAAAGGGCAGCCCAAAATCATTCCCTTACGGGCAGCCATCGCAGGAGGCTAAAAAATCCCCATGGTGCGACGTTGTTAGTGATACAAACGGCACAGATTTCCGACACATAGGGGCCGTTCAGGGTTTTTGAAATTTCTACGCTGATCGCATGGTAAATCGCCTTTGTTACGCAATTGAACAGACCCGTTACCCGGCGTATACCGTAACTTTACGTCGATGACTTATCTTTCAGTCGTGGCGAAATGACGCCCCCTGCCTTTCCTCCCTCGCAGGCCATCGCACGATGGTTCAAACCCGGCGCTAACCCTGCCGGGTTTTCTTTTGCTCCAATGAATCTATCGCTATCGGCAAACAACTGGTGCCTTGAATGGTGATTCGCAATTTTTGGGGTGTCGCCTGTTTAGACAAGCCAAGCCAGTTCTCTGTCGGTTCCAACCGGACAACTTGCCCGACCACGATGATTGCCGGGCTTGAAATCCGCTCGTTGACCAGCGTTTGGCAAAAGGTAGCTAGCGTACATGGGACATGCACTTGCTGTGGCAACGTTGCGTCCTGAATGACTGCTACCGGAGTGTTGGCAGGCAATCCTTTCAGTAGTCCGCGCTCAATGTCCCGTGAGCTACCAAGCCCCATGTAAATCACCAGCGTCAGACGGGCGGTGTGAGCGAGGGACGCGAGTGCCGCCCAATCGACGCCGCGATCGCCCGGCTTGGAATGCCCGGTGACAAAGACCACACCGTGCGCATGATCCCGGTGGGTCAGAGGTGTATTGATCGAGGTGGCCGCCGCCAGCCCCGCGGTAATGCCGTTAACGACGCTAACGCGTATGCCTTGCGCCTGCAGGTGTTCCATCTCTTCGCCGCCACGGCCGAACATGAAAGGGTCACCGCCTTTGAGACGAACCACGTTTTCGCCTTCGCGCGCTGCAGTGATCATTAACTTTTCAATGAATGATTGCGGGGTGGACTTGCAGCCGCCGCGTTTGCCCACCCGCACCACGCGCGCGCTTGGCGCGGCCAATGCAATGATTTCTTCGCTTACGAGATCGTCCACCAACAAGACCGTAGCCGTCTGAATCGCTTTGAATGCCTTGATGGTCAACAGTTCCGGGTCACCGGGCCCGGCGCCTACTAGGGTGACTTGTCCATGCAAGCAGAGGAATGGAAGATGAGATGGCATGGTTCAAGCCGCTATGGGCGCCTCACGCACCATGCGCTGCAGTTCAGGCACACAGGATCCGCAATTGGTGCCACAGCGCAGTGCGCCTTGCACAGCGGCTAGCCGCTGCACATCCGTTCCCTTGCAGTCTTTCACCTGCGCCTGAATCGCAACATCGCGCACATCAAAGCAGGAGCACACCACTTTGCCTTTGGATGCGACAGGAACAGGCGGTTCACTGACGGCCAACAACATGGCGCGCCCATAGCGCTGTGCCGGTAGCTCGTCTTGCAGCAACCCGCTGATCCAATGCTGTGCACACGTATCGCCCGCCAGCAAAAAGCCGTCCAGCAGACTGTCCTGACCTTCCCTATGCATACGCATGCTGCGCCGCTGACCGCGTTTGTGATCGGTGTATCGCAACACTTCAGCCCCCTGCAGCTGAAGAATGGATTCCAGGCGATCCAAAACCGCGGCTGGCAGTACTTCGTTAGCGGCAGCTCGGAATAAAACGCCTGAGCGCTCCTGCGCGCCCGGTGCGGCTGCGCCCGTGAATGGCACACAGGTGGCAAAGGCAAATTCACCCATCAATTCCTGAAGTTGGCGTCGCGCGGTCAGCGCCTGGTCGACCGGGAGCCACGCCATCGCCAACAAGGTCCAAGGCAGTTCGGCCTTGAGCACCTTCACGGCGGTGTGCTTGAACTCGGGTTGCTTGGATTCCGGGCAAACCGCCGACGTGGTCAGGGCGTTCACGCCCGCCAGACGCTGCCCTGACGCACTTAATCCGCTGATAAATTCTTCTCCCCAATGCATGGCCATAAAGACCTGGCTCATGGATTGCTCAGCGCTGGGCTGCACCGGGACCACAATCGTTCCGCGCTTGCTGGTGACGTGCACCAGATCGCCTGCTTTGAGCAGCCGCCGCGCCATGTCCTGCGGATTCATCTGCAAGGCGGGTTCACGCACATGCCCAAATAATCGACCCAGCGTGCCGGTGCGGCTCATGCCATGCCACTGGTCGCGCAAGCGGCCAGTGTTGAGCGAAAACGGGTAGCGGGCCTCGCGTTGCTCCGCAACGGGCTTGTAGACGACATTGCAAAATTGCGCGCGCCCATCGGCAGTGTGAAAAACGCCGTCTTCGTATAGCCGTGCTTTGGACTGACTGCCCTGTGGCGCGGGCCATTGCCGGGGCGCGGCATCGAGCAAGGCATAGCTCAGTCCGGTAATGTCCAGGTCGCGGCCACGGGTCGATTCGCGGTGCTCGTTCCAGATGGTTTCAGGCGTCGCATAGTCAAACAAGCTGGGGCCGGTGTGTAGGAGCGCCTGCTCCAGGCGCTGCGCGAAATTGACCGCGATCCCCCAGTCGTGGCGCGCGGCACCGGGCGCTGCGACCGCTGCGCGCACCCGGCTGATACAACGTTCACTGTTGGTGACAGTGCCTTCTTTTTCGCCCCACGTGGTGGCGGGCAAGAGCAGGTCCGCGTAGGCGCAGGTGGCGGTGGTGGCAAAAGCTTCCTGCACCACCACAAACTCTGCGCGCTCCAGGGCCCGGCGCACTGTTGTCTGGTCCGGCATGCTTTGCGCGGGGTTGGTGCAGGCAATCCACAGCGCTTTGATTTCGCCATCGGCTGCGGCCTGAAACATTTCCACTGCCGTTTTGCCGGGCTTGGAGGGAACATCATCCACACCCCACAGCGCAGCCACTTCCGCACGGTGCGCGGGGTTGCTCAAGTCGCGGTGCGCACTGAGCAAATTAGCCAGACCACCAACCTCGCGCCCGCCCATGGCATTGGGCTGACCGGTGAGTGAAAAAGGACCGGCACCGGGTTTGCCGATCTGGCCCGTGGCCAAGTGCAAATTGATCAGCGCCGTATTTTTGGCAGTACCGCTGCTCGATTGGTTCAGGCCCTGGCAGTAGAGGCTCAAGGTGGCCGTGGAGCAGGCGAACAAGCGCGTCGCTTCTAACAAATCCTCTTTGCGGATGCCGCAGGTTTGGGCAACGTTGTCGGGTGTGTAGTCGCGCACGGTAGCTTTGAGTTCTTCGAAGCCATTGGTGTGTTGCGCAATATAGGTAGCGTGCGTCCAGCCTTCCCACAGCATCAGGTGCAGCATGCCGTTGAACAGCATGACATCGGTACCGGGCTGAATCTGCAAATGCAGGTCGGCGGTGCCGGCGGTGTCGGTGAGTCGGGGGTCGACCACGACGATCTTCAAGGCCGGATTGGCGCGCTTGCTGTCCTCGATCCGGCGAAACAGTACCGGGTGTGCAAAGGCCGTGTTGGAACCCACAATGAACAAGGTCTGTGCATGGTTTACGTCGTCGTAACAGGCGGGTGGTGCGTCTGCACCTAATGTTTTTTTGTATCCGGCTACGGCACTGCTCATACAGAGCCGGGAGTTGGTGTCAATGTTGTTTGTGCCAATCAGTCCCTTGGCCAACTTGTTGAAAACGTAGTAGTCCTCGGTGAGCAACTGACCGGATACATAGAAGCCCACGGCGTCGGGTCCGTGTTCCTGGACGATCCGTGCAAAAGCATCTGTGGCGCGTTGCAGCGCTGCGTCCCATGTCACCATCTGAGGCATAGCGCCACGCCTTAGGCGCTGCAGGGGTTGAAGCAGTCGCGTTTGCTGTGTTACCGCAGCGCTGGCCGTGAGGTGCAAGGTACTTCCCTTGGAACACAGACGCCCGAAGTTGGCCGGGTGGTCGGGGTCCCCACGCACGCTGGTAATCTGCGTGCCCTCGCTTTGAATGATGACACCGCAACCCACTCCGCAATAGGGGCAAGTCGATCGCGTCTCTTGCATCAGGTACTTTCTCAGGCAGCCGCGTTGCGACGCGCCGGACCCGCAACCGGGCGCAGCAAATCGGTGGCGTGGGTTTGCAGTTCCGCCGCCTTCAGGTACACAGTTCCACCGTCCAGCAAGACGCTGAACTTCGGTGTGCACCCTTCATCCGGTGCCGACGCCTGACCATCGCACAGGCCAATGGTCCAGTTGTGCAGCGGACACGCCACCTGCGTACCAAACACAATGCCCTGGCTCAAGGGGCCGCCTTTGTGCGGGCAACGGTCCAGCAGCGCAAATACCTCGTTCTGGCTGTTGCGGAACACCGCTACATCCAGCCCCTGCTCGCGTCTAACGCGGCGCGAGCCGAGTACCGGAATGTCATTCAAGGCGCAAATTGAAATCCATTCGCCTGCGTGGTTCGCAATCTCGCTCATACGGTGGCTCCTGACGTGGCGGCCAGCGCATCGAACTGCCTGACATCGACCTGCGCCTCTTTGAAATCGAACCAAGGATCCGGCTCACCATCCAATGCAAATTGGAGTTGTTCCCATAGTGCTTTGCGCCCTTCAGAATCGTCCAGAACGCGCTTCTTGACGTAGTCCAGGCCGACACGGTTGACGTAGTGGACGGTGCGCTCCAGGTACCAACCCTCTTGCCGGTACAGCTCGCAGAATGCGCCGGTGTACTCCAGCACTTCTTCGGCAGTTTTGAGTTTGGTGAAGAAGTGCGCCACTTCGGTTTTGATGCCGCCATTGCCCGCCACATACATCTCCCAGCCACTGTCCACACCGATGATGCCCACATCTTTGATACCGGCTTCCGCACAGTTACGCGGGCAACCCGACACCGCAAACTTCACCTTGTGCGGCGCATACATGCGCCACATGGCGCGCTCCAGGTCCTTGCCCATTTGCGTGCTGTCCTGGGTACCCATGCGGCACCACTCTGATCCCACGCAGGTCTTCACCGTGCGCAGTGCCTTGGCATAAGCGTGACCTGAGGGCATGCCGATGTCCTGCCAAACGGCTTTCAGGTCTTCTTTCTTGACGCCCAACAAGTCAATACGCTGACCGCCCGTTACTTTGACGGTGGGAATCTTGTACTTGTCGACCGCATTGGCAATGCGGCGCAACTCGTCAGCCGTAGTCTCGCCGCCCCACATGCGCGGGATCACGCTGTAGGTGCCGTCTTTTTGAATGTTGGCGTGACTGCGTTCATTGATGAACCGGCTTTGCGGATCGTCAACGGCTTCTTTGGGCCAGGTGCTGATCAGGTAGTAGTTAATCGCCGGGCGGCAGGAGGCGCAGCCATTGGGCGTCTTCCAGCCCAGGTGCTGGTAGACGTTGGCAATGGTCAATAGTTTTCCGCCATCCGGCAAGGGTGTACGTATCGCTTCGCGCACCGCGGCGTGTCCCAGGTCGGTGCAGCCGCACATGGCCTTGGTTTTGGGTGTGGCGGAGTAATCGCCTCCGGCGGCAAACATCAATATCTGCTCAACTAATCCCGTGCACGAGCCGCAGGACGCACTGGCTTTGGTGTGTTTGCGCACCTCTTCAATGGTGAACAAGCCCTTGTCTTTAATCGCTTTGCAGATGGCACCTTTTTTGACGCCATTGCAGCCACAAACTTCCGCCTCGTCGGGCATGCTGGCCGCTTTGCTGTGGCCTTCATGTCCCACATCACCCATATTGCTTTCGCCGAACATCAGCTTGTCGCGGATATCGGCAATGGAGCGCCCGTCGCGCAGCAATTTGAAGTACCAGCTGCCGTCTACGGTGTCACCGTATAAGCAGGCTCCTACCAGTTTTTCGTCTTGAATGACCAGCTTTTTATACACACCACCAAAGGGATCACTCATCACGATCTCCTCGGTGTTCTCGCCTCCCATAAAGTTGCCGGCGCTGAAAAGGTCTATGCCTGTGACCTTCAGTTTGGTGGAGGTCAGCGAGCCCTGGTAGCGGCCAATGCCGTACTGCGCCAGATGGTTGGCAGCCACCTTGCCTTGTTCAAACAAAGGCGCCACAAGGCCATAGGCAATGCCGCGATGGGCCGCACATTCACCTACGCTGTAAATGCGCGCATCGGTCACCGTCTGCATGGTGTCCGTCACCACAATGCCCTTGTCCACATGTAGGCGTATGCTTTGCGCCAGCGCCGTGTTGGGGCGAATGCCAACCGCCATGACCACTAGATCGGCCGGCACTTCGGTTCCGTCCTTGAACTGGATAGCTTTCACGCGCCCGCTTTTTCCGCCTTCTGCTGATCCCACAAGGGCCTGTGTCTGCGCACCCATGAGAAAGGTGAGGCCCCGCTCTTCCAGCGACTTGCGCAAAAGGTCGCCAGCCACGCTGTCGAGCTGACGCTCCATCAACGTGGGCATGACATGCACCACGGTAACGCTCATGCCCCGCAGCATCAGCCCATTGGCCGCTTCCAGTCCGAGCAGGCCACCACCAATGACTACTGCGTGCTTGTATTGGGTTGCCGCTTCAATCATGGCGTTGGTGTCGGCGATGTCACGGTAGGCAATCACGCCTTCGAGGTCTTTGCCCGGCACCGGCAGAATGAAGGGGGTGGACCCTGTGCACAGCAGTAAGCGGTCATAAGACGCTTCGGTCATGTTGCCGTCAACATTTTTCGCACGAACCACGCGATTGACGCGGTCGACCTCGGTGACCGTATGGCCGACATGCAGCGTGATGCCGTTTTCTTCGTACCAGCTGTATGGGTTGAGGACGATCTCATCCAGCGTTTGCTCACCGGCAAGCACCGGGCTCAACAGAATGCGGTTGTAGTTGGGGTGTGGTTCAGCACCGAACACGGTGATGTCGTAGAGGTCGGGGGCGAGTCGCAGCAGTTCTTCCAGCGTACGCACACCGGCCATGCCGTTGCCCACCATGACCAACTTTTGCTTGTTTGACGCATGCACGGTCGTGTCCATGATCAGGCCACCTTTTCTACGTGGGCCTGACGGGTGTACAGAAAGTCAATGACTGCCTTGCGATACGCCAGATACTGCGCGCTGTCTGCCAAGGCAACCCTGGAGCGGGGTCGCGGCAAATCCACTGTCAGAATTTCGCCGATGGTGGCGGACGGACCATTGGTCATCATCACAATCTTGTCGGACAGCAACACGGCCTCGTCCACATCGTGCGTCACCATCACCACCGTGCTTTGGGTACGTGCCACGATTTCCAAAAGCTCATCCTGCAACTTGGCGCGGGTCAGTGCGTCAAGCGCGCCAAAAGGCTCGTCCATCAATAACACTTTGGGTTCCATCGCCAGTGCACGGGCAATGCCGACGCGCTGCTTCATGCCACCCGATATTTCTCCAGGGCGCTTTTGTGCGGCAGCAGTCAGCCCGACGAGCGCAAGCGCAGCATCCGTGCGCGCTTTGAGCTGCGCCTTATTTTCCGAGGCGGCCCCTGTGCTTTTGGAGGCCGCTCCAAACACGCGCTCGACACCCAAGTAAACGTTTTCAAAGCAGGTCAGCCAGGGCAACAGCGAATGGTTCTGGAACACCACGGCGCGTTCAGGGCCGGGGCCTCCAATCTCGCGGTTGGCGCACAACAGGTGGCCAGTGGTAGGCACGGTCAAACCGGCAATCAGATTAAGCAAGGTCGATTTTCCGCAACCGCTGTGGCCGATGAGCGCCACAAATTCCCCCTTGGCGACGCTCAGGTTGATATCACGCAGCGCGGGAAACTCGCCCTTTTTGGTTTTAAAGGTTTGTGCAACGTTTTGCACTTCGATGAATTTGTCGTTCATGATTTCACCTCTTCAAACGTGAATGCCGTTGCCACTTTGATCAGGAGGTATTCGAGTATCAGGCCCACGATGCCGATCACGAAGATGGCGATGATGATGTTCTTGACGTTGAGGTTGTTCCACTCATCCCACACCCAAAATCCGATACCCACACCGCCGGTGAGCATCTCCGCGGCCACGATGACCAGCCAGGCGGTGCCCACTGCAAGCCGTACTCCGGTCAGCATGTATGGCAGCACGGAAGGAAACAGAATCTTGGTAACGATTTTCCATTCGCTCAGGTTCAGCACCCGCGCCACGTTCATGTAGTCCTGCGGCACGCGCTGCACGCCCACTGCGGTGTTGATGATCATGGGCCAGATGGAACATATAAAGATGGTCCAGATCGCCGCAGGGTTGGCCCCTTTGAAAACTAGCAAGCCGATGGGAAGCCAGGCCAGCGGCGAGACGGGCCGCAGCAAGCTGATCAGCGGATTGAACATGCGGCTCAGAAAGTCGAATCGCCCGATCAAAAAGCCGGCGGGAATGCCAACGAACGCGGCCAAGCCGAACCCTAAAGCCACTCGCTGCAGTGACATTAGCACGTTCCAGCCAACACCCTGGTCGTTCGGTCCCTTGCGGTAGAACGGGTCGCTAAAAATCGTGACCGCCTGCTTTGCCGTATCCAGCGGCGTGGGAATGCTGCCACCAGTCGCCGAGCTGACTGCGAACCAGATCATGACCAGCAAGGCCAAGCCCAGTACCGGCGGCAACACTGACATCAACAGGCCGTTCCAGTCAAAGCGAGTGCTCGCCGCCGCGCTGGGTGCGGGGAAGGGGACTGACACTGGCACCGGCACGGGTGTTGGCATCGATACAGCGGCAGGTGCGGGTACGGCTACCCCAGGTGAGTGAAAAACGGCGCTGACCATGGTCAATCCTTCAGACTTTGATTTTGAAACCGTCGGCGTATTTCTTGGGGTCTTTGCCATCCCACACCACGCCATCCATCAACTTCGAGCTGCGCATCGCTTCCTTGGGCAGTGGCGTTTTCGTGGCAGCTGCTGCCTGCTTGTAAATGTCAATCTGGTTGATCTGCTTGGCCACCGCGAGATAGTCGGGATGTTCTTTGAGCAAGCCCCATCGCTTGTGTTGGGTAAGGAACCACATGCCATCGGACAGGTAGGGGAAGTTCACTGCGCCGTCGTTGTAAAACTTCATGTAGTTGGGGTCATCCCAGGTCTTGCCCATGCCGTTTTGATAGCGGCCAAGAATGCGCTGGTTGATCGCGTCAACGCCGGTGTTCACATAGCTTTTGTCAGCAATGGTTTCGGCCATCTTGTTTTTGTTTTGCAGTCCAGCGTCAATCCACTTGCCCGCTTCCAGAACGGCCGCTGTCACGGCGCGCGCGGTATTGGGGTATTTTTTGACAAAGTCGCCGGTGGTGCCTAATACTTTTTCAGGATGGTCTTTCCAGATGTCCTGGGTTGTAGCGGCGGTTACACCAATTCCGTCAATGATGGCGCGGTGGTTCCAGGGCTCACCGACACAGTAGCCGTCCATATTGCCTACGCGCATATTCGCCACCATTTGCGGTGGAGGTACGGTGATGACCTTGGATTCACTCATCGGGTTGATGCCATTGGCCGCCAGCCAGTAGTACAGCCACATGGCGTGGGTGCCGGTCGGGAATGTCTGGGCAAAGGTGTATTCGCGCTTTTCGGTTTGCATCAGCTTGGCAAGGCCAGGGCCGTCTACCGCACCTTTATCGGCCAGCTTTTTGGACAAGGTAATGGCCTGGCCGTTGTTGTTGAGTGTCATGAGGACGGCCATGTCTTTTTTCGGCCCGCCAATGCCCAGATGCACGCCGTACACCAACCCGTAAAGAACGTGTGCGAAGTCCAATTCACCGGTGACCAGCTTGTCACGCACACCGGCCCAGCTGGCCTCTTTGCTCAGCACGAACTTGACGCCGTATTTCTGGTCAATGCCCAGCACCGACGCCATCACCACGCTTGCGCAATC
>CANBYM010000063.1 GCA_947373605.1 Comamonadaceae bacterium
TACCAGCATCAGCAAACTGGCCGCCAGACACACCAGCGTATGGGTGCGAAAGCCCGCCGGGCGTCCGTGGTAGCTGCGCTCCAGACCAATCACACCGCCCACTACCATGGCACCGACCAGGTGCATGGTCATCGTTACAAAATCCTGATCCATCTACTTTTTTCCTCTGATGTTCAACCATGGTGCAACGCACCAATCCCGCGCTATGCGGGTTTACCCTTTTTTATCCTGTTGCTGTTTTGAAACGCCGCAAAAAAGTTGGCTATTGTGCGTTTGAAATGGCCGCAATGTGTAAACTGTTTGTCACGGAACTGACATTTTTTATCGCCACACTTCAGGGGCAACTTCATAAAGGAAATCGTTATGTCTCGCTACGCACTCCACTCCCTCGCCATCGCCACACTCGCCGTATGCAGCGCACAAGGCGCACTGGCGCAATCCGACGCGCTCGTTGCCGCCGCCAAGGCCGAAGGCCAGCTCACAGTGATCGCACTGGCGCGCAGCTGGTGCGGATACGGTCCGATCATTGACGCGTTCAAGGCGAAGTACGGTATCAAGGTGAACGAACTCAACCCCGATGCAGGTTCCGGAGATGAAGTCGAAGCCATCAAGGCCAACAAAGACAACAAGGGCCCGCAAGCGCCTGACACGATTGACGTCGGTCTGTCGTTCGGCCCCAGCGCCAAAGCTGCCGGCCTGATTCAGCCCTATAAGGTGTCCACTTGGGCATCCATTCCGGATAGCGCCAAAGACCCGGAAGGTTTCTGGTACGGTGACTACTACGGCGTGCTTTCGTTCCAGGTCAATGCCGATCTGGTGACCAAAGTTCCTCAAGATTGGGCCGACCTGCTCAAGCCTGAATACAAGAACGCTGTCGCGCTTGCCGGTGACCCACGCGCTTCCAACCAGGCCATTCAAGGTGTTTACGCCGCAGGCCTGAGCGGTGCCGCTGGTGATGCATCCAAAGCCGCAGCAACCGGACTGAAATTCTTCGCTGACCTGAACAAGGCAGGCAACTTTGTTCCCGTGATCGGCAAGGCCGCTTCATTGGCGCAGGGCACTACGCCGATCATCATTAGCTGGGACTACAACGCACTGGCTGACCGCGACAAGCTTAAAGGCAACCCCAAGGTAGAAGTGGTTGTGCCCAAGAGTGGCGTCGTAGCAGGTGTGTATGTGCAGGCCATCAGCGCCTACGCTCCGCACCCCAATGCTGCCAAGCTGTGGCTGGAATACCTGTATTCTGATGAAGGCCAACAAGGTCTGCTCAACGGCTATTGCCACCCGATCCGCTTTAACGATCTGGTAGCTAAGAACAAGTTCACCAAAGCTTCGTTGGACAAATTGCCACCGGCTGCCGCTTACGCTAAGGCTGCCTTCCCAACGCTGGACCAACAAGGTGCAGCCAAGGAAGTCATCACCAAGCAATGGGATGCTGTAGTGGGCGCAACGGTGAAATAATTTGCCGCGCTAGCCATGCACCTCGGGCATGACCGCCTTGGTCATGCCCGATTTTGTTTGCAACCTGTGTTCTGACTTTTGTGAGTTATTCGTGTCTGCTTCCAGTCCCACCCTTTCACCGCCACCTGTTGCGCAAGGAACTCGCAAGCCCTTGAACCTGAGCGTTCTGGGTGTGCTGCCGTTTTTTGTCTTTGCGTCGTTGTTCCTGTTGCTACCCACCATGTACCTGATGGTTGGCGCATTTCAGGACGCGCAGGGCAACTTCACACTGCTCAATATCAAGGACCTGTTTGAGGCCAATGTGCTCGATGCCTACTGGATCAGCTTCAAGATCAGTATTACCTCCTCCCTGGGCGGCGGCTTGCTGGGTTTTGTATTGGCCTGGGCCGCAGTGCTAGGTAAGTTACCGGCATGGATTCGCCCCACGCTGATGACGTTTTCCGGCGTGGCCTCCAACTTTGCCGGGGTGCCACTTGCGTTTGCCTTCCTCTCAACGCTGGGGCGCATGGGCCTGGTCACCGTGCTGCTGCGCAAATATTTTGACGTCAATATTTACTCCACCGGCTTCAGCATCCTGAGCTTTCTGGGGTTGACCATTACCTATTTGTATTTTCAGATTCCGCTGATGGTGCTCATCGTCACACCGGCACTGGAAGGCTTGAAAAAAGAATGGCGCGAGGCGTGCGACTGCCTGGGTGGCACCACGGTGCAGTACTGGCGTTACATCGCACTTCCCGTGCTGTGGCCCAGCATTGTGGGTGCCACACTACTGCTGTTTGCCAACGCATTCGGTGCAGTGGCAACCGCCTATGCACTCACCGGCAGCTCGCTCAACATCGTGCCCATCATGCTGTACGCACAGATTCGTGGCGACGTGCTGCACAACCCCAATTTGGGCTATGCCATGGCGCTTGGCATGATCGTCATTACCGGACTCGCAAACACTGGCTACATGGTTCTGCGCAGCAAGACCGACCGGAGGAACGCATGAGCACCAACGCCCCCAAAGAGTCCCGCCTGGGCGCGTGGATCGCTATGGCGGTGGGCTGCACTTACTTTTTGCTGCCGCTGATTGCCACGTTTGAATTCAGCCTGCGCATGAAGCGTGGCGAATACAGCTTTGAAGCCTATGAGGTTGTATTTGCCGACCCGCAGTTCCAGACCACCTTCAGCTACTCCATCGTCATGGCGCTGGCCACCATTGTGGTCGGAGTATTGCTTGTCGTGCCTACCGCGTACTGGGTGCATTTGCGCATGCCGAAGCTGCGTCCTTTGGTAGAGTTCATCACCTTGCTGCCGCTGGTGATTCCGGCCATCGTGATTGTGTTCGGCTACCTGCGCATGTACAACAGCAGCTCTATCATTCCACTCACCGGCAGCGAGCGGGCGACAGATTTTTTGCTGGTCTGCAGTTATGTAACCCTGTCACTGCCCTATATGTACCGCTCGGTGGATACGGGCTTGCGAACCATTGATGTGCGCACGCTGACCGAGGCCGCCGAAGTGTTAGGTGCAGGCCGCGCGACTATTTTGCTGCGGGTGATTTTTCCGAACATCACCTCGGCCATTTTGTCGGGCGCATTCCTGACCTTTGCGGTGGTCATCGGCGAGTTCACCATGGCCAGCCTGCTGGACCGCCCAGCCTTTGGCCCCTACCTGCAACTCATCGGTGCCAACCGTGCCTATGAGCCTTCTGCATTGGCGGTTATTGCCTTCATCATCACCTGGGCCTCGATGGGCCTGATTAATGTGTTTGGTCGCAACAAGCACAGCCGTCCCACCCGTTAATTGAAACCTGAGACCCGCGCAATGGCTTTCCTGGAAATCTCCAATCTTCAAAAACGCTTCGGCACCCAAACCGCCGTGCACGACTTTTCGATCTCTATCGAGAAAGGCGAGTTCATCACCTTCCTCGGGCCTTCGGGCTGCGGCAAGACCACGATCCTGCGCATGCTGGCCGGGTTTGAAACCCCCAGCAACGGGCGCATTGTGTTTGACGGCAAAGACGTCACCCACGTGCCGACTAACCAGCGCAATGTCGGCATGGTGTTTCAATCCTATGCGCTGTTCCCCAATATGACGGTAGCCGGCAATATCGGCTTCGGACTGAAGGTGGCAGGCATGGCACCCGGTGATATCGATACGCGCGTCAAAGAGATGCTGTCACTCATCAAACTCGATGCGCTGGCAGACCGTTATCCTTGGCAAATGTCAGGCGGCCAGCAGCAGCGTGTGGCGCTGGCGCGTGCGATTGCCAATAAGCCCAAGGTGTTGTTGCTGGACGAGCCGCTGTCGGCGCTGGACGCCAAGATCCGCATCTCGCTGCGCGAAGAAATCCGTGCTCTGCAACGCGAACTCAACATCACTACAGTGTTTGTAACGCACGATCAGGAAGAGGCGCTGTCCATCTCCGACCGCATCGTGGTGCTGAGCGAGGGCCGTTCCGAACAAACCGGCGCGCCCAGCGCGATATACAACTTTCCCCGTACCCGCTTTGTAGCGTCCTTCATTGGCACGCTCAACCAAGTGCCGGCCGAGGTGGTGGACGCAGCCAATAGCAGCATTCGTATTGCAGGCCATGTGCTCACCACCAGCAACCCGCTAGGCAATCTGAAAAGTGGTCAGCAGTGCATGGTCGCGATCCGGCCCGAAGCCATCACCTTGGGTGCGCCACAGGCGGGTAAAAACGCCTTGAATGCCGTGGTAGACGAAGTGAGCTTTTTAGGCTCCATCGTGCGCATTCGCGCCAAGGCGAGCGAACAGCCTATTTCGCTGGACGTGTTTAACGACCCCAGCCAGACACTTCCGCAGCGCGGCGAAGCGGTGTCCTTGAACTTCTCTTACGACAACCTGTTGATTCTGGAATAGGCGCTAGGCCACAGCGCGCAATTTCACGCCCGCCAGCTCAGGCTGCAGCGTCAAGCGCTGCGGCGCGCTGAAGCACACAAAGCGCTTGTTGGTGGCGCGCCCGATGGCGCACAGGCCCAGGCTTTGGGCTACGGCATGGCCCATTTGCGTCATGCCGCTGCGCGAGATCACCACGGCCACACCCATTTGCGTGGCCTTGATGACCATCTCGCTGGTCAGGCGGCCGGTGGTGTAGAACACTTTGTCGGTGCTGGCCATCTGTTGCAAAGCCATCCAGCCCGCAATCGTGTCGATGGCGTTGTGGCGGCCCACGTCTTCGACAAACAGCAGCATCTCGTCGCGCATAAAAAGGCCGCAACCATGTACCGACCCCGCAGCCTTGTACACACTTTCGTGCAGGCGGATGGCGTTGACGATGGTGTACAGCTCACCTTGCGTGATGCCGGTGTCAGGCAGCTGAATGCTGTCCAGCCCCGCCATGAGGTCGCCAAACACGCTGCCTTGTCCGCATCCGGTGGTGACCACGCGCTTGGCCGTTTTGGCCGCCAGATCAACAATGCCGCCGCGCGTTTTGACGGCGGCCGCGCCTACTTCCCAGTCCACTGTGATGGACTCCACTTCTTCGGCGCTGCGGATCAGGCGCTGGTTAATCAGGTAGCCCAACACCAGCCACTCCGGGTGTTCGCCCAGCGTCATCAGCGTGATCAGCTCGCGCTTGTCCACATAAACCGTCAATGCCCGCTCTGAGGGAATGGCCAGTTCGTAATGCTCTCCAAACTCATTAACTACGCTGACCGTGTGGGTCAGCGGCGCCTTTGCT
This sequence comes from Comamonadaceae bacterium, assembly GCA_947373605.1. GTDB lineage: Bacteria > Pseudomonadota > Gammaproteobacteria > Burkholderiales > Burkholderiaceae_C > Allorhodoferax. The sequence goes on from CANBYM010000063.1 coordinate 5,150, forward strand.
TCGGTGAGAAACGGTGCGGTGGACATGGCCTGATGCTCAGTATGACGCGGCCAGCTCTGCCGTGCCGTAGCCCGACTTGCCGGGCGTGCCGCCGCGGCGGATGGCCACTGCGCAGTACTTGAACTCCGGAATTTTCCCCACCGGGTCGAGCGCGGCATTGGTCATCAGATTGGCCGCTGCCTCGTAGTAGGCGAATGGAATGAACACCGCGCCCTTGGGCGTTCCGTCATCGCGGCGTACATGGATGGCAACCTGCCCGCGGCGCGATTGCACGGTAATCACATCACCTGCGCTCAAGCCCAAAGCGTTCAAGTCATCACCGCACAACGACGCGGTAGCCATAGGCTCGATCGCATCCAGCACCGTTGCGCGGCGCGTCATGCTGCCGGTGTGCCAGTGCTCCAACTGGCGACCGGTAATCAGCACAAACGGGAAATCCGCATCCGGGCGCTCGTTGGCCGGAATGATGTCGGCAGGCACCAGATGTACGCGTCCGTCATCCGTAGCGAATGCGTCAATAAACACGGTGGGCGCGCCCGGATCGTCCGCCGTCAGGCAGGGGTAGGTCACGCTGGACTCACGCTGCAAACGCTCCCAGGTGATGCCCGAAATGGCTTCATGCATGGCCTGGCGCATTTCCTCGTACACCTCGGCTACACCGTCCATCTCGCCCTCGTAGCCACACGCCAAAGGACGGGACCCGACAGGCAAGGAACCCGTCAACGATTCGCCATAGGCGCCGATGCGTTCGGCAATTTGCTGAATGATCCACAAGTCCGGCTTGGCCTGACCGGGTGGGTCAATTGCCTGCTTGCCGAGTTGCACCATGCGGTCGGTGTTACTGACCGTGCCGTCCTTCTCGGGCCACGCGGTAGCGGGTAGTACAACGTCGGCCAGCCATGCGGTCTCGGTCATGAAGATGTCTTGAACCACCATGTGCTCCAGGCTGGCCATGGCGTGGCGGGCGTGGTTCAGGTCGGGGTCGCTCATGGCGGGGTTCTCACCCATGATGTACATGCCGCGAATCTTGTGCGGGTCACTGTCCGGTGCCAGCGCTTTGTGCATGATTTCAACCACCGTATAACCGGGCTGGTCGTCCAGCTTGGTGTCCCAGAAATTCTCGAACCAACTATGTGCGGCCTTGTTGGTCACGCGCTGGTAGTTGGGGAACATCATGGGGATCAGACCTGCGTCGGATGCGCCTTGCACGTTGTTCTGGCCGCGCAAGGGATGCAGGCCGCTTCCGGGCTTGCCGATCTGGCCGGTCACAGTGACCAGCGCGATCAGGCAGCGCGCGTTGTCCGTGCCGTGCACGTGCTGGCTCACACCCATGCCCCACAAAATCATCGCGCCCTTGGCCTTGGCAAATGCGCGCGCCACTTCGCGCAGTGTTTGCGCGGGGATGCCGCAAATCGGCTCCATCGCTTCTGGGCTGTAGCCCTTCACGTTTTCGCGCAGCGCCTCAAAGTTGCTGGCGCGCTTGGCAATGAAGTCCTGATCGGCCAGTCCTTCTTCAATCACCACGTGAATCAACGCATTGAGCATGGCCACGTCGGTGTCTGCCTTGAATTGCAGGGTGCGCCACGCGTGCTTGCCGATGTCGGTAATGCGCGGGTCCGCCAGCACAATTTTCGCGCCCTTCTTGGCGGCATTCTTCATCCAGGTGGCCGCCACAGGGTGGTTGGAGGTCGGGTTGGAACCGATGACAAAAATCAGGTCCGAATGTTCCACGTCATTGACCTGGTTGCTCACCGCTCCCGAACCCACACCTTCGAGCAATGCCGCCACGCTGGAGGCATGGCACAGGCGTGTGCAATGGTCTACGTTGTTGCTACCGAAGCCGGTACGCACCAACTTCTGGAACAGATAGGCCTCTTCGTTGCTGCCCTTGGCAGAGCCGAAGCCTGCAAGTGCTTTGTGGCCATAGGTATCCCGCAGACCCTTGAGCTTGCCCGAGGTCAGCGACAGTGCCTCTTCCCAGGTCGCTTCGCGGAATACGTCGGACCAATGGGCCGAGTTGTCATTGAGCTTATTCAAAAGCTCCGGATCTTTGGCGACACCTTCTTTGCGAATCAGCGGCACTGTCAGGCGTTGGGGACTGGCTGCGTAATCGAATCCGAAGCGGCCTTTCACGCACAGGCGGTTGTGATTGGCAGGGCCGTCGCGCCCGTCTACGCTGACGATGACGTTGTCTTTAACGTTGTAGGTCAGCAGGCAGCCTACGCCACAAAACGGACACACGGAGTCCACTTTTTTGTCCACGATCTGGCTGCCCACTTGTGATTTTGGCATCAGCGCGCCCGTGGGACAGGCCTGCACACATTCGCCGCAAGCCACGCAGGTGCTGTCGCCCATGGGGTCGTGCAAGTCGAACACAATCTCGCTGTGCGAGCCGCGCATGGCATAGCCGATGACGTCGTTAACCTGCTCTTCGCGGCAGGCACGCACGCAACGGTTGCATTGAATGCAGGCATCGAGATTCACCGCCATGGCGGGGTGCGACATATCACTCTTGGGCTGCTCGCGGCGCAAGGCTTTGAGTTCGGGGCGCACCGTGACAGCCATGCGGCTGGCCCATTCGCTCAACTCACCGTGTTGACCGACATCCTTGGCGCTTGCATCTGCGTCGTTCCATTTGTAGCCGGTGTCGGGCATGTCGGAGAGCAGCATCTCCAGCACCATCTTCTGGCTCTTGACTGCGCGCTCACTCTGGGCTTGCACTTCCATGCCGGCCGTCGCCGTGCGGCAGCAGCTCGGTGCGAGCGTGCGCTCGCCTTTAATTTCCACCACGCAGGCGCGGCAGTTGCCGTCGGCACGCAGGCCATCTTTGTAGCAAAGGTGGGGGATGCAGACGCCACTGCGCTCGGCAGCTTTGAGGATTGACTCGCCTTCAAACGCTTCAACGGGTTTGCCGTCCAGGTGGAAGGTGATGACTTGCGGTGTTACTTCAACAAGTTTGGTCGGTGCGTTCATATCAGGCCACCTCATGGGCAAAGTATTTCTGGACACAGCGCACCGGGTTGGGCGCTGCCTGGCCGAGGCCGCAAATGGAGGCATCAGTCATCACCACATTCAAGTCTTCCAGCGTCTGTTGGTCCCACACCGGCGCTTCCATCAGTTTGGCAGCTTTGGAAGTCCCTACACGGCACGGGGTACATTGGCCGCAACTCTCGTGGGCGAAGAAGCGCATCATGTTGATCGCTGCATCGCGCGCCTTGTCATGCTGGCTGAGCACGATGACGGCGGCGGAACCGATAAAGCCACCATGCGGCTGAATGGTGTCAAAGTCCAGCGGCACATCCGACAGGCTGGCCGGAAAAATCCCACCCGATGCCCCGCCGGGCAGGTAAGCGTACAGAGTGTGCCCCTCCAGCATGCCGCCGCAGTATTCGTTGATCAACTCAGCCACCGAAATGCCCGCCGGTGCCAACTTGACGCCAGGGAATTTCACGCGCCCGCTGACGCTAAAGCTGCGCAAGCCTTTGCGACCGTTGCGACCGAAACTGCTGAACCACTGCGGGCCTTTTTCCACAATGTCGCGCACCCAGTACAGGGTCTCGAAGTTGTGCTCCAGTGTGGGTCGGCCGAACAAGCCCACTTGCGCGATGTAAGGCGGGCGCATGCGTGGCTCACCGCGCTTACCTTCGATGGATTCAATCATGGCGGACTCTTCGCCGCAGATGTAGGCACCTGCACCGCGACGAAGTTCAATGGTGGGCAAAGGGCACGGCGGGTTGGCTTGCAGCCGAGCCAGCTCCGTCTCGAGAATGGCGCGGCAGCCGTGGTATTCGTCACGCAGGTAGATGTAGCAGGCATCAATGCCTACCGCTTGCGCCGCCACCAGGAGTCCTTCTAAAAAGCGATGCGGATCACGCTCCAGATAGGTGCGGTCTTTGAAGGTACCGGGTTCGCCTTCGTCAATGTTTACTGCCATCAGCTTCGGTGCAGGTTGATCCCGCACGATGCGCCACTTACGCCCCGCTGGAAAGCCTGCGCCGCCCAAGCCACGCAGGCCCGAGTCTTCCATGGCCTTGATAACTGCTTCTACGTCCTGCTCGCCGTTGACCAACGCCGCCGCCAAAGCATAGCCGCCTTGCGCGCGATAGGCCTCATAGCCGGTGTAACCGGGCGCGACCTGCACCGCATGCGGCTCAGGTGACACACTGCGCTCGGCCAAGGCAGCAGCCTCGAAAACCACATCAGTTTTTGCAGCGGGATGTCGTGCACCGACGGACTTGACCAAGGCCGCCACGTTCTCCACAGTCGCCTGCGGCACCGGATTTTGATGGACAACAGCCACCGGTGCCTGCTCGCAACGGCCCAGGCATGGTGCGGGAATGACACGCACATCGCCATTACCCAAAATAGCTGGTAACTTTTTAAGCAGGTCTTGCGCACCCGCAAGTTCACAACTCAGGCCGTCACACACACGAACGGTCAATCCGGGTGCAGCTTCGTCACCTCGCACCACTTCGAAGTGGTGGTAGAAGGTCGCCACTTCAAACACCTCGGCCATGGGGATGTTCATCTCCTTGGCCAACGCCACCAAATGGCGGTCATGCAGGCAGCGGTAGGCGTCGTTGAGTTTGTGCAAATGTTCAATCAGCAAATCGCGCCGGTGTGGCGCAGCGCCCAATAGGGCACGCACGTCAAGCAATGCGGCGTCTTCAGGCTGGCGGCCTTTGAGTTTGCTTTTCTGGCGGATGCGTTTGCGCATGTCATCCACGCTGCCAAGCACGGTAGTCTGCACAGCAGACCCTGGGAAATTTTTGACTTCAGACATTGTTGCTTTCAACTACTTAAGGTAGATGGGGTACGGGATCCACGTTCACCGCAGCGCACTGGGCCGACAGGCCCAATGCACTTGGGTAAACATGCCTGCAACCTAGCCATGGGGGCGTGGCTGCAGGCTGTCCGCTAATCAGGCAAAAAACTTCGCCACGCTCAAGAGCGTGCGATACACGCCCCAAGCCAGTGGAATACCCACTGCGGCCCAGGCCATTACCACGACTGAGGGGCTAATGGTGTCTGCACCACCGTCGGCACCACGGGTCAACTCGGAAGCCGCTGCCTTTTCGTGCGCCAGCTTCTTCTCGACGGCCAGTTCTTCGTCGGTCATGAACCACTTAGCATCCAGCGGACGCACCAGCAAATTACATATCAAGCCTATTGCCAGCATGCCCACCAGGATGTACATGGTCTGGTTGTATACCTGCTCGCGGGGAAGCCCGAGGCCCAACTGGTATTCGCGCATGTAGTTCACCACCACAGGGCCGAGCACACCAGCGGTCGCCCACGCGGTGAGCAAGCGACCGTGAATTGCGCCCACCATTTGCGTGCCGAAGATGTCGGCCAGGTACGCCGGCACGGTGGCGAAGCCGCCGCCGTACATACTCAAGATGATGCAGAAGGCCGAGACGAACAGCACGATACTGCCCGCCGCCGCACTACCCGGCACACTGAAATACATCGCCCCTCCCAGCACAAAGAACACGATGTAGGTGACCTTGCGCCCCAGCTTGTCCGACAGACTGGCCCAGAAGAATCGGCCACCAATGTTGAACAGGCTCAAAAGCGCCGTGAAGCCGGCAGCAACCGTGGCTATGGCCGCCAGTTGCTTTTTAGCCGAGTCGACCTGCGCCACATCGGCGGACTTGACCTGGGTATCCAGTTCACTGAACTTGGCCTGCACACCGATCAGTTTGCCGCCGAACACTTCCTGCAACATGGGCGACGACATACCGATCACGCCGATACCGGCGCTCACGTTCATGCACAGCACCATCCAGATCAGCCAGAACTGGGGAATGCCCCACACCTTGCTCACATGCACATGCTTTTGTGTGATCATGGCGTTGCTCACTTGCGCCGGCGGCGGTGTCCAGCCGGCAGGCTTCCAGCCGGTCTCCGGAACGCGGTAGCCAAAAGCGCCCGCCATCATGAACACAAAGTAAACCAGAGCCATCACCACAAAGGTCTGCATGACGCCCACGCTGGTTGGGGTGGCAAAGTACTTCATCAGATCAGCCGCCAATGGTGAACCGATCATCGCGCCGCCACCGAAGCCCATGATGGCCATGCCGGTTGCCATACCTCGACGATCCGGAAACCACTTAATGAGTGTCGACACCGGCGAGATGTAGCCCAGCCCCAGGCCGATACCACCGATCACGCCGGAGCCGATGATCATCATCCAGAACTGGTGGGTATACACCCCCAGGGCAGAGATCAACATGCCGCCGCACCAGCAGACAGCCGAAACGACACCGGCCTTGCGCGGTCCGACGCGCTCCAGCCAGCCGCCCCAGATCGCAGCACTGGAACCCAGCAGCACAAAGAACAGGGTGTACATCCAACCCAGGGTGGAAATCTGCCAGTCGCAGGTGGTCGTAAATAATTGCCCCAGGAAACCTACGTCGGGGCCACATTTAATGGCTTCTTTGATGCCCAGCGCTTTGCTAAGCGGCAACCAGAACACGGAGAAGCCGTATGCCATTCCGATGCACAGGTGAATGGCGAGTGCGGCAGGCGGTACCAGCCATCGGTTAAATCCCGGACCGGCAATGATCCGTTCCTTGTCCAGCAATCCAGCGGTTGCAGTTGTCATGTGTGTCTCCAAACGAGTTTATGTTCTAGTCCCAACACCTTTGCGGCGTGGGGGGCAGTATGTGGGATGCGGCATCCCCGGTCTAATCGAATATTTACATCGACCGATAACAAAACTAAATGCGGCAGCGCAGCATTGCAAGTACCTCCTTTCATTCATAAAACCGAACACCTGCTTCACAGATGCGTTTTAAAAGTACCGACCGCGCTACTCAAACCCGCGGCCTGCTCACGCATCTTCATGGCTGCAGCAGCAGCCTCTTCCACCAGTGCAGCGTTTTGCTGGGTCATCTGGTCAATCTGGGTCAGGCTGGTATTGACACTCTCAATACCTTGCCGCTGCAAATTGCCAGCCTGCGCAATGCTGTCAATAAACGCCACCACCTGGTCGATCGAACTAGTGATCTGCTCCATGGCCATCCGCGCACGGGCCGCCAGCTCGTTGCCAGTATTGGTCGTCTGGACCGACGTATTGATAAGGTTCTTGATTTCTCTGGCCGCGGTCGACGAACGCTGCGCCAGGCTACGTACTTCTGTAGCCACCACGGCAAAGCCGCGACCTTGTTCGCCTGCGCGCGCAGCCTCGACGGCCGCATTCAATGCAAGGATGTTGGTCTGAAAAGCGATGCCGTCAATCAGCCCGATGATGTCGCTGATTTTTGCGGCGTTGGACTTGATATCACCCATCGTATTGACTACCTGCCCGACCACCTGCCCACCCGACGTCGCGACCTGTGCGACCGAATGGACCAGTGTATGGAGCTCGTTGGCTTTGCTCGCGTTTTCTGCCACCGTCGAGGTCATTTGATGGACCGCCGAGGCGGCAGCATTTACCTGTGACGCTTGTTGCTCAGTGCGACTGGCGAGGTCCATATTGCCATCGGCAATTTCACTGGTGCCCTGCGCCACATTCAGCGCAGCACTTCGCACATTACCCACCAAGCCGTTGAGTCCCACGCTGATGCTGTTGATGGCCAGCAGCAGCTGACCCAGGTCGTCACCGGACGACACATGCACCTGATTCATCAGGTCCCCGACTGCCAGACGTTGGGCCGCAAGGCGACCCTGGTTAATGCTCTGCAACACGAAACGCCGCATGCAAAAGAATGTCACCCCCGCGACAAGTAGGGTGAAAAACACGGCAATGAACGCATGAAAAATATTCAGCGCCCCGTCAGCAATCAGTAGCACCCACGCAACATTCAGAGCTGCACTGAATCCGCCAATGCGCATTGCCATCAGCGCGGCCGACCCCAAAGGCGCGCTGTCGGTGACATCAATACCGACAAATAAGATACCGACGATCTGTCCCGACGCATCGCGTACGGGGTCGTAGCGGGTAATGCACTGGCGTCCGAAAATGAGGGCGTAGCCGACATAGGATTTGCCATTCAGGGCATCACGGTAGGCGGGTTGCGAGCGGTCCAGCGGTGTTCCTATCGCACGCTGCCCCGCCTGGTTGCGAACTGAAGTTGTCACACGGTAAAAGTCTTCACCCATGCGCACGAATATAGTAGCCAGTACGCCGCTTTTTTGGGTGAGTGCGTCGGGAATTGAATAGTCCAGATTCACCATCCGGCCGCCGGCGTATAACGAGGGCAACAGCCGGCCATTAACGTCTACCGTATCAAGGGGATCGACCCGGAATTGCCCGGACACACTGCCTGCCAGCTGCTTAGCCGCAACACCAACCCGACTAGAGCGAGATCGCATTTTTTGACATCCAACAACTCATAATAATGTTGGACATCATAGGCCCCATTTGCTGCTGCGTGGGTATCAGCCGGCCCCCAACAAACCACTGTGCGCTGCAGCATGGCGCAGCCATGCGCCGTCCTGTGCCAATACTAACGCGGCCTCCAAGGCACGCGATGGCCGGGCCAAGGCATGGGAGATCAGGGCAATCGGCGTGCGTACATCGGGCCCGGTCAGTGGCAAGGCATCCAGTTCACGGTAGCCACGCAAGGTGTCGACCAATGCACCGGGCAAAATACTGCACACGTTGCCGTCCACCACGCTGAGCATGATGGTCAGTATTGAATTGGTCTCAATGGACGGCTGAACCGTGACGCCGGCAGTTTGGAAGGCCGCATCGACAATCGTGCGGTTGTGCATCTCAGGTGTGAGCAGGCACAAGGGCAACTGCGCCGCATCGCGCCAATGCATAGGCTTGCCGATCTGTAATCCTTTTGCATGTAACTTCGGCGCGCGGCGCAACAAAAAATAATGCTCGGTGTACTGGGGCCACGCCGTCAGGCGCAATTCCTTCACCCGCATACGCTGGCTGTAGCCCAGTGCTAGATCAATCGATAGATCGTCCAGGCCCCGCTCAAGCTCTGATGAGCTTTGCGACAACACCACGGGCCGTATGCCATCATGGCGTGCGTGCAACATGGCGGCAAAGCGCGATGCAATCGGAACCGCCGTGGGCACCGCCGCAATACGCAAGGGACCACGTGGGAGGTGTGCCTCACTCTTGAGCGCGTTCTGCAAGTTGGCATGTTCGCGCAGCATGTACTGCGCCGAAGCCAGCACCCGCTCGCCTTCTGGTGTGAGCCCTGCAAAAGCACGGTCGCGCTTGACGATGACCACGTTGAACTCCGACTCCAGTGCACGGATGGCATTGGATAGCGCAGGCTGCGTGACATGGCAGGCCTGCGCGGCACGACCGAAGTGCTTGTGCTCGTTCAGGGCAACCAGATAGCGCAGGGAGGACAGGAGGTTCATGGTCTGCCGCGCGCTCCGCTTCAGGTGTTTTTGCTGATCGTGATGCTGGGGAACTTGCTGGAAAAGTCTTTGTTTTTCGCGGCAATGGCTAATGCCACCTTGCGTGCCACCGCTTTGTACAGACTGGCTACTTCACCGTCGGGTTCTGCAACCACGGTGGGCTTACCGCCGTCCGCCTGAATGCGGATTTGCATGTCCAGCGGCAGTGCGCCCAGATAATCGATACCGTACTGCGCGGCCATCCTTTTTCCACCATCGGCACCGAAGATGTGTTCCACATGGCCGCAGTTGCTGCACACATGTACTGCCATGTTTTCCACAATGCCCAAAATCGGCACACCGACTTTTTCAAACATCTTGATGCCCTTTTTGGCATCGAGCAGCGCAATGTCCTGCGGCGTCGTCACCACCACCGCACCGGTCATGGGTACGCGCTGGCTGAGCGTGAGCTGAATGTCGCCGGTGCCCGGCGGCATGTCGACCACCAGATAGTCCAAGTCCTTCCAGTTGGTCTGGCGCAGCAGTTGCTCCAGCGCCTGTGTAGCCATAGGGCCGCGCCATATCATGGCCTCATCCGGCGCCACCATAAAGCCGATCGACATGACCTGCACGTCGTAGTTCTCCAGCGGCTCCATGGTCTTGCCGTCTTCGCTCTCGGGACGGCCTTCGATTCCCATCATCATGGGCAGGCTCGGGCCGTAAATGTCGGCATCCAGCAATCCCACGCACGCGCCTTCAGCCGCCAGCGCCAGTGCCAGATTGGCGGCGGTGGTGCTCTTGCCCACACCGCCTTTGCCGGACGCTACCGCCACAATGTTTTTCACGCCGGGCAACAGTTGCACGCCGCGTTGTACGGCATGGGCCACAACATTGAGGCGCGGGGTCACAACGACATCCGTCACGCCGGCGACGGTCTTGGCAGCGGCAGTCAGCGCTGCAGCAAATTCTGCTGTCTGGCTTTGGGCGGGATAGCCGAGTTCGAGGTCAAAGCGGACATGGCCGCCGTCGATGGAAAAAGCCTTGATGCACTTGCTGCTGACGAAATCTTTTCCGGTGTTGGGGTCGATGACGCTTTGCAGGGCGCCCATGATTGTTTGCTCGATCACTGCCATTCTTTACTCCTTGAGGACCCCGAGTCTAGCGAAAGCAGGCAACCCATCCGTGCATAGGGTCGAACGCTGAAGATGCAACGGATTCGGGTTTACCCCGTTTATCCAAGCTTTGCGGACGCTTTGCGGCGTCCCATAATGCGTTGCATGGGTGTAATAAATTCAAGCCACTCCACCACAGGGCTGCTGCTCACCGGCGGTGGCGCACGCGCGGCCTACCAGGTCGGCGTTTTAGAGGCCATCGCCGACATGCGACTGGAGTGCGGCGCGGGCGCCGAGGGCAACCCCTTTCCCATAATTACCGGGACTTCGGCCGGCGCCATCAATGCCTCGGCTCTGGCCTGCGGTGCGGATAACTTTGATGCAACAGTGCGCCTGATCGCCAAAACCTGGCGCGAATTTCATGCCGGTGAGGTGTACCGCGCCGACCACCTGAGCATGCTGCGTTCCGGCGCCACCTGGATGACGCTGCTCTCGGCGGGGTGGCTGCTGGCCAAGTTCCGCCGAATCAAGCCCAAATCGCTGCTGGACAACACGCCGCTGGGTGACTTGCTCAGGCGACTGGTACCGCTGGACCGTTTGCCCGAGTTGGTCCGGCAAGGCCATATGCAGGCACTGGCTGTCACAGCCTCAAGTTACAGCACGGGCGATCACGTGACATTTTTTGAAGGTGACAAGCGACTGATGCCTTGGGTGCGCACGCAGCGCTTTGCCGTGCGTGACCGCATTACCCACGCCCACTTGCTGGCATCGAGCGCGATTCCATTTGTGTTTCCGGCCACCGAGCTGCACATCAACGGCCATACCGAATACTTTGGCGACGGCTCCATGCGCCAAAGCGCACCTGTGGCCCCTGCGATCCATTTGGGTGCAGAAAAGGTACTGGTGGTGGGTGCCGGGCGCATGCACGAGCCCAAAGAAGAAGCGCACCTGCACACCACCAGCACCTACCCCAGCATCGCGCAGATTGCGGGCCACGCGCTGTCCAACATCTTTCTGGATGCATTGGCCGTAGATGTCGAGCGCGTGCGCCGCATCAACCACACCATCACGCTGGTGCCCGAAGAATTGCGCAAGTCCAGCGCCTTGAAACCCATCGAGTTGCTGGTCATCGCCCCGAGCCAGCGTCTGGACGCCGTGGCCTCGCGCCATGTGCAAGACCTGCCACACGCCGTGCGCACCATGCTGGGAGGCGTGGGTGTGTCGTCAGCCAAGGCCGACGTCAAAGGCGCGGCACTGGCCAGCTATTTGTTGTTTGAAAGCGGCTACACCAGCGAGCTGATGGCACTGGGCTATGCCGATGCGCAAAAGCAGCGCGACGAAGTCATTCGATTTTTCGGCTGGACAGACTCCAAGGCCGCCAGCGACGTACCAACCAACCTCAAGCCCTTTGTGGAGCGGCGCTCCGACCCTTTGCGCGTGCGGCGCTGAACTCCGCCCCGTTATTCCTGCACATCGCTAAAGGCTTCAAGTCGGTTTTTATTCATGTTGTCGGCCGCCCCTGATGGGGTGGAAATTACCGTAATGTAATTGCGACGCTACGGATGCCGATAGCCCCCGACTAAAATCGCTGGCTGTTCCCGAAAAACGCTTTGAAAGCACCGCTCCCCATGTCCCGCAAGCTATTTATTACCACCGCCCTGCCCTACGCCAATGGCAACTTCCACATCGGCCACATCATGGAGTACATCCAGGCCGACATCTGGGTGCGGTTTCAGCGCATGCAGGGCAATGCGGTCAATTTTGTAGGCGCTGACGACACCCACGGCGCGCCCATCATGATCGCCGCCGAAAAGGCCGGCAAGACACCGCAGCAGTTTGTGGCCGACATTGCCGCCGGACGCCAGAAGTACCTGGACGGCTTTCACATCAGCTTTGACAACTGGCACAGCACCGATGCGCCGGAAAACCACGAACTGGCACGCCAGATTTACTGCGATCTGCGTGACCGTGCGGATGGTTCGCTCATCGAGACCCGCACCATCGAGCAGTTCTTCGACCCTGAGAAGAACATGTTTCTGCCTGACCGCTACATCAAAGGCGAGTGCCCCAAGTGCCATGCCAAAGACCAGTACGGCGACAACTGCGAGGTGTGCGGCTCGGTGTACGCGCCCACCGACCTGATCAACCCCTACTCCGCCCTCTCCGGCGCGCGGCCTGAACTCAAAAACTCGGAACATTTTTTCTTCAAGTTGTCCGATCCGCGTTGCGTGGAGTTTCTGGAGAAATGGACGCAGGACGGGAAACTGCAGCCAGAAGTCGCCAACAAGATCAAAGAGTGGTTTACCGTGCGCACCAATCCGGATGGCAGCACCAGTGAAGGCCTGGGCGACTGGGACATCAGCCGCGATGCGCCCTACTTCGGCATTGAAATTCCGGATGCGCCGGGCAAATACTTTTATGTGTGGCTGGATGCGCCCGTGGGCTACCTCGCGTCACTGAAAAACCTGCTGAACAAGCGCGCCGAGCTGGACCCGCAAAGCCCAAGCTATGCCGACTACATGGTCGACCCTTCGCTGGAGCAGTACCACTTTATCGGCAAAGACATCGTGACCTTTCACACGCTGTTCTGGCCGGCCATGCTGCACTTCAGCGGCCGCAAGACGCCGGACAATGTGTTCGTGCACGGCTTTTTGACGGTGAACAACGGCGAGAAGATGAGCAAGAGCCGTGGCACCGGGCTGGACCCGCTCAAGTACCTCAGCCTGGGCATGAACCCCGAGTGACTGCGCTACTACCTGGCTGCCAAACTCTCCGCCCGCAACGAAGACATCGACTTCAATGCTGACGATTTCATGGCCCGCGTGAACAGTGATTTGATCGGCAAGTTCGTCAATATTGCCAGCCGCGCTGCGGGCTTTTTGACCAAGCGCTTTGAAGGCCGCCTGATTCAGCAGTTTGATATCCAGGGCTTTGCATTGCTGCGCGAGATTCGCGACGCCGCACCGGCCATTGCCGCCATGTATGAGGCGCGCGAGTATGGCAAAGCCACCCGCGAAATCATGCTGCTGGCCGACAAAGTGAACTCCTATGTGGACGCCAACAAGCCCTGGGATTTGGCCAAAGACCCTGCCAACGACGAGGCGCTGCACCAGGTGTGCTCGGTGCTGGTCAACGCGTTTGCGGTGTTGACACGCTATCTGGCACCGGTGCTGCCGTCGCTCGCTAACGCAGTGCAGACCTTTGTCGGTCAGGACATGAGCCATTGGGATGTGAGCCAAAACGTG